>NZ_JBKKRK010000007.1:0-313618 GCF_048847255.1 Pseudomonas algeriensis | reverse complement strand
CACATCCAACAGCTCCCCAAGCTGAACCACCGCTATCGCGCGCAGGGCTCGCTCCCACAAAAAGCCCTGCGGTGTGGCCAAATTCAACAAACAACACTGCCCCCCTGTGGGAGCGAGCCTGCTCGCGATGGCGGTGGCACATCCAACATCTCTGCAAGCTGAACCACCGCTATCGCGAGCAGGGCTCGCTCCCACAATAGGTTCTGCGGTGTGGCCAGGTTCAAGACACAACACTGCCCCCCTGTGGGAGCGAGCCTGCTCGCGATGGCGACAGTACATCCAACATCTCTGCAAGCTGAGCCACCGCTATCGCGAGCAGGGCTCGCTCCTACAACAGGTTCTGCGGTGTGGCTAAATTCAACAAACAACACTGCCCTGCGGTGGCACATTTGAGGCGCTAGCGCTTGCCTAACTCCATCCCCTGGGCCTGCCACAGCGTTTGGAACGGCCCTGCGCGTTGGCGCAGTTCATCGGGCGCGCCGTCCTGGACGATTCTTCCGGCCTGCAGCACCAGGATCCGATCGAACCTTGCGACCGTCGACAACCGATGGGCCACTGCCAGTACGGTGCGGCCGCGCATCAGGTCGTCCAGGGCCATTTGCACCTTGGCTTCCGATTCCGTGTCCAGGGCCGAGGTGGCTTCGTCGAGGATCAGGATCGGCGCGTTTTTCAGGAACGCCCGCGCCAACCCCAGGCGCTGGCGCTGACCGCCCGATAACATCACGCCGCGCTCACCCACCAGGGTATTGAACCCGTCCGGCAGGCCACGGATGAACTCTTCGCAATAGGCATGGCGGGCCGCGTCGATCACCTGTTCCTCGGTGGCATCGGGCTGACCATAGGCGATGTTCTCGTAGATGGTGCGATTGAACAGCGCCGGTTCCTGGGGCACCACGGCGATCTGTCTGCGCAGGCTGTCCTGGCTGACCGAGCGCACGTCCCGGTCATCGATCAGGATCACCCCGCTGCGCACATCGTCAAGGCGCTGGACCAGACTGACCAGCGTCGACTTGCCCGCCCCCGAAGGGCCGACAATGCCGACTTTCTGTCCGGCGGGAATATCGAGGAACAGGTGCTTGATCGCACCCCGACCGTCGGCGTAGCTGTAGCTGACGTCGATAAAGCGAATGTTGCCGCGCCCCGGCGCCAGTTCTGCCGGGGTGTCGCTGAGGGCGTGCGGCTGGACGATGATGCGCAGGGTCTCGGCGATCACGCCCATTTGCTGCGAAGTATCCACCAAAGCCAGGGCCAGGTCCCGCGAGCCGTGCAGGATGCGAAACGACAATGCACTGACCATCACCACATCGCCCGGGGTGATCTGCCCGTCCTGCCACAACAGGATCGACCAGCCGAGCATGCCGCCGGCCATGATCGACAGGCAGATGTCATGCAGGACCCGGGCTTTTTCAAGGTAGATCCAACTGCGGCGTTGAGCCTTGGCCTCGACACCTATCGCTTGCTCCAGTCGACGCCGTTCCCGATGCCGGGCGGAGAAAGCCTTGATCGTCCAGACGTTGGAAACCTGGTCCACCAGCTCGCCGCCGACGCGCGCGGACTGGGACGCGAAGTCGATGTGGCGACTGCGGCCTCGCAGGCCCATCACTGTGATCAAGGTTGCCACCACGACCACGGCGCCAATCAACGCGATGCCCATGGAAAGTCGCACGGTGAACAACACCACCACGGCCCCGATGAAATCGACGCAAGGCGGGATGATTTTCCAGGCCAGCCCACCGTAGATGGACCCAGCCGCGGCGCCCGCCGAGGAAATCCGATTGGCCAGGGCCCCGGCAAAATGCTGGGAGAAATAGCGCATTGGATGGCCCGTCAGGTGATTGAACAGGTCGATGCGCAGGTCCGCGCAACTGGCGACCACCGTCCGACAACCCAGGTAGCCACCGGAGCGCCAGAACACGTTTTCGATCACGATCAAGGCAATGAACACCGTGAACGGCAGCCACACATGCCCGGCGGCCTCCCTGCCCTGGGCCATCGCGTCCACCAATAGCTTCATACCGAACTGCACCGCCACGGCGCAGCTCGCGGCGCCGATAATCAGCAAAAACAAGGTCGCGAAATGCCACGGCCTGAGGGTGACGTAGCGCCAGAGAAAAGCGATCGCCGTATTGGGCAACGGCAGCCCATGGGGTTGCTGGCTGTTCATGGCACTTGTGCCGTCGCCACGGGTGAGGCGAAGCGCGCCTGCAACGCGGTGATTGCCACCAGCAGTGGATGGAAGGACGCACGGCTTCCCTCATTGTCGGCATAACCGAACACACCGGTGGGACAGTAGCGATCATCGTCCCAGCCCGGGTAATCGAGAAACGGATACCAACACATTCCCTCCATCGGAATTTTCCGCTCGATGGCCAGCGCCAGTTGCTCGCCGATGTAGTTCAACCACGGAACACGGGCGGTGTCTTCGGCACCGGTTTCCGACAGTAGCATCGGCCTGCGGTAGCGCTGGTGGACCTCGCTGAGCATGCCCACCAACGGGCGATATTCGGGGCTGCCCGGCTCGATCCGATTGCCATGGAGGAACCACTGGTTATGGGGATAGAAGTTCACCCCGACGATATCCAGGTACTCCTCTCGTCCGCCCAGCCCCGGCCAGCTTCTGCCTGTCAGCAGGTCCCAGGCCTCGAACTGGGATTGTCGATACGCCTCGGCGGCCTCGATGTCCTCGGCTCGCCGAGTCGAGGACAGTACGTTGATCAGTGGATCGCACTGGACGAACCGCGCACCGGGCGTGACCTCTCGAATCGCTTCGATGGCCGCGATGCTTGCGCGCACCAACTGATGCTTGAGTTCAGTACCCCGACGCTGCGCGCCTGGGTTGAAATAACCGACGTCGCCGCCGGCCCAGCTCCAGAAAGAAATCTCGTTGATCGGCGAGTAGAACGGGACCTCGATCCCCTCCTCGCGCATCAACCGCGCCACGGCGGCGCAGAAGCGGGCAAACCGCTCCACGAAAGCGGGGCGCCAGATGTCCAGGTCGTCGGGATAGCCGTAATGACACAAGTCCCATACCACTTGCACATCGCAACGCCGGGCGGCGCGCAGCATCGGCAGGAAGCTGCTCCAGTCGTAACGGCCCGGTTGCTGCTCGATCAGATGCCAGCGCAGGCCATCCCTGGCGCAACGGATGCCCAACCTGGCGAGCTGGCGATAATCCTCGCCTGCCCAGCGGTCGTGGCGAGTCGCCGCGAGCATGTCCAATCGGCGCCCATCGGCGCGGCGCTGGGTGGAGCACTCGTAGCCGGCCATCATGAAACTGCTGAAGATCCTGTCCTGCACGTTGCGGTCTCCTGTACGCAAAGGCGGAGCCAGGCATCAACCTGGCTCGACCTCGTGGACCTTCGCCTGAACACCCTCTTGCTCGGCGATACGCTGGTACAACGCGAGCGCCTGCCCTACCACCTGATCCATGTTGTAGTACTTGTAGGTGCCCAGCCGCCCGAGAAAAGTCACCCCCGGCGTTTCGTCGGCCAACGCCTTGTACCGCTTGTACAACTCGGCATTCTCCGGACGCGGAACCGGGTAGTACGGGTCACCGTCGGAGCAGGGAAATTCGTAGGTCACGCTGGTGCGCGGGTGTTGCTGGCCGGTGAGGTGCTTGTACTCGGTGATACGCGTGTAGGGCACGGCCTCGTCCGGGTAATTGACCACCGCCACCGGCTGAAACTGCTCCTGATCCATGGTTTCGTGCTGGAAACGCAACGAGCGGTACGGCAGCCGACCGAAGCAGTGGTCGAAGTACTCATCAATGGGCCCGCAATAGACCAGTTCGCGATGTGGAATGCGCTGGCGCACAGCCTTGAAATCGGTGGACAGCAGCACATCGATGTTCGGATGGTCGAGCATGCGCTCGAACATTCGCGTGTAGCCGTGCAAGGGCATCATCTGGAACTGGTCGGTGAAATACCGATCGTCCGTGTTGGTGCGTGTCGGCACTCGCGAGGTCACCGATTTGTCCAGCTGCGAAGGGTCCAGGCCCCATTGTTTGCGGGTGTAGCCGCGAAAGAATTTCTCGTACAACTCCTGACCGATCTGGTTGATGACCACGTCCTCGGAGGTACGGATCGTCTCGACCGGCTCCGCCCGCTGCGCCAGGAACGCCTCGGCCTGGGCTTCATCCATGGACAAACCGAACAGCGTGTTGAGGGTGGTCAGGTTGATCGGAATCGGCACCTGGTGGCCGTCGACCTGGGCCAGGACCCGATGTTCATAGGGCCGCCATTCGGTGAACCGCGACAGGTAATCGATAATGCGCTGGGCGTTGGTGTGGAAGATGTGCGGGCCGTAGCGATGGACCAGCACCCCCGCCTCATCCAGATGGTCGTAGGCGTTGCCGCCAATGTGATCGCGACGATCGATCAGCAGGACGCGCTTGCCCAACCCATCGGCCAGTCGCTCGGCCAGTACGCTGCCGGCAAAACCGGCGCCGACGATCAGGTAGTCGTACGGCGTGGCATCGAGTGAGTTGTCCAGGGTCTCGAGGGTTATCGTTGGCATTCGATCTGCTCCTTCATCATTGCGCACGTCTTGTCCCAGGACATGCCGTCCAGGGCTTTATCGGCGTACTGCGCAATCACGCCTGGCTGGGTGCGCAGGTCCAGCGCGGCCTGGATCGCCTCGATGAATGCCTGGGGTGAATCAGCAATGGCAACGACGCCACTGCCGCCGTAGCCGTTGACGACATCACGGATCGGCGTGGACACCACCGGGCAACCGCCCGCCAGGTATTCGGGCGTCTTGGTGGGGCTGATGAAGCGCGTGGATTCGTTCAGGGCGAACGGCATCAACGCCACGTCCCAACCCGCCAGGTAAGCGGGCAACTCCTCATATTGCTTGGCGCCCAGATAATGAATATTAGGCGAGCGCGGCAATGTATCCGGATCGATCTTGACCACTGGGCCGATCAGCACGATCTGCCACTCGGGGCGTTGGGTAGCCAGTTCCCTCACCAGGTCGATATCGAAACGCTCGTCGATGACCCCGAAGAACCCCAGCCGCGGATGAGCAATCGCGGCCTGGTCCGCCGGGTCCGGAATCGGCTGTCGGGCCGCGGCAAAGTGCGCGACATCAACGCTGCTGGGCATGGCGTGGACGTTGTCATGGTGCTGGCGTTTGGCCTCCCACAGGCTGTAGCCGCCGGTGAACACCACGTTGGCCTTTGCCATCAACCGCCGCTCCATTTCCACCAGCGCGGGCGGGGCGAACTTGAAGGCCGAGAGCTCGTCCATGCAATCGAAAATCACCACGTTGGCCTCCAGGTGATCGGTGAAGACCTGGCTCATGGGCGTGAGGTACCAGAGCATCAGCTCACTCGGCCAGTGTTGCGCCAGCCAGGCGTCCAGCAGCTCGCGCTGGGCATCGATCACCTGGGCTTCATCCAGCCCTTTCGGAAGCCTGGGCACCAGCACCGTCACGCCCTCGGCCACCCCATAGTGTTCCAGGTGCGCGGTCTGCCGCCCTTCGAAAATCGGCTCCTCGAAGAACAGAACGTCGTAGTCCCTGGCCAATCGCGACATCACGTGCTGGGGCCGTTGGTAGACGAAACCCCAGCGCAAATGTGACAGGCACAACAGCGTGGGTCGCAGGCTCGTGGTGGAAGCGGCGCTCTGCTTGGGGTGAAGTTGTTCTTGTTGATTCATGTGACGTTCCTTTTCTAGAGATCGATGCTGGGCCCACCGGAATCTGGCGCTGGCCGCCTGGCAAACAAGACCTGAAGACTCCCCTCGCGCTTGGCCTTGTGGACGTTGGAGAAAACCGGTTCCAAAGCCGTTCCAAAACTTGTTGAAGCCAGCCGACAAACTGCACGCACCGATCAGTCAACTGCTCTGAACTCCTGACGCACACCACCACACTCAACAGAACAGGCTGATGTCTCCCACGCGCACCACTGCCGAAGCGAGACCGCCGATCAACGCCGAATGTCTCGCCCATGAGACATCAGGACAGGGACAACCGAGAGGGATTGAGATGATTCTGGTAACAGGTGGTGCGGGCTACATAGGTGCCCATGTGGCGGTCGAGTTGATGAACCAGGGCAACGGGGTGCTGATCCTGGACAATCTCTGCAACAGCTCCCGGGGGACACTCCAGCGCATTGCGGACGTGACGGGACGCGAGCCCGGTTTTGTCTATGCCGACGTGCGCAACCGACGGGCGCTGGATAACGTGTTCAAGGAATATCCCATCGAAGCCGTCGTTCACTGCGCCGGGCTCAAGGCCGTGGGCGAAAGCGTGCGCGAGCCGCTGCGGTATTTCGATACCAACGTCAGTGGCAGCGTGACGCTGTGCCAGGCCATGGCCGAAGCCGGCGTGTTCAACCTGGTGTTCAGTTCATCGGCGACGGTCTATGGCGATTGCCCACAGATGCCCATCGCCGAGACCTGCCCAACGGGACAGCCGACCAACCCTTATGGCCAGTCGAAGCTGATGGCCGAGCATGTCATGCGTTGCACCGCGAATTCGGACTCTCGCTGGTCCATCGGCCTGCTGCGCTATTTCAATCCCATCGGCGCCCATTGCTCCGGCCTACTGGGAGAGACGCCGACGCAGACGCCCAACAACCTTTTGCCGTACCTGTTGCAGGTAGCCAACGGTGAGCGGGAGGTGCTGCGGATATTCGGTTCCGACTACCCGACGCCGGACGGCACGGGGATCAGGGATTATGTCCATGTGGTAGACCTGGCCGAGGGGCATCTGCGGGCGCTGGAGTTCCTGCGTGGGCAGACCGGTGTACACATCTGGAACCTGGGCACTGGGCGTGGTTATTCGGTGCTGGAGGTGGTCAGCGCGTTCGAGCGCGTGACCGGTGAGACGGTGCCGCTGGCCTTTGAGGCGCGTCGCCCGGGCGATATCGCCCGGTGCTGGGCCGACCCTGGCAAGGCCGCCGAACAACTGGGCTGGAGCGCCCGTCATGGGCTTGAGCGGATGCTGGAGGATGCCTGGCGCTGGCAGTGCCTGAACTTCCCTCGGGCCGAGCGCAAGGAGGTGGTCTGGCCGAGTGTTGAACAGGGATGAATCCAAATGGGGAGATCCAATGTGGGAGCGAGCCTGCTCCGTGCGGCGATCCGACGATGGCGGGGTTTCAGTGAATGAATATGCTGGATGTACCGGCCTCATCGCGAGCAGGCTCGCTCCCACAGGGGGGGCAGTGTTGACGTCGGTTGCGCTGCTGCTGAAGGACGAGTGTGGGAGCGAGCCTGCTCGCGACGAGGCCCTCGCATTCAGCCACCAGGCAACCGCATCCCCTTCACATTCAAACAATCGCGCTGGTTCCTCGAAAGCATCTCCACGGTCTGCTGATACGCCTGATCGGCCGCATCTTTGAGCAGTTGCCAGTCCTCCAGGCTGATAAATTGATGCAACACCAATTCATCGGCGCGCCGAATCAGCGTGTCGCGATAATCCTCGGGAAAGTCCAGGCGATACGCGTCGTCTTCGAGCAAAAGCCGCCAGGCTTTCAATTCCATCTCAAGGTCGGTTTCACTCACGGGCGGTTGTCCTTTTGAAGTTCGAACCAGCGGCCCACCCCGGGTCAACCAGGGTGGAGCCAGTTACAAGCAAGCTCAGCTCACTTGCGCAAGCAGGTCTTGCTTGATGAAGTTGCGCACCGTGGCCAAGTGCGTTTCCTCCTGTTCCAGCGCATGGCCGAAGCGCTTGGCGATCAGCGGATGACCACCCTTGTGCGCCAGCTCGATCAGCAGTTCCCAAGCCGCGTTGTCTTCCAGTTCGATGGTCAGGATCGCGCTCATCGATTGCGAGACGGTTGTGCGTGGGTCAGTCAATACTTGCAGCACGCCCATGGCCTTGACGCCCGCCACGTCCGCGCAAGGCGTCATGGCCGTCGGGTCGCCGCCGAGGGTTTCGATAGCTTCGCGCACAATGTTCATGTGCTCCAGTTCCTCGGCCTGGATCTGACGCAAGGTTTCCACCAATGCTGGGTCGGCACCGGGCGCGGACGTGGCCTTGGCGACCATCGCCTCATACAGCCTCACGCCGGTGCGCTCGAAGGCCAGGCGTTCGCCGAGCTTGTCCAGCAACACTTCCGGCGCCTTGCCGATGGTCTTGTCCAACGCGGTCTTGACCATGCCTTTGACCGAGCCTGGCGCCGGCACCGAGCCTATCAGGTCGGCCTCGCGAATGGCGCGCTCGCGTTCGGCGGTGTAGTCGCTGATGTCGCCGGGCACGTCCGCCGGGAACAGTCGGGTGGCTTCCAGTTGGCGAGCCGTGTCCTCGGGAGACATCTGGGTGCCGGTACGATTCATGCCGATGGTGACTTGGCGTTCGCTCATTGCTGTTCTCCCACTGGGTTGAGTTCGGAGCCGGGCTTGAAGGTGTAGCCGGCCGAGGCGATGTTGGCGGGCACGCCTTCGCTGTTGAGCTGGGCGCGGTAGTCGAGGGACGCATGGCCTTCGCGCTCCTTGGGCACGTAGTCGATGCCATGGGCGCGCAGGTCGACTTCCCGGGACAACGTCTCGCGGACAAAATCGCGCTGGCTCTTGAAGGCAATCATGCGTGGCAGCGGACCGGCCAGGATTTCGGCGGGATCGCGCCGTTCGTGTTTCTTGAATAACTCGCAGGCCAGGTTCAAGTGGCCCAGTTCGTAGTCGAGGAAACGTTCCCACATCGCTTTGATGCGCGGGTTTTCTTCCTGCTCGGCGCAACTGGCGTAGGTGTAGACCTCCATCGCCTCATGCACCAGCCACTTCTCCATGAAGGATTCGCTGGGGTCCTGCAGCGAGCCGTACTGGGTGACGTGCTGTTCCTCCACCGAGGCAATCTCGGCGTACAACGCCCGTGCCACCGGGTCAGCGAACAGCGGGCCGATGTTCATGTAGTAATCGTGGGTCTGGTATTCCGCGCCGGTAATCAGCGCGGCATGGATTTTGGTGATCAGTGCGGCGCTGTCCTTCTGATAGTTGTCACGAAGGTCATCGCCGGGGGCGCGGTGGTGCTCGCTGGTGGGCCGGCCGGGCACGATGTCCGTGTAGCCTTGCAGGATGTTATTGGCGTCCTTGCCTTCCAGGCGATCAAGCATCGCGGCGTAACGGTAGAGGTGGTCGAAATCTTCCAGCAAACCGAAGCGGTATGTCTGCGCCTGGTAAGGATCCGGCTCGTTCTGGGCCACCGCGGCGGTGACTTCGATGGCGACCTGTTCGTAGGCCACGGTGGTTTCCAGGGGGGAATGATCCGCCGACAGCAACCAGTTGATGGCCGTCATCTGATGGTGTTCGGCACGCCTGACCTGAGCCAGGGGCAGTTGCAGCTCCTTGTGGAAACGCGCACCGAAATGCTTGAGGCGCAGGGCGTCGGACTCGACGCCGTTCATCAATATCACCCGCACACGGGTGAACGCATCGTCGTCCAGTTTGCTGATCGGTTTGCCGGCCAGCTCACGCCAGGTAAAGGTCTGCTTGTCGAGGGGCGTCCCTTTGTTATCCAGCAGATTATCGATTTTGGTCATGGGTCGATCTCCTTCATCAGAGGCCACGCGAAGCACCGTCGAAGCAACGGCGCTGGGGCACAAAACGAACGACCCTGGAGAAATGCGCAGCTCTCCACGCAGACGATGGGCGGTCGCATAAGTGGATGAATTGCCGCTTGATTTTCCGCTCATCAGGTCGGAACAAGGATTATCGAACCAAGGGCTGGCGCGCCGGCTCGGAGGTACATAACACCGCCGCAGCCCACCGCAAACGAAGCGGTCCCAGGGCTTTCACGGCGGGGGGTGTCGTACAAATCTGCCTGGAGTTTTCGCGATGTGTGAATGTTTCGTTCAGCCTGTTTCTTCCAAGGATTCCCTGGCGTTCTTTGCCCAGCGCGAGCCCTTCGGCGCCAACCAATCAAGCTTGTCCGCCGACAGCCTTCACGCCGCGGCGGCTCCCGCGCTTCATGACCGACAAAGCGTGATCAAGCCGAACATGCAGGTCAGCGCCATCCGCAACCGTGGCGGGCGCCTGGAAAGCATCAAGGTGCGCTGGGGGTGGTCGCCCGTCTGGTCGATGGGCACGATGCCGCCCTTGACCCACCTGCCCTTGCACCTGGTGATGCGCTCCAAAGTGTTTGACCGGATCAAGCGCGACGGCCGCGTCCTGGTAGCGGTGGACGGCTGGTATGAAGCCGCCTCGGACACCATCGCGCCCGCCCAGGCCAACCGCCTGAGCTATACGACTTCGCGGCAGTCGTCGCCCATCTTTCTCGCCGCCCTGGCCCAGGCCAGTGAAACGCCCAACGGTTGCGACGGGCTGGCCTTGGTGACTTATGGCGACATAGCCAATCAACAGCAGCGACTGCTGGCCTTCACTGGCGAAAACGCCCTCCAGTGGTTGCGCCCTGACCTGGATTGGGAACAGGCACGACACATGGCCGCGCACGTGGCCGTCGACGAACCGCAACTGGAGCACGTGCTGGCCGCCAAGCGGATGGTCCAGGGTCGCCGGTGACCGTTATCCGCCCCAGTTGCGGAAATCGCTGACAGCTCGATAATCGGCGCTAAACTGGCGGGCCAGTCGCTTTGAAGTGACTGGCCTTTTTTCTTTTACGAGCAAGAGACTTCCATGGCGAACCCAGACATCACGTTCACTCCCGACCCGGACACGGACTCCATCTCATCCGACGTCGCCGGCTTCGGCGGCCTGCTGGTTTCCACGCAAATCCCCACCCGCGCCGACGGCAGCCTGGAACTGGGCGATATCACGGCGCAGAGCGAATGCACGTTGCAGGCACTCAAGACCGCGTTGGAACGCGCCGGCAGTTCCATGGACCGCGTGTTGCACCTGACCATCTACCTCACCGACATGGCCGACCGCGCGGCCTTCAACGAAGTCTACAAACGTTTTTTTGCCAAGCCCTGGCCCGTGCGCGCGGCTGTCGGCGTGGCGGCGTTGGCGGTTGAAGGGATGCGGGTGGAAGTGACGGCGATGGCGGCGAAGGGCTGAGCGGGCACGCCTCAAACAAGCGAGGTGCTTTTGTGGCGAGGGGATTTAGCGAAACGTCGCACCGCCCCGCTGGGTGGCGAAGCCGCCCCAAGATTTCTGCAATGGCAAAGAACTTGGGACTGCTGCGCAGTCCAGCGGGAGCAAGCTCCCTCGCCACGGGTTTTGGGTTAACCCAGATTCCTCGTCCAGCAGCGGGCCGTGTTTATCCGGTTGTAGGATCCTTCGGGTTCGGGCTACGTCGCCTTGCGCCCTTACCTACAACTACGCCAGAATCCGCCGGCTTGTGCGCCTTGGGGCCGGGCTTTACTGTTGCTCGGTCGCTGAAAATCAGCGATCGGGTTTGGTAGCCCGGCTTTTGACTTGGCGCATTGCACAGCTCTACAGGCCTTTATGGCATTTGTTATGGCGGTCATGCGCAGGGCGTCTTCGGACGCGCCGGTTGCCAGGTCACCGGTCTACCAACCCGCGTATGGCCGCCACCCTTCGTTTGGTAGCGAGAGTGGATGGCTCCTTTTTTCGACTTGGAGTTCCATCTATGTTCAAAGTAACCCCCAACCCTCCCGACACCGATCCAGCCGACTCGAAAGACTTCGACAAAGCCGCCGACCGCGCCCTCGACTTCTACCTCAAGCCCAAGTCCAGCCAATCGAAAACTGACCCAGGCCGGCTGTTCACCGTGAATGAAGGCATCGACACCGAAGCCCTGCTCGCCAACCTCAGCGAAACCCTCGCCTCGGCCGATGCCATGATCAACGACCTGGCGTTCGACCTGGACGGCTCGCGACGACACGTTGCCCTGGGCATCCTGCAGTTGATCGAACTGGGAGCGATGCTCGCCAACCGCGCGCTGGACAACGTCGAAGCGCGATAGCCGTTGCACATTCCCTTTGTGGCGAGGGGATTTAGCGAAACGTCGCACCGCCCCGCTGGGTGGCGAAGCCGCCCCAAGATTTCTGCAATGGCAAAGAACTTGGGACTGCTGCGCAGTCCAGCGGGGATAAATCCCCTCGCCACAAAGGGAGTCGCGGGCAATCCAGCGGCAAATCCCCGCCTATACTTCTCTGCCAATCCCCCCGGGGCCTGCGCTTCCAACAATAAAAAGCAGAGGTGGAACATGGTCTGGCAACAAGTCTACGATCCCTTCGGTAATGCGGTGCTGTCGACGTTCCTGGCGGCGGTCCCGGTGGTGGTGATGCTGGCGTCCCTGGCGTTCTTTCACGTCAAGGCACACCTGGCGGCGCTGTATGCCCTGGCCTCGGCGTTGCTCATCGCGATTTTCGCCTTCGGCATGCCCGCCGACATGGCCGGTTCAGCGGCCCTGTATGGCGCGGCCAACGGGCTGCTGCCCATCGGCTGGATCGTGCTCAACATTATCTTCCTGCACCGGCTGACCACCGAGAACGGTTCGTTCAAGGTCCTGCAGGATTCCCTGGCGCGCATCACCGATGACCGCCGCTTGCAGTTGCTGTTGATCGCCTTTTGTTTCGGCGCGTTTTTCGAAGGCGCGGCGGGTTTTGGCACGCCGGTGGCGGTAACCGGGGCGATCCTGATCGGGCTGGGCTTTTCGCCGCTGGCCGCCTCGGGCCTGGCATTGATCGCCAACACCGCTCCCGTGGCCTTCGGCGCCCTGGGCACGCCGATCATCACGCTGGCCAAGGTCACCGGCCTGGATGAAATGGAACTGTCGATGATGGTCGGCCGACAATTGCCGTTCTTCTCGGTGATCGTACCGTTCTGGCTGATCTGGGCGTTCGCCGGCTGGCGCAAGATGCTTGAAGTATGGCCCGCAATCCTGGTGGCCGGGGTCAGCTTCGCTATCCCGCAGTTTCTGGTGTCGAACTACCACGGGCCGATGCTGGTGGACGTGATTGCCGCGCTGATATCCATGGCCTGCCTGGCCGGGTTTCTCAAAATCTGGAAACCGGCCACGATTCACACCTCGGCGGCGCTGACCGGCCGGCACGACGACTCGAAGATCGACGCCAGCGAACAACAAACACCAGTGGCCAGCGCCGCGTTTTCCAATGACGCTCGACCCGCCGTGCTGCGCGCCTGGATGCCGTGGATCATCCTCACGGTGTTCGTATTCGCCTGGGGCACCCAGGGCTTCAAGAACATTTTCGACACCCGCCCGACCATCGACCCGCAGACGCAATCGGCCAGGCTCGCCCCCCAAGGCAAGCCGATGCGCGAGGCGAATCCGATCTTCTCGCCGCTGTTGACCTTCGGCACCATCCACCAACAGATCGAAAAAGTCCCGCCCGTGGTGCCCCAGCCTAAAACCGAGGAAGCGGTCTACAAGTTCAACTGGTTCACCGCCACCGGCAGTGGCATCTTCCTGGCGGCAATCGTGGGAGGCCTGCTGATGGGTTATTCCATCCCGCAACTGGTGCGCCAATACCTGCGAACGCTCTGGGTGGTGCGCTATTCGCTGATCACCATCGTGGCGATGCTGGCGTTGGGTTTCCTCACGCGTTATTCGGGCCTGGACGCCACCATGGGCCTGGCGTTCGCCGCGACGGGCATCTTCTATCCGATGTTCGGCACCCTGCTGGGCTGGCTTGGCGTGGCGCTGACCGGTTCGGACACCGCTTCCAACGTGCTGTTCGGCGGTCTGCAGCGGGTCACGGCGGAACAGCTGGGGATCAGCCCGGTGCTGATGGCTGCCGCGAACAGTTCAGGCGGGGTGATGGGCAAGATGGTCGACGCCCAGTCGATCGTGGTCGCTTCCACCGCGACACGGTGGTACGGCCACGAAGGAGAAATCCTGCGCTACGTGTTTTTCCACTCGGTGGTACTGGCGATTCTGGTGGGCGGGTTGGTGACATTGCAGGCGTATGTGGCGCCGTTCAGTCACATGGTGGTGGGAGGACGCTGAAAGAGGAGGCATGATCGGGGGCTGTTGTGGCGAGGGGATTCATCCCCTCGCCACAGGTAAGCTCGCCTACCTTTAACGCTTGGGTTTACTGAACGTTCTTCAGCTTGACCACATCACCGGAAACTGAAGTCGTGTAACCGGTCAGGACCCAGGCCCAGAACCAGTTTTCCTGGACTTGGGTGTTGATCATGGCGTCGCCGCCCTTGGCCTGGATCGCTGCGTTCTGGGCGCGCACGAAACGGTTGTTCTGGCGAATCGGGATCACGCCGAACAGCAGCAGGCCGGTGGCCTTGGCTTCACTGTGACCGACGACGGTGTATTGGCTGCTGTCGTATTGCTGGGTCTTCATCGGGGTGCCGGTGCAACCCGCCAGGACCAGGCCGAACAGTGCGCAGGCGACAACTTTGCTGAGGTGGTTCATTTGACGCTCCATGGGAAAACGCCCGGGATCCATCTCTCGGGCGGCGCGTACTCTACCCGATCAGCAACAAAATGACACAGGATTACCTGCCCGGTTTTTCGGCCTGAGGGGCTTATCACAGAGCCATCCGTCAGGTACGCCTCCAGCGAAACAGACCCTCGTCGATAACATCAAGACTACGCCACGGAAGGCTGTTTTTTGTCTTGACGGCCGCCAGATAGCGGCCGGTCCCGTTGGAGGGTTTCATCATGATTGACGTGACGGTCTGGAGCGTCACCCTGCCGGTGCAAACGCCCGCGCAGGTCGTGGCGACCAAAGCCATGCCGAGTTTGAAAAACAAGTATTTCGACAATAACGGCCAGAGGATTGTCTTCTGGGCCCCCGTCACCGGCTCTCATACCGGTAACAGCGATTACCCGCGCTCAGAACTGCGGGAAACCAGCCGGGACGGGAAACACCGCAACTGGCGCTACAACAGTGGCGTCAACACCCTCAAGGGTGAATTGACGGTCAACCAGGTGCCTTCGGAAGGCCGTGTAGTGGTGGCGCAGATTCACGCCAAGAATGCGCCGACGCCGTTGTTGAAACTGGTTTACCGCTATGCAAAGGGCACCGGCAACATTGACGTGGAATACCGGGTCAAGCCCAAGGACAAGAAAAGCCCGGTGATCTACACCGTGCCCAAGGTGCCGTTGAACAAGTCCTTCTCCTATACGCTGCAGATGGACAAGCAAGGCCAGCTCTCGGTGCTGATCGGCAACAGTGGCAAAAAGGTGAAGCTCGACAAGTCCTGGTACGGCTACGACTTCTATTTCAAGGCCGGCGTCTACACGCTGGACAACAAGGGTTACTCCAACGAAGGCGGGAAAGTGACGTACACCAAGCTGAGCGTCAGTCACAAGTGACTGACGTTCTGCCCTTGCTCATGCCTCGGACGGTGCCACGACCCCTTGCCGACCACTGAAGGTCAGCAGGAAACACACGAATACCACCAGCGCAAAACCGGCCGGGAACAGCCAGATGCTTTTCCAATCGTGCCCGCCTGCCACGACAAAGTGATCGGTCACCTGCCCCGCCACCCAGAAACCGATCAACATCCCCACGCCATAGGTCGCCAGGGTAATCAAGCCCTGGGCCGAGCTGCGCAGGTGTTTGGGCGCCTTGGCATCGGTGTAGATCTGCCCCGAGACAAAGAAGAAGTCGTAGCAGATGCCGTGCAGGGCGATGCCGATGAACAGCATGAATGCCAGCTCACCGTTATCGCCATAGGCAAACAACACGTAGCGCAACGCCCACGCCAGCATGCCCACCAGCAACGCCAACTTGATGCCGAAGCGCTGGATGAACAGCGGCAACAGCAACATGAACAGCACCTCGGAGACTTGCCCGATGGCCATTTTCGCCGTCGGGTTGGTCATCCCGGTTTCGGCCAGGAACGGGTTGGCGTTCTGGTAATAAAACGCCAAGGGAATGCAGATCAGGATCGAGGCGATGAAGAACACCAGGTAGCTGCGATCCTTAAGCAGGCCCAACGCATCGAGCCCCAGGGACTGCTTGATGCCGCGGGTGCTCGCCTGCTCCTTGAGCGGTGCCGTGGCGGGCAGCGTGAAGCTGTAGAGCCCGAGGACCAGCGAAGCGACCGCGGCCATCAGGAAAGTATTGCGCAGGCCGCCCGCTGAGATCGACTCGCGCGAATCCCAGGCGAACGCATAGCTGATCACCACGCAGGCGAGGATCCAACCGAGGGTGCCCCAGACTCGAATCCGCGAGAATTCCAGCGCGGGGTCGCGCATCTGCCGGAAGGCCACGGAATTGACCAGGGCCAACGTCGGCATGTAGATCACCATATAAGCCAGCACGAACGGGTAGAACGCGCTGAAGTCCACCGCCGAATACAACCGGTACAACAAGACCGCGCCCACCAGGTGCAACACCGCCAGGATGCGCTCGGCGTTGAAGTAGCGATCGGCGATCAGGCCGATCACGAACGGCGCGATGATCGCGCCCCAGGACTGGGTGGCGAAGGCCCTGCCGACCTGCTCGCCGCTGGCGCCCAGGGTGTTGGACAGGAACGTGCCGAGGGTGACGAACCAGCCACCCCAGATAAAGAATTGCAGGAACATCATCGTACTGAGGCGTGCGTACATCGTCGTCATGACCGTCACCGTCTTGTTGTTGTTTTTGTTGAAACAAAGTCGTGCGCTGCTGTTGCCGCCTGCTTTTTGTGGCCTGCTTTTGTGGCCTGCTTTTGTGGCGAGGGAGCTTGCTCCCGCTCGGCCGGTCCGACGCTTCGGGCGCAGCAGTCGTAAAACCAGGCAACGCGGTCTGCCTGGAACATTGTATTTGGGGCGGCTTCGCCACCCAGCGGGAGCAACCTCCCTCGCCACAAGGCTTCTGCGATCAGCCGCTACCCAGACAACCCCAACAACCGCCGATTGGATGCCTCATCCGCCGTGACCCCGGCAAAATCATCGAACGCCTTGGCCGTCCTGGTGATCATGTGCCGCTGGATAAACGCCGCGCCTTCGGCCGCCCCCTGTTGCGAATCCTTCAGGCAGCATTCCCATTCCAGAACCGCCCAGCCGTCGAAGCCGTATTGGGTCAGCTTGCTGAAAATCGCCTTGAAGTCGATCTGCCCATCGCCCAGGGAACGGAACCGGCCGGGGCGGTCCACCCAGCCCTGGTAGCCGCCATATACACCGGAGCGGGCGTCGGGGCGGAATTCGGCGTCCTTGACGTGGAACATCCGGATGCGCCCGTGGTAGCGGTCGATAAAGCCCAGGTAGTCCATCTGTTGCAGCAGCAGGTGGCTGGGGTCGTAGAGAATGGCGGCCCGTGGATGATGATCGACGGCTTGCAGGAAGCGCTCGAACGAGGCGCCGTCATGCAGGTCTTCGCCAGGGTGGATCTCGTAGCACAGGTCCACGCCGGCCGCGTCGAAGCAGTCCAGGATCGGCAGCCAGCGCCGGGCCAGTTCGGCGAAACCTTGCTCGACCAGTCCTGTGGGCCGCTGCGGCCACGGGTACATGTAGGGCCACAACAAAGCTCCGGAAAACGTCGCGTGCGCCTTCAGGCCCAGGCGCTGGCTGGCGCGAGCCGCCAGTTTCAATTGCTCGATGGCCCACTCGGTGCGCGCCTGGGGCTGGCCGCGCAGGTGGGCCGGGGCGAAGTCATCGAACAGCGCGTCGAACGCCGGATGCACCGCCACCAGTTGCCCTTGCAGATGCGTCGACAACTCGCTGATCTCGACGCCGGCCGCCGCGCAGGTGGCCGTGAGTTCATCGCAATAATCCTGGCTCTCGGCGGCCCGGGCCAGGTCGATGTAACGCGTGCCCAGGGTCGGCAATTGGATGGCCTTGTAGCCTTGCGAGGCGGCCCACCGGGCGATGTCCGCCAGGGTATCGAACGGCGCTTCATCGGACATGAACTGCGCCAGGAAGATCGCCGGCCCGCGCAGGCCGCCTGGTGTTTGGTCGTGTGTATTCACAGCTGCGACTCTCCGGTTTCCAGCGCGGTCCACTTTGTGTCGCCCCGGTGATTGATGAGGGCCGCCTCGATAAACGCCATGCCGCGCAAACCGGTCTCGATGCCGGGTACGCCAGGAACGTCCGGCCCTTCCACCCGCGCCCGAATGGCCTGGGCAAAATCGCCGTACAGGTTGGCCATCGCCTCCAGATAACCCTCTGGATGCCCCGCCGGCAGACGCATGCGCTGAGTCGCCGCCTCGCACAGCCAAGGCTGGCCGACACCCCCGCGCAGAATGCGCAGCGGTTGGTCGAAGGCGCGGTGGATCAGGCTCGACGGCTCTTCCTGGCGCCATTGCAGCGCGCCCTTGTCGCCATAGACGCGGATCTTCAGCGGGTTTTCTTCGCCGGTGCAGACCTGGCTGGCCAGCAACACGCCGGTGGCGCCGTCCTTCATCTTGAAGAGCATCGCTGCGTCATCGTCCAACTGCCGCCCCGGAACATGGGTGCCCAGGGTGGCGCAGAGTTGCTGGATGGGTTGGTCCGCGACGAACTCCGCCAGGGAAAACGCATGGGTGCCAATGTCGCCGATGCAACCGCCCAACCCGGACTGGGCCGGATCATCGCGCCACTCGGCCTGCTTGTTGCCTTGGGCGGCGACGTCCTGGCTGAGCCAGCCTTGGGGGTACTCGACGAATATTTTGCGCACCTTGCCGATCAGGCCTGAGCGAACCATTTCACGGGCCTGCCAGACCATCGGATAACCCAGGTAGGTGTGGGCCAGGCCGTAGAGGCAACGACTGCCTTGCAACACGTCCTTGAGGGCCAATATCTGCTTGAGGTTCAGCGCGGCGGGTTTCTCGCTGAACACGTGGAAACCGGCTTTCAACGCCTGGCTGGCAATCGGTGCATGGAGGTGATTGGGCGTGACGATCACCAGCAATTCCATGCGTTGGTCCAGCGGCAGCAACGCTTCAGCGTCGAGCATCTGCTGCCAGTCGTGGTAACAACGGGACGCGGCGAGCCCCAGGGCCGCACCGGTCTGTCGATTGTTGTGAGGGTCGCGGCTGAACGCGCCGCACACCAGCTCGAAACCGCCGTCCAGGCCCGCCGCCTGGCGATGGGCCTGGCCGATGAACGCACCCTCCCCACCGCCAACGAAGCCCATTCTTATTTTGGGTGCTACAGGATTCATCGCGACTCTCTTCTGTCCGGATCGTTGATGTAACCGGTTACATCATGACGGGAATCTAGGCTCGGTTTTGCCCCGTGTCAAACCCCTTGCATCGCCGATGAGCGTTTGTCAGCTATCGAACCTGCGGTAAGCTCGCGGTCATGCCTGTTTTCAAGGCGCCGAATCGAGGTGAATTTGTCCAATATCCGTGAAGTGGCCCGGCTGGCCGGCGTGTCGGTGGCAACCGTGTCCAGAGCACTCAAGTCCCCGGAGCGGGTGCTGCCCCAGACGCGGGACAAGGTCAACGCAGCCGTGCTGCAAGCCGGTTATCGACCGAACCTGATGGCGGTGCAGTTTCGCTCCCGACGTACCGGCAACCTGGTGATCCTGGTGCCGAAAATCGCCAACACTTTTTTCGCC
Organism: Pseudomonas algeriensis; assembly: GCF_048847255.1. Taxonomy (NCBI): domain Bacteria; kingdom Pseudomonadati; phylum Pseudomonadota; class Gammaproteobacteria; order Pseudomonadales; family Pseudomonadaceae; genus Pseudomonas; species Pseudomonas algeriensis. The sequence continues at coordinate 294,309 of NZ_JBKKRK010000007.1, read as the reverse complement.
CGGGTTATCAGCGGCGCCCAACAAGCGGCGCAAGCGGCCGGTTATCGGCTGCTGCTGTGCGACACCCAGGGCCGCGAAGCCATCGAGCAGCAATTCGCTGCCCTGGTCTACGCCCATCAGGCCGACGGCGTGATCCAATTGCGCGCCGGCGACCCCTTCGTCTCCCTGCCTCCCGGCACCGACGCGCTGCCGCTGGTCAACGCCTGCGAAGTGGTGAAGGACGCGCCCTACCCGACCATCAGCCTGGATAACCGCAGCGCGGCGCGCGCCATGACCGAGCACCTGATCGGGCTTGGCCACCGGCGCATCGGCATCATCAAAGGCCCGCGCAGCAGCCCTCTGACCCTGGACCGTGTGGCCGGTTACCAGGACGCCCTGCGCAACGCCGGTATCGCCCTTGCACCTGAACTGATCTGCCACGGGGATTTCACTCTCAAGGCCGGCTACGAAGGAGCCGGGACAATGCTCGCCTTGACCGAACGCCCCAGCGCGCTGTTCTGCGAGAACGACGAAATGGCCATCGGCGCGCTCAAGCGCATCAAGCAGACGGGGTTGCGGGTGCCCGAGGATATTTCCCTGGTGGGTTTTGACGACATTCCGTTTGCCGCGTATTGCGACCCGCCGTTGACGACCATCTCCCAACCGGCCGAAACCTTCGGCCAGAAAGCGGTGGACATGTTGATCGCCTTGATCGAGAACAAGCCCATCACCCAGCGACACGTGCGCCTACCGTTCGTGCTGACCGTGCGCGGCAGCAGCGCGGCCCCAGGCAGCCACCTTGTTTAATCCGACATACCGTTAACTGCCTATTCGCCATCAAGCACGTTTCGACTACAGTGGGGGGACTCTGCATAAAGCCATAACAAGACGGAGAGTTCCCAATGCGAGTCAACAAGCGCTTCACCTTCCTGGCCGCCGCCGCAGCCTTGGCGGTCACCACCGCCACTCATGCGGCTCCACCGGTGTTCATCAACATCCTGACCGGGGGCACCAGCGGAGTGTATTACCCGATCGGGGTAGGGCTTTCACAGATCTACAGCAACGGCATCGAGGGCTCCAAAACGTCGGTCCAGGCCACCAAGGCGTCGGTGGAGAACCTCAACCTGCTGCAAGCCGGGCGCGGGGAGCTGGCGCTGGCCTTGGGCGACTCGGTCGCCGATGCGAAAAACGGCGTGGAGGATGCCGGCTTCAAGGCACCGCTCACCAAACTGCGAGCGATTGCGGGCGCCTACCCCAATTACATCCAGATCGTTGCCAGCGAGGAATCGGGGATCAAGACCCTGGCAGACCTCAAGGGCAAAACCGTCTCCGTGGGCGCGGCTAAATCCGGCACCGAGCTCAACGCCCGGGCGATCTTCAAGGCGGCCGGCCTGACCTACAACGACATGAAGGTCCAATACCTGCCCTTCGCCGAGTCGGTCGACCTGATCAAGAACCGCCAACTGGACGCCACCCTGCAATCCTCTGGCCTGGGCATGGCGGCGATTCGTGACCTGGCGTCAACGATGAAGCTGAACTACGTGTCGATTCCCACCGACGTGGTGGACAAAATCGGCAACCCGGCCTACCAGAGCGCGATGATTCCCGCCAACACCTACGACGGCCAGGCTGAGGCCGTGCCCACCGTGGCCATCACCAATATCCTGGTGACACACAAGGATGTCCCGGATGAGGTGGCCTACCAAATGACCAAGCTGATGTTCGACAACCTCACCCGCCTGAGCACCTCCCATTCAGCGGCCAAGGACATCTCGCTGAAGAACGCCGCGAAAAACCTGCCGATCGCCCTGCACCCCGGTGCCGAGCGCTACTACAAGGAAGTGGGCGCGCTATAGCCCCTGGACTAGCAACGGCGCTCGGCGCCGTTGCAGCATTGCGTTTCGCATCCGCAAGTCGACAACAGGCAGGCATCTCATGAGTGAAGACCAGCACGGCATCGCCACGGACCCGCGGGACTGGCCCAAGACGCTGTTCTACGTGGCGTTGCTGTTTTCCATCTTTCAAATCATCACGGCAGCTTTTTCACCGGTTTCCAGCATTGTGTTGCGGGCGGTGCATGTGGGCTTTCTGCTGTGGGTGGTGTTTCTGAGCTACCCGGCCCACGGCAAGCAAAGGCCATGGCAACCCCTGGCCTGGGCGTTGGGGCTGGCGGGGATGGCCACGGCGCTCTATCAATGGGTGTTCGAGGCCGACCTGATCCAGCGCTCCGGCGACCTGACGACTGCCGACATGGTCGTCGGCGTCGTCCTGATCGTGCTGGTATTCGAGGCGGCGCGGCGGGTGATGGGCATCGCGCTGCCGATCATCTGCGGCCTGTTCCTGGCCTATGGCCTGTTCGGCGAACACCTGCCAGGCGACCTGGCCCATCGCGGCTACGGCGTCGATCAGCTCGTCAACCAACTGTCCTTCGGCACCGAAGGGCTCTACGGCACGCCGACCTACGTATCGGCCACCTACATTTTCCTGTTCATCCTGTTTGGCGCCTTCCTGGAAAAGGCCGGCATGATCAAGCTGTTCACCGATTTCGCCATGGGCCTGTTCGGTCACAAGCTTGGCGGTCCGGCGAAGGTGTCGGTGGTGTCATCGGCGCTCATGGGCACCATCACCGGCTCGGGTATCGCCAACGTGGTGACGACCGGGCAGTTCACCATTCCGCTGATGAAACGCTTTGGCTACAAGGCGGCGTTCGCCGGCGGCGTGGAAGCGACGTCGAGCATGGGCAGCCAGATCATGCCGCCGGTGATGGGCGCGGTGGCGTTCATCATGGCCGAGACCATCAACGTGCCGTTCGTGGAAATCGCCAAGGCCGCGTTGATTCCGGCGTGCCTGTATTTCGGCTCGGTGTTCTGGATGGTTCACCTGGAAGCCAAGCGCTCCGACCTCAAGGGCCTGCCCAAGGATCAATGCCCGAGCGCCTGGGGCGCGGTCAAGGAAAGCTGGTTCCTGCTGATCCCGCTGGGGGTGCTGGTGTACCTGCTGTTTTCCGGACGCACGCCGTTGTTTTCCGGCATGGTCGGGCTGGCATTGACGGCCATCGTGATTCTCGGCTCGGCGATCATTCTCAAAGTCTCGAGCTACGCCTTGCGCTGCGCCTTCTGGGTCGCGCTGGGCATTCTGTGCGTCGGATTCTTCCGGATGGGCATCGGCATCGTGTTCGCGGTGATCGGCGTGCTGGTGGTGGCTTGCTGGTTCATGAAAGGCACTCGGGAAACCCTGGTCATCTGCCTGCACGCATTGGTGGATGGCGCTCGGCACGCCGTTCCGGTGGGGATCGCCTGCGCCTTGGTCGGCACCATCATCGCGGTGGTGTCGCTGACAGGCGTGGCGTCCACCTTCGCCGGTTACATCCTGGCGATCGGCAAGGACAACCTGTTCCTGTCGCTGCTGCTGACCATGCTCACTTGCCTGGTGCTGGGCATGGGCATCCCGACCATTCCGAACTACATCATCACCAGTTCGATTGCAGCGCCCGCGCTCCTGGAATTGGGCGTGCCGCTGATCGTGTCGCACATGTTCGTGTTCTATTTCGGCATCCTCGCCGACCTGACCCCGCCCGTGGCCCTGGCCTGCTTCGCCGCCGCGCCCATTGCCCGGGAAAGCGGCCTGAAAATCAGCTTCTGGGCGGTGCGCATCGCCCTGGCAGGCTTCGTCATTCCGTTCATGACGGTGTACAACCCGGCGCTGATGCTCCAGGGCGACAACCTGTGGATGACCGCCTACATGCTGGTCAAGACGTTGCTGGCAATCGGCCTATGGGGCATGGCGTCTACCGGTTACATGCAACAGAAAATGCCCATTTGGGAGCGTCTGATGTGCTTCGCCGCCGGTGCATTGCTGGTGGTTGCCCTGCCGCTGACCGATGAAATCGGCTTCGCCCTGGGTGCGCTGTTGATCGGGCAACACCTCTGGCGCGCCCGGCGTGTCGGGCGGGCCTTGGCGTGATTGGCTTGTGCCTGGGCCTGTCCGGCGTGGTCTGGGCGCAACTTGAACTCAGCGAGTTTACGTTGGCGTGGAATCACACCATCGAGAAGATCCGCTGGGAGGAGGACTACCGGGTCAGCGAACAGGGCCTGATCCTGGGTGAGGCCAGGGTCAAGGGCAACGGCGCTGGGATGGAAACTCCCGAAGGCGCACGGCTGGAAAATGGCAGTTGGCGATATCACCGCGAACTGCCACCGCTGCAACCGTTGAAGCTCGGTCGCACGCCCCAGGCCGGTGATTATCAACTGTGTCATGCCGGCGTTTGCCAACCCATGGCGCACTGGCTGGGACCGCCCGATGCACAACAACCGGCCGTGGAATTGTGGAGCTGCCCGCAGTGATCGCTCAGTCAGCGCTGATGGAACGCCACGCCGCTTGCGCCAACAATTCCCGGTGAGCCTTCGGGCTGGAGGGCACCCGCCCCGCCAGCCATGCCCGGCAATAACTTTCAGACGCGCCGATGATCAACGAAAACATCAACTCGGCGGGATAGCGCTTGAGCGCCTCGCCCTGCTCTGCCGCGCTCAACCACTGCCAAAGCTGACCGTTACGTGAGGTGTTGCGGCTGGCGAGTTCGTCCTTGAACGGTCCCTTGGTCACCGCAAAGCGCGCGTGATACTGGAAACGCGCCCATTCGGGTTGGCTGTCCACCCAATCGACGTAGCTATGGATCAACGCCTGCACGCCCTGCTCGGCGGTGGTTGCTTCGGACAGATATTGCTCGCGCAAACGCGCCTGATCGTCCAGGGCGGTGAAGAACAGCGCCGCCACCAAGCCTTCCTTGTTGCCGAAATGATGGTAGATGGCACCGACGCTGGTCTGGCATTCGGTGCGGATCATTTCAATAGTGGTCGCCTCGATGCCCTGCTCGTTGAACAGCGCCAGGGCCTTGCGAAAGATATCGCGCTTGAGTTCAGCCCTTCTGCCGGGGAAGGCGCGTTCGAGTAGATCTGCTGTTTCCATGCTTGGCATAACCGGTTTTTTTGGATGGGACCGGGCACTGGCTGCCCGTGACGAAGTGGGCACAGCTTGACAGATTCGCCGCCGACAGAATACCGTTCCGTTACAGAATATTATTCTGTATTAGAACACTATTCCGTAACCCCACTTGTCAGCGAGGCTTCACATGAATCAGGTTCTCGGTATGTTCAACAGCGCAGGTCCGGATGCTTTCAGCAAAATGGCCTGTCAGATGGCACCGTACTTTTCCACTATCAACCCGCTGGTCACAGAGTTGCGCCAGGGCGCGGCGACCGTGCAGGTGCCGTTTCGCAAGGAAATCACCAATCACCTGGGCACCGTCCACGCCATCGCCATGTGCAACGCCGCCGAGCTGGCCGCCGGCATGATGACCAACGTTTCCATCCCCGACGGCGCCCGGTGGATTCCCAAAGGCATGACCGTGCAATACCTGGCCAAGGCCAAGAGCGACGTGACGGCGGTCGCGAACGGCGACGAGGTGGACTGGCAGACCGAAGGCGACAAGGTCGTGCCGGTGGACATTCATGACGCGCAGGGGAAGAAAGTATTCACGGCGCAGATCACCATGAACGTGAAGTTAGGTTGAAATCGAGGGCGTCGGGGACGCCCTTTGTCGATGAAAGCTAGATGTTCGTGGCGAGGGAGCTTGCTCCCGCTCGATTGCGCAGCAATCGCAATGGCAACTCAAGCCCCCAGCCAGTCATTGGTGGTGCCTGAGGGTCAGGCGAAGGTGGCTCCTCGGGTGTTCACGAACAGCGAGTACAGCGAGTGGCTGCCGGCCATGAACAGCCGGTTGCCTTCTCGCCCGCCGAAGCAGACGTTGGGGCAGCGTTCCGGCAACGAAATGTGCCCGATGGCCTTGCCCTCGGGATTGAATACCCGCACGCCGTCGAGTTTCTCCAGGTCGGCCTTGGGGTCGCCATTCCCGCCCCAACCGCACCAGAGGTTACCGCTCTCGTCGCACTTGATGCCGTCGATGGCCGCATAGTCGAGCCCTTCGATATGCTTGCGTCGCTCGCCCAGGGTGCCGTCGTCCTTGACCGTGATCGCCCAGACCAGACGGTTCGGCTTGGCCCGCCCTTCGACCACATAAAGGATTTTTTCATCCGGGGAAAAGCACAAGCCATTCGGCCCCGCCAAATCGTCGATCACCCGGCTGAGCTTGCCGGTCGCGCCGTCGATCCGGTACACCGCGTGGGGCTGCGCCGGGGTGACTTTATGCCCCTCATAGTTATTGCCGGTCTGGAACGGCGGGTCGGTGAACCAGATCGAGCCATCCCGCTTGCAGACGATGTCATTCGGCGAATTCAATGGCTTGCCGTCGAAACTGTCGGCCAGCACGGTGATGGTGCCGTTGTGTTCGGTACGGGTGATACGCCGCCCTTCGGTGGACGTGGTCGAGCCCTCACAGACCAGCAACCGTCCTTGGCGATCGCGGCACATGCCATTGGAGAAGTTCGAGTTCTCGCGGTACACCGACAAACCTCCGGTGACTTCGTCCCAACGCACGATGCGGTTGTTGGGGATGTCACTGACCAGCAGGTAACGACCGTCACCGATCCACACCGGCCCTTCCGCCCAGCGCAAGCCATCGGCGAGCTTCTCGACGCTGGCATTGAAGATGCGCAAGTCCATGAAGCTGGGGTCGAGGATATTGATCAGAGGGTCTGGATAGCGCTGGCTCAAAGGCGCGGCCTGGGCGAGCCCGGGAAGATTTCCCAGCGTCGCGGCGGCGGCCGAGACCACAAGGGATTTTTTCAGGAAAATCCGGCGCCCCTGATCGGCGGTTGCAGGTTGCGAAGCATCCATCGTACGTCTCCGTTAATTATTATTGGACGGGGAAGATTGTTTTACTCTCTGATAGGACATCGTACAAGGTGTAAAACATGGTGACATCATGGGACTTGCGGCCTGATGCTCGACGATGCGAAACCGCCTTGAACACGCCGGTATTACTGATCTGCACCGAATCAGGGTTTGCGCCAGGCTTGTTCGCTCCTGCCATATGGGGTAAAAATCCGACCCAGGTTGTACGACAACAAAATCAAAAAGCCCTTTGAAGGGCTTAATTCACTCCCCTTTGAGACGTCCTGCCATGACCCGCTCCACCGCCGCATCCAATACCCCTGTTCCCTTTCCCCGCCATATCGCCGTGCTTGTCCTGCTTTGCATGGGGTGCGCCTTTGCCGGCAACCATGTCGCCGCGCGGGCGGCGTTCGATGATGGCGCCGGCGTGCTCCTGGCGATCCTGCTGCGCTCGGGCGGAACGTTGCTGGTATTGGCGGCGATGGTGTTGTGGCAACGGCAAAGCCTTCGCTTGCCCGCCGGCGCCTGGCGCTGGCAGTTGCTGCTGGGCGTGCTGATCGGCGCCCAGAGTCTATGCCTGTATTCCGCCGTGGCCCGGGTTCCGGTGGCGCTGGCGCTATTGGTGGGCAACGTGTTCCCGATCCTCCTGGCCCTGTTGACCTGGGCCCTGGGCGGCCCGCGCCCCACCGCCCGGACGGCGGCACTGATGGGCATGATCCTGGTGGGCCTGGTGTTCGTGCTGGAAGTGCCGACGCGGTTAGCCTCCCAGGCAGACGTCGGCCCGCAGTGGCTGTTGGGGGTTGGCCTGGCCTTCTGCGCCGCGTGCGTCTTCGCTTGTGCGTTGTGGATCACCGATCACAAGTTGTCCCAGGTGCGCGGATCGGTGCGCAGCCTGCTGACGATTTTCATTGTGTTCAGCAGCGTCAACCTCGCCGGCCTGACCGGCGCCCTGCCCGGCGGCCTCGACCTGCCCGCCAGCAGCACCGGTTGGTTCGCGCTCGCCACCCTGGTGGTGCTTTATGGGACGGGGTTCATCGTTTTGTTCATGTGCGTGCCACGCCTGGACATGCCGCGCAACGCCCCGGTGATGAACATCGAGCCGCTGGCGACACTGTTGATCGGCTGGCTGGTACTGGACCAGATGCTCAACCCGGGGCAGATCCTGGGCGGCGCGATCGTGGTGACCGGCATCGTATTGCTGACCTGGCGCAAGGCCGAGCGGGTCAAGGCGCCGGTGGCTGCACACGATTGAACTGATTGACTGGCGCTCTAGTGCGTAGCAGGCCCAAAGAGTTTGGGCCCGCTGCGCGGCCCAGCGGGAGCAAGCTCCCTCGCCACGGGGGGCTGTGCAGGTCGTTCAATCTCGAGCCGGCCGACGCACCGCCCTTACCTTGCCGCTGCCACCCCCGCCGCAGAAAAATCGGTCCGCGCCGTCGGACTCCAGCCCCGACACGCCGGTCCCCGGCGGCATCGTCACGCTTTCCAGTACTTGCGCCGTTTGCGGATCGATACGCCGCAATTCGCTATCGTCGTTTTCCCAGGTGCCATGCCACAGCTCGCCATCGACCCAAGTCACGCCCGTGACGAAACGATTGGATTCGATCGTACGCACAATCCTGCCGTCGGCCGGATCGATCTGCAGGATCTTGCGCGCCTTGTACTGACCGACCCAGAGCGAACCTTCGGCCCAGGCCAGCCCGGAGTCATCGCCACTGTTGGGGGCCGGAATCGTCGCCAGTACCTGGCCAGTGCGCGGATCGATCTTGCGGATGCTGTCGCCGGCGATCTGGAACAGATGCTGGCCATCGAACGCGGTGCCGGCGTTCGCCGGGACGTCGAGGGTTTGCACGGTTTGGCCACTGGCGGGATCGAAGGCGTGAAGCTTTTCGCCCGAGGCGAACCAGACGCGCTCGCCGTCATGGCTCACGCCGTGGACGCAATCGACGCCAGGGAACGGGCCGTATTCACGCAGGATTTGTGCCTCTGAACGTTTCATCTCACATCGCCTCATCGGTGGGTGTGCTTGCATCCTAACCATCGAACGGCAGTGCAGTGAGTAACAATACGGTCGCGAATCCGGGCATTGACGGTACTGTCCAGCGCCGGGCCCGTGCGCGACCGAACGACTGCGCCTTGCCGCAAGCAGCCAGGTTTTCCAAGGCTCGTTGCACGCTGCGCTGGCTGGTGCTCAAGGCCAGCGCCAGGGCCGAACTGGACCAGGCTTCACCGTCCGCCAACAATGCCAGCACCGCCCCGTGGGGTTCCTCGACGACCCGCGCCAGGATCACGACTTCGTGAGCATGGTGTGGCGACAACCTGAAACCGCGCCGGGTTGCGACTACGCCAGCCATTGGGCGCAGCGCCTCTCGCAACCGTCCCATTTCAACCCGCAACCGGGCGCGATGGGTCTCGTCCGTCAATTTCAAACCAAAGGCTTGGGTCATGAGCGCTTCCCTCGACGCATCGCCGGGCCAGGCCTGGGCCAACCCACGGGCCAGGGCAAACAGCACCGGCCGCCGTACAAGCACGACCTGGACGCCCGCGCAGCGGATACCGAACCGGCAGGCATCCACAACCAGCGCCGGGCCGGCCAGCAGCGATTGCACCTCCTCCAGCACCAGCAAACGCTCTTCGCCTCGAGCGATCAGCCGGGCTGCGGGCGTACTCAGCATCCGCCAGGCGTTGTCGATTTCTCCGTTCAACGCGCTGATCCCTGTTTGTTGCGCGGCTTGCCCGGCCCGTTCCAACGCCTCACGGGCGGTTTGCGCTTGTAGCCGCCGCATGGCAATTCCCGCAGCCACCAACTGGCACACCGCCCAGGACGCCAACGGCAGGCCGGCGGGCTCCAGGTCGATGAGCTTGAGTTGCGCCTCGTCGAGTCGACCGATCAGCAACAGGCGGCGGATCTCGATGATCCGTGCATGACCGGCGTTGGCCCGATCGCCGTGAGCTTCGAGCACCGTACGGGCGGCGTCGAGGCGTTTCGACGGCCAGGACAGGTCACGAGAGGCCAAGGCGATTTCACCTTCGGCCACGACACAGCGCGCCCGTGCCACGACGTCCGTGGATCCGAAGGCCGAACCTGCCCGGCGCAACAGGCTCCTGGCTTTCTCCAAGTCCCCCAACTGCGCCATGGCGATGCCGCGGAGCGCGAGGGCCGGGGCATCATTGCGCAGGGCGACACGATTGAGCGCCGCCACGGGATCACCAGCCGCCAATGCGCGCGCCGCCGCGCCAATCGCCTCATCCACGGTCAATGACCTTCATGGCAAGGGCGCTCTCTTCCACTGACCCGCGCAGCCTGATCCCTCGTTGAACGCTCAATAGCCCAACGACAACCCCGTGTTGCGACGCGGGTCGTTGGCACCGTAGAAACGGTTCTTGCCCACCGGCTTGCCACCCAACGACGGCGCGCCCACGAGGATCGCGGCGATGTGGTTGGGGTCCTGCGGCCCAGCAAACTTATGGCCCCAGCTTTCCAGCAACTTGAGGGTATCGGGGCTCGCCGCGAAGGTTTCCAGGTTGGTCTCCTCCGGCATCCACTGTTGATGGAAGCGCGGCGCGTCGACGGCTTCCTGTAAGTTCATGCCGTAGTCGATCACGTTGAGGATGGTCAGCAAAGTCGCCGTGATGATGCGGCTGCCGCCCGGCGTGCCGACAACCATCACGGTCTTGCCGTCCTTGGTGACGATGGTCGGGCTCATGGACGACAGCGGCGCCTTGCCCGGCGCGATGGCATTGGCCTCGCCCTGCACCAGGCCGTACATGTTGGGCACGCCGACCTTGGAGGTGAAGTCATCCATTTCATCGTTGAGGATCACCCCGGTCTTGCTCGCCATCACGCCGGCACCGAACCAGTCGTTGAGGGTGTAGGTGACGGAGACGGCGTTGCCCCATTGATCGACGATCGAATAATGGGTGGTGTTGCTGCCCTCGTGGGGCGCCACGCCGGGCTTGATCTTCTGGGAGTCGCCGGCTTTCTGCGGCTCGATGGCGGCGCGCAGTTTCGCGGCGTAATTCTTGTCCAGCAGATGATCGATGGGGTTCTGCACGAAGTCCGGGTCGCCCAGGTAGCTGTTGCGGTCGACATAGGCGTGACGCATGGCTTCGATCTGGTAGTGCATGCCTTGGGCCGAATGGAAACCCAGGTCTTTCATCGGATAGCCATCGAGGATGTTCATGATCTGGCAAAGCACCACGCCACCTGAACTGGGTGGCGGCGCGGAAATGATGTGATAGCCGCGATAGTCGCACTCGACCGGCGCCAGTTCACGGGTCTTGTACTTGTCCAGGTCGGCCTGGGTGATGATGCCTCTGTTGGCCTGGCTGGACGTCACCAGCGCATCGGCGACCCAGCCTTTATAGAAGCCGTCGGCACCCTTGTCGGAAATCTCCCGCAGGGTCCTGGCGAGGTCTTTCTGCACCAGCTTCTGGCCGACCTGCATCGGCTCGCCGTTGTGCAGGAAGATTGCGCCGGAATCGCGCGCATCTTTCTTGAAGACATCCGTGGCGGTTTCCAGCAGATCCACGTCGCCCTGTTCCAGGACAAAACCGTCCTCGGCGAACTTGATCGCCGGCGCGATCAATTCCGCCCGGGGTTTGCTGCCGTATTTCTTCAGCGCCAGTTCCATGCCAGACACGGTGCCGGGTACGCCTACCGCCAAATGGCCGCGCGTGCTGAGCTCGGGGATGACGTTGCCTGCCTTGTCCAGGTACATGTCGGCCGTGGCGGCCAGGGGGGCTTTTTCACGGAAATCCAGGAAGGTCTTGCGGCCGTCGGCCATCTGCAAGGTCATGAAACCGCCACCACCCAGGTTACCCGCCGCGGGATAAACCACCGCCAGGGCGTAGCCCACCGCCACTGCCGCATCAACGGCATTGCCACCGTTCTTGAGCACATCGACGCCGACATGGGTCGCCAGGTGTTGGGCCGTCACCACCATGCCGTTCTCGGCGGCAACCGGGGCCTGGGACGCGGCGTGGGCAGTCAGACAGTAAAGGGAAAGCGAGGTGGCGACGAGGGTCCGGGCCAGGGATTGGAACTTCATGAGTCGGTCTCTTCTTGTTTTAGGGTAGGGATCGCTTCAAAAGCACACAGGAGTATGGCTCGGTTTAAACAATATGCTCGTTTCCTGTAGGCTCGCGTGGATGATCATCCCCGCACAAGGACATTGCCGATGACGCTGCGAATCGACCGCACGGACGCTCCAACCGATGAAGAACGCCAGGCCATCCTCGCGCCGCTACGCGCCTATAACACCGCCCAGACCGGTGGAAGCGCACCGGAAGCGGTCGCCTGGCTGGTGCGCGACGAGCACGATGAAATCGTCGGCGGCCTGTATGGCCGGGTATTTTTTCGTTGGCTCTATATCGAATTACTGGTGGTGCCCGAACAGGCGCGCGGCCAGGGCACGGGCTCGGAATTGATGCGCATGGCCGAACAACTGGCCAGGGAAAAGGATTGCGTGGGCATCTGGCTCGACACCTTCGACTTCCAGGCTCCGGATTTCTATCGCAGACAGGGTTTCACCCAGTGCGGCCAGATCGATGACTATCCGCCGGGTCACCGGCGCTACTTTTTCCAGAAGCGCCTGGATCTCGAGAATTAAGCTCAACCTATGGGAGCGAGCCTGCTCGCGAAGGCAAACACCTCGGTTTATCGGCTTAGAGACACGTCGCCAACGCCGCCAACCGGCGCTTGGCGACAAAATCATCATGCTTGGCGTAATAATTCAGCGCCGTGCCCGTGGCGCTGGCTTGCAGATCCACAAACGACTCGGCCGATCGGGTGTACACCGTCGAGCCGCCTTGCTTGCCGGGCTGCAGATAGGCGCCGGCATCGACCCCGAACGCCGCTTCGTCTTCCCAGGCAAACTTCACGCATTGGGCAACGTTCTGTTCCGGCTTGTCCGAGGACAGGGTCTTGTAGGGGGCTTGGGTCCGGGCCTGCTCCATCGCCGAACCCGCGCAGCCGGCCAGCAGGGTTGCGGCCACGGCCACCATCAGCATTCGCATTGCATTCACTCTTCTGGAAAAAAACCGACTGTAGCACTGCGCCCCTCGTTGCCGTGCGCCATGATTGAAATTTGCGCGCGACAACGGCTATCTATTCACGCAACCTGTCAGATCATTGACCCAGGAGCGACCATGGCGACAACCGAACAGCAACACGAACGAGCCCTGCAGATTTTTCTCGAGCAACGCCCCGAGCTGCGCGACGAACTGGACAACCTCAACCCGCTGCTGGCCCAGGCCAAGGGCGAAACCGCCGCGCAGTTCCGCGCCGAGCGGTTGCATGAAGCCTTCGAAGCCGAGGCCGAGAGCGCCGGATTGTTCGCCTGGGAACTGACGCTGCTGCTGACGACCGATTCAGCCGAGGACTACCAGGCCCAACGCATGGAAGTTCACAAGGAAGTGGCGGAGATGGCAGGAATGGAATGGCCGGAGTATTGCGAGCTGTATGGCCTCGAGCCCTGAGGTTGAGGCTTTGGGCCAGGGCTCACGCATGCTCTGAGAATCGCCCCACCGCCCATAAAGCATTATCATGGCCGCAGTTTCGCTGATCGGGTCTGTCATGAAGTTCGCCATCGCGCTGTTTTCCGCCGCCCACGCGCCCTCCTCGCGCCGCGCCTTGCTGTTTGCCCAGGCAGCTTTGGCCGGTGGGCATGAGATCGTGCGGCTGTTTTTCTACCAGGACGGCGTCTACAACGCCGCCAACAGCGTCGTCACGCCCCAGGACGAGCAAGACCTGCCCCAGCAATGGCGCGCCTTCGTCAGCGAGCACCAGCTCGACGGCGTGGTGTGCATTGCGGCGGCGTTGCGCCGTGGCGTGCTTAACGAGGAAGAAGCCCAGCGTTACCAGCGTTCGGCGGCCAGTGTCCAAGCGCCGTGGGCGTTGTCCGGGCTGGGCCAGTTGCACGATGCTATCCAGGACGCCGACCGCTTGATCTGTTTTGGAGGCACATGATGGCCAAGTCTTTATTGCTCATCAGCCGCCAGGCCCCCTGGTCCGGCCCCGGTGCCCGGGAAGCGCTGGACATCGTGTTGGCCGGCGGCGCCTTCGACCTGCCCATCGGTCTGCTGTTTCTCGATGACGGCGTGTTCCAGCTCGCCGCCGGTCAGGATGCCAAGGCCGTCCGGCAAAAAGACTTGAGCGCCAATTTGCAAGCGTTGCCGATGTTTGGCGTCGAAGACCTGTTCGTCTGCGCCGACAGCGCCGCACAGCGCGGTCTCGCCGTCGATGCCCTGGCGCTGGACGACCTCAAAGCGCTGGGCGTTGCGGACATCGCCGCGCTCATTGACCGTTACGACCAGGTGATTACCCTCTGATGTCGACTTTGCATGTGTTGTCTCATTCCCCTTTCGGCGACAGCCGCCTCGCCAGTTGCCTGCGGATCCTGGCAAGCCAAGACGCGCTGCTGCTGTGCGGCGACGCAACGTATGCGCTGCGAACCGGTACCGTGCCGTTCGACACGCTGCGGGCCGGCGGCGCCAAGGTGTTCATCCTGGCCGAAGATGCACAGGCCCGCGCCCTGCCCGTTCCGGACTGGGCCGAGGCCATCGATTATGCGGCCTTCGTCGAGCTCTCGATCCAGCACGACAAGGTCAACAGCTGGCTATGAAGACCCTGAACGTGGGCGAGCACAGCATTGCGCTGGACAAGGATGGCTACCTGGCTGATCTCAACGAGTGGTCCGTCGACGTGGCCACGGCCCTGGCCACCGCCGAAGACATCGAGCTGAGCCCCGAACACTGGGAAATCCTCGAACTGCTGCGCGCGTTCTACGCTGAGTTCCAGTTGTCTCCGGCCACCCGCCCGCTGATCAAGTACACCGCGCTGAAACTGGGAGCGGATAAAGGCAACAGCCTGCACCTGAACCGATTGTTCAAAGGCACTCCCGCCAAACTCGCCGCCAAGCTGGCGGGCCTGCCCAAACCGACGAATTGCCTATGACCGATTTTCCAGCATTGACCCTCCAAACCCCTGCCGAACACCCGTTCGCCCAGTTCGTGCGCATCCTTGGCAAGGGCAAGCGCGGCGCCCGTAACCTCACCCGTGACGAAGCGCGGGAGGCCATGGGCATGGTGCTGGATGAGCGGGTCGAAGAAACCCAACTGGGCGCGTTCCTCATGCTGTTGCGGCACAAGGAAGAAAGCGCTGAGGAAATGGCCGGGTTTACCGACGCCCTGCGTCAGCGCCTGGTTATCCCGGCCATGGCGGTAGACCTCGACTGGCCAACCTACGCCGGAAAGAAGCGTCATCTGCCCTGGTATCTGTTGGCCGCCAAATGCCTCGGGCAAAACGGTGTGCGAATCTTCATGCACGGCGGCGGCGCCCACACGGCGGGCCGGCTCTACACGGAACAGCTGCTGGATTTGCTGGCCATCCCCTTGTGCCGCGACTGGCAGCAGGTCGGCGCGGCGCTGGACAACGGCGGCCTGGCCTTCATGCCGCTGGTGGACTGGGCGCCGCAAATGCAGCGCATGATCGACCTGCGCAACACGCTGGGCTTGCGCTCGCCGATTCATTCCCTGGCGCGCATTCTCAACCCGTTGGGTGCGCGTTGCGGCCTGCAAAGCATCTTCCATCCCGGCTACCAGGCCGTGCATCGCGAGGCCAGCGGACTGCTGGGCGACACCAGCATCGTGATCAAGGGCGACGGCGGCGAGATCGAGATCAACCCCGACGCCGACAGCCATTTGTACGGCACCACCGGCGGCGCCAGTTGGGATGAAGAATGGCCGCGACTGTCCGAACAGCGCCACGTCAAGCCCGAGAGCCTCGACCCCGAGCATTTGAAAGCGGTATGGCGCGGTGACCTCGAGGACAGTTATCCGCAGCTGGCGCTGATCGCCACCATGGCCCTGGCCTTGCGCGGCTTGGGCCTGACCCGAGAAGCAGCGTTCGACAAGGCCCGGCAGTATTGGGATGCGCGCGATAGATCGATTTAGTCGATCATCGACGCCCAACCTTTGCGCTATTAGTTCGAACCTATCGGAATAGACTCGTCTCCAATGATTATTGAGAGAGGACGTTCAGATGGGTTTGTTGGTCGAGGGTCGCTGGCAGGACCAGTGGTATGAAAGCAAGGACGGCAGTTTCCAGCGTGAGCAGGCGCAACGCCGCGACTGGATCACCGCCGACGGCAAAAGCAGTTTCCCCGCCGAGGCCGGGCGCTACCACTTGTATGTCTCCCTGGCCTGCCCCTGGGCGCACCGCACGCTGATCTTTCGCAAGCTCAAGGGCCTGGAAGCGCTGATTGACGTTTCAGTGGTCAGCTATCTGATGCTGGAAAATGGCTGGACGTTCGACAAGGCCCACGGCTCGACCGGCGACAACCTGGACAACCTGAGCTTCCTGCACCAGCGCTACACCGCCGACACGCCGGACTACACCGGTCGCGTGACCGTTCCGGCCTTGTGGGACAAACAGCAACGGCGCATCGTCAACAACGAATCGGCGGAGATCATCCGCATGTTCAACAGCGCGTTCGATGGCCTGACCGGCAACGACCTGGACCTGTATCCCGAGCACCTGCGCCACGAGATCGATGGGTTGAACGAGCGCATCTACCCAGCGGTGAACAACGGCGTATACCGTGCGGGGTTCGCGACGACCCAGGCCGCTTATGAAGAAGCCTTCGATCAATTGTTTGCCGAACTGGACCGAGTGGAAGCCTTGCTGCAAACCCGTCGCTACCTGGCGGGTGAATACCTGACCGAAGCGGATATCCGCTTGTTCACTACGATGATTCGTTTCGACGCGGTGTATTTCGGCCACTTCAAATGCAACCTACGCCGCATCGCCGATTACCCGAACCTGTCGAACTGGCTGCGCGAGCTGTATCAGTGGCCGGGCGTTGCCGAGACCGTGGACTTCACCCATATCCAGCGGCACTACTACGGCAGCCACAAGACCATCAACCCGAATGGGATCGTGCCCAAGGGGCCGGAGCAGGATTTCACGGTGGCCCACGATCGAGAGAGGTTGAGCGGGAAAGGGATTTGGCTTCGGGCTGAAAGCTGATCCGCAATCTTTATTGCCTCTGAAGGCCAATCGCGAGCAGGCTCGCTCCCACATTTGATTCGTGTTGAACCACAATCTGTGGCTGCATACAGCCCTCCTGTGGGAGCGAGCCTGCTCGCGAAGGAGGCGACGCGGTCTTCAAACCTGCCCCTGAGCCCCTTCAAACCAAGCCAGCTTCTCGCGTAACTGCACCACTTCGCCAACAATCACCAACGTCGGCGCATGGACTTCATGCTCCGCCACCAGCCGTGGCAGGTCCGCCAACGTGCCGGTGAAAACGCGCTGGTTTGAAGTCGTGCCTTGCTGGATCAACGCCGCCGGCGTGTCCGCCGCGCGACCGTGCTTGATCAGCTCGTTGCAAATCACCGGCAGCCCCACCAAGCCCATATAGAACACCAGCGTCTGTGCTGGCGAGACAAGATCGGCCCATGGCAAGTCGCTGGTGCCGTCCTTTAGATGACCGGTAATGAAGCGCACCGACTGGGCATAATCGCGATGGGTCAGCGGAATCCCGGCGTAGGCCGCGCAGCCACTGGCGGCAGTGATGCCCGGGACCACCTGGAACGGGATGCCATGGGCCGCCAGCTCTTCGATCTCTTCGCCACCACGACCGAAGATAAAAGGATCGCCGCCCTTCAACCGCACCACACGTTTACCTTGCCGGGCCAGGTCCACCAGTTGCTGGTTGATCTGGTCCTGGGGCACGGCGTGCTCGGAGCGGCGCTTGCCGACGTAGACCCGTTCGGCGTCGCGGCGGCACAGTTCGAGGATGGCCGGCGCCACCAGACGGTCGTACAGCACCACGTCCGCCTGTTGCATCAGGCGCAGGGCGCGGAACGTCAGCAGGTCGGGATCACCCGGCCCGGCGCCCACCAGATAGACCTCACCCGGCGCATTCGGCGCCTGGCCGTCGATCTTTTCCCGCAACAGCCGCTCGGCTTCGGCGCCCTGCCCGGCCAATTGGCGGTCGGCGATGGGGCCTTGGAACACTTCTTCCCAGAAGGCCCGCCGTTGCTGGACATCGGGAAACAAGCCTTTGACCTGATTGCGAAAGCGCGCCGCCAAACCGGCCAACTGCCCGTAGGTCGACGGAATCCAGGTTTCCAGCTTGGCGCGGATCAGCCGCGCCAGCACCGGCGCATCGCCGCCGCTGGACACCGCGATCACCAGGGGCGAGCGATCGACGATCGCCGGGAAGATCACGCTGCACAGCGCCGGCGCGTCCACCACGTTGACCGGCACGCAGCGCTTGTGGGCGTCCGCCGAGACCTGGGCATTGAGCGGTTCGTCATCCGTGGCGGCGATGACCAGGCCACAGCCGTCCAGGTCCGCTTCCACGTAGCCCCGCAGGACACATTCGCCGCCGCTGCCACCGACCAGTTCCCGCAACTGCGGTTCGATCTCGGGTGCGACCACCCGCAACAATGCGCCGGCATCGGCCAGCAGGCGAGACTTGCGCAAGGCAATCTCCCCGCCGCCAACCACCAGTACGCGGCTGCCGCGCAGGTTGTGGAACAGTGGCAAATAGTCCATTTAGCCGATGACCTCGATGCCGCCCATGTACGGTTTCAGCACCTCGGGCACACGGATCGAGCCGTCGGCCTGCTGGTAGTTCTCCAGCACCGCCACCAGCGTACGACCCACCGCCAGGCCGGAGCCGTTGAGGGTGTGGACCAGTTCCGGCTTGCCGGTTTCCGGGTTGCGGAAACGCGCCTGCATGCGGCGGGCCTGGAAGTCGCCACAGTTGGAGCACGACGAAATCTCGCGGTACTTGTCCTGGCTCGGGATCCAGACTTCCAAGTCATAGGTCTTGACCGCGCTGAAACCCATGTCGCCGGTGCACAGCGCCAGGGTGCGATACGGCAACTCCAGCAGTTGCAGAACCTTTTCGGCGTTGGCGGTCAGGCTTTCCAGGGCTTCCATGGATTTGGACGGCTCGACGATCTGCACCATTTCGACCTTGTCGAATTGGTGCTGGCGAATCATGCCGCGGGTATCACGGCCCGACGCGCCGGCTTCGCTGCGGAAGCACGGCGTATGGGCAACGAACTTGATCGGCAGTTGCTTGGCATCGACGATTTCGCCCGCGACGATGTTGGTCAGCGACACTTCGGCAGTGGGGATCAGGTACAGGTCGGCTTCGCCGTCGCGACCGATCTTGAACAGGTCTTCCTCGAACTTTGGCAACTGGCCGGTGCCTTGCAGGGCCGGGGCCTGGACCAGGTACGGCGTGTAGGCCTCTTCGTAGCCGTGCTCGGTGACGTGCAGATTGATCATGAACTGCGCCAGCGCCCGATGCAGACGGGCGATCGGCCCGCGCAACAGGGCAAAACGCGCGCCCGACAACTTGGCGGCGGTTTCAAAGTCGAGCCAGCCGAACTTCTCGCCCAGGGCCACGTGGTCCTGCACGGGGAAATCGAAGGTTTTCGGCGTACCCCAGCGGCGTACTTCGACGTTGCCGTCTTCGTCTTGACCGACCGGCACCGACTCGTGAGGCAGGTTCGGAATGCCCAACAGGATCGAATCCAACTCGGTCTGGATCGCGTCCAGCTCGACCTTGCCGGCGCTCAACTCGCCCGCCATGCGCTCGACATCGGCCATCAGCGGCGCGATGTCTTCGCCACGCTGCTTGGCCTGGCCGATGGACTTGGAGCGCGCGTTACGTTCTGCCTGCAGGGCCTCGGTGCGGGTCTGGACGGTCTTGCGCTGTTCTTCCAGCGCTTCGATGCGCGCGACGTCCAGGGCAAAGCCACGGGAAGCCAGGCGGTCCGCTACGTCCTGAAGGTTGCTACGTAACAGTTTGGAATCGAGCATGTCGGTCTCTCGTTATCAAAGTTTGGTCAAGGACAGGCCGGCCCAGGTGGCGAGCAGCCCGCCGAACACGCTGATGGCCGCATAGCCCAGGGCCAGCGGCACCTGCCCGCTTTCCAGCAGGCGCACCGTATCCAGTGAAAAAGATGAAAAAGTCGTCAGGCCGCCAAGAAAGCCGACCATCAACCCCGCGCGCACCTCGATGGGCACCTCGGGACGAATCAAAAACAGGCCGTAAAGAACGCCGATCAGCAGACAGCCCACGATATTAACGGCCAGCGTCGCGGTATAGAAGTGCCGCGGCCAATTTGCACTGATCCAGTTACCCGTGGCGAAACGCAACAACGTACCGGCAACGCCCCCAGCGGAGACTGCGAGAATCAAGGGGATCACGGTTTTCTCCGCTGTCGTGGACTCAATCGGTCCAGCTGGGCCAAATGGTTGAGCTTTTCGCCAATCTTCAACTCAAGGCCTCGAGGTACGGGCTGGTAGAAGCGCTGGGGTTCGAGTTCTTCGGGAAAATAGTCTTCGCCGGCGGCATAAGCGTCGGGCTCATCGTGGGCATAGCGGTATTCATCGCCATAACCTAACTGTTTCATGAGCTTGGTCGGTGCGTTGCGCAGGTGCAGCGGTACTTCGAGGGAGCCGTGTTCGGTGGCGCTGCGCATCGCGGCCTTGAAGCCTATGTACACGGCGTTGCTCTTCGGTGCGCAGGCCAGGTAAGTGATGGCCTGGGCCACGGCGAGCTCGCCCTCCGGGCTGCCGAGGCGCTCCTGCACGTCCCAGGCCGCCAGGCACAGGCTCAGGGCCCGAGGGTCGGCGTTGCCGATGTCCTCGCTGGCCATGCGCACCACCCGCCGAGCCAGGTACAGCGGATCGCAACCACCGTCGATCATCCGCGCAAACCAATACAACGCGGCATCGGGGTTGGAACCGCGGATGGACTTGTGCAGCGCCGAGATCTGGTCGTAGAACGCCTCGCCGCCCTTGTCGAAACGTCGGCGGGTATCGCCCAGCAGGCTTTGCAGCAGCTCGACGCCGATCTCGCTGTTGTCTTCGGCCAGGTCCGAGGCGTTTTCCAGCAGGTTAAGCAAGCGCCGGCCATCGCCGTCGGCGGCGCTGAAGAGTATCTGGAAACCTTCATCGCTGAGGCTGAGCTGGCGCTTGCCCAAGCCCCGCTCTTCGGTCAGCGCGCGATGCACCAGCTTGCGCATCGCGGTTTCATCGAGGCTCTTGAGCACATAGACCCGCGCCCGCGACAGCAAGGCGTTGTTGAGTTCGAACGAAGGGTTTTCGGTGGTGGCGCCGATGAATATCAGCGTGCCGTCTTCCACATAGGGCAGGAAAGCGTCCTGCTGGGATTTGTTGAACCGGTGTACTTCGTCGACGAACAGGATGGTGCGCTTACCGTACTGGCCGGCCTGTTGCTTGGCGATTTCCACGGCCTGGCGGATCTCCTTGACCCCGGCCAGCACCGCCGAGACCGTTTCGAAATGCGCGTCAGAAACCTCCGCCAGCAGCCGCGCCAGGGTGGTCTTGCCCACGCCCGGCGGCCCCCAGAAAATCATCGAGTGCAAGGCACCCTGCTCCAAGGCTTCGCGCAGAGGCTTACCGCGAGCGAGCACGTGTTCCTGACCGACATACTCATCCAGGTTGGTCGCGCGCAAGCGGGCGGCCAATGGCTGGGCAATCGGGGCGCTTCGAAACAGGTCCATGATTACTACAAAACCTCCGCAGGGTCCTGTTGCCGATCAGTTAGTTGATTGAACACCACAATCCCTTGTGGTAGCGAGCCTGCTCGCGAAGGCGGCGGACCAGTTGGATTATCCCCACTGACACACCGCCTTCGCGAGCAGGCTCGCTCCCACAGGTACTGTCCCAGGTTTTTTTATTCCTGGATCACATCCGCACCCTTGGGGATGTCGAACTTGAACTTGGACGCGGCGATCGGCGTATTGGCCTTGACCCCGGTGAACAGGATGTTGGTGCGCTGGCCAACGCTGTCGATCAGCTGCATGTCGTTGACAAGGCCGTTGCGGAACGACAGGCGCAGGCTGTCGAACAGGCTGTCCTTGGTCTTGGGCTTGAGGGTGAAGTCGATCACCCCGCCGGCTTCCTTGGAGGTAATGTCGAAGCTCTGGCTGATCTCCGAGATGTCACCGGACAGCAGCAACGCTGGCGTCTGGGTCAGGCGCTGGTCAAGAGTCTTGATGGTCACCTGCTCCAGGTCCGGGTCCCACAGCGAGACTTTCTTGCCGTCGGAAACCATCAGTTGTTCGGCGGGAGCATCGGTGTGCCAATAGAACAGGCCAGGACGCTGAAGGGCCATTTCACCGGCGGTTTCCTGCAGCTGGGTGCCACTGCCGTCGAGGGTCAACTGGGAAAAACGCGCAGTCAGGGTCTGGGAGCCGCCCAGCAACTGGGTCAGGCGGGCCACGTCCTTTTCGCCGGCGTGGGCCGAAAAAGTAGACAAGGCCAGTACGGGCAACAGCAACATGCGAATCAGGCGCATGGGAGTCCTCATGAATTCGTGGGGGTTCGAGCGACGCATCGTCACGTCGCCCGGGTAATCAGTCGCGCATCGGGCCAGGCGCGAGCACTTCGCGCGAACCGTTGGTGTTCATGGCCGTCACGACCCCAGCCATTTCCATGGCCTCGATCATGCGAGCGGCACGGTTGTAGCCGATCTTCAGCTTGCGCTGCACGGCGGAAATCGAGGCACGGCGGCTTTCGAGCACGAACTGCACCGCTTCGTCATAAAGCGCGTCGGTCTCTGCGTCATCATCACCGCCTCCACCGCTGCTGCCTTCAAAACCGCTGCCTGCTTCTTCGACACCGTTGAGGATGTCGTCGTTGTATTCAGGCGCGCCGCGCAATTTCCAGGCTTCCACCACGCGGTGTACTTCATCGTCGGAGACGAACGCGCCGTGGACACGGATCGGCAGGCTGGTGCCGGGCGGCATGTAGAGCATGTCACCGTGACCCAGCAATTGCTCGGCGCCGCCCTGGTCGATGATGGTCCGCGAGTCGATCTTGCTCGACACCTGGAACGCCATGCGGGTCGGGATGTTGGCCTTGATCAGGCCGGTGATCACGTCCACCGATGGTCGCTGCGTAGCGAGGATCAGGTGGATACCGGCCGCACGGGCCTTCTGGGCGATACGGGCGATCAGTTCTTCGACCTTCTTGCCGACGATCATCATCATGTCGGCGAATTCGTCCACCACCACGACGATGGTCGGCAGCTTATGCAGCAGCGGCGCTTCGTCGTGGATGCTTTCGCGGTGATACAGCGGGTCGCTCAGCGGTGTACCGGCTTCCTCGGCTTCCTTGACCTTGGCGTTGAAGCCCGAGAGGTTGCGCACGCCCATCTTCGCCATCAGCTTGTAGCGGCGCTCCATCTCGGCAACGCTCCAGCGCAAGGCGTTGGCCGCGTCCTTCATGTCGGTGACCACCGGGCACAGCAGGTGCGGGATGCCTTCGTAGATCGACAATTCGAGCATCTTCGGGTCGATCATGATCAGCTTGGCGTCTTCCGGGCCTGACTTGAACAGGATCGAAAGGATCATCGCGTTCACGCCCACCGACTTACCGGAGCCGGTGGTACCGGCCACCAGCAGGTGGGGCATTTTCGCCAGGTCGGTGATGACCGGCTTGCCGCCGATGTCGTGACCCAAGGCCAAGGTGACCGGCGACTTGTGGTTGTCATATTCCGGCGTCGACAGTACTTCGGAGAAGCGCACAATCTGCCGGTCTTCGTTGGGAATCTCGATGCCCACGGTGGTCTTGCCGGGAATCACCTCCACCACCCGCACGCTGGTCACGGCCAGGGAGCGCGCCAGGTCCTTCGCCAGGTTGGCGATACGGCTGACCTTCACGCCGGCGGCCGGCTGGATTTCGTAACGGGTGATGACCGGACCCGGGTGGATCGAATCCACCGAGACCTCCACACCGAACTCCTTGAGCTTGATTTCGAGCAAATGCCCGACGGCCGCCAAGGACTCGGGGGAATAGTTGAGCTGTTTCTTCTCGGCCGGGTCGAGGATCGAGATCGGCGGCAAGGTGCCTTCCACCGCGCTGTCGACAAACAGCGGTGCCTGTTTCTCTTTCTGCACGCGCTTGCTTTGCTCCGGCGGCTTGGCCGGGGCCATGGTGATGACCGGCGGCACCTGCTTTTCGCGCTCGGACATGTGCTTGCTCAGGGCCTGCTCACGTTCGATCAGGCGCTCCTTGACCTTGGCCTGCTCGCGTTTGTCAGTCACCGTCGGCGCCACAACGTCATGGACGCGGTCGTCGACTTCACGCAGTTGCGCCACCAGTTGCTTGCGTTCGTTGCGCGCTGCCCACCAACGGTTCAGCGCGCCCTGGATCAATTCAATGAGGTCAAGGGTGATCTTGCCGGTGACGTCCATCACCTTGAACCACGACAGGTCGGTGAACACCGTCAGGCCAAACAGGAACAAGGCGATGAACAGCAGCGTGCTGCCCTGGATGTTCAGGGCATTGCGGGCCAGGTCGCCGAGGCTTTCACCCAGTGCGCCACCCGCCCCTGCGGGCAGGCCAGTGGGGGCGTGGAAATGAATATGGGCCAGCGCGGCTCCCGACAGCACCAGGAAGACCAGGCCGATCAGGCGCCAGGAGAACAGCCAGCCGCTCCACTGCCAGGGCTCATGGCGCTGGCGGAATATCTGGTACGTCTTGATCGCCAGCAGCAGCGGGAAGATATAGGCGAAATAGCCCAGCACCATGAACAGGATGTCGGCGCTGTAGGAACCGGCCGGACCGCCGAAATTCTGCACGTCTTCGATTTTGCTGTTGTGGCTCCAGCCCGGATCGTCCTTGCCGTAGGTCAGCAAGGCCATCATCAGGAACAGGCACAAGGCACCGATGGCGATCAACGCACCTTCCTTGAGCCGGTAGTGCAATTGTTGGCGCCAGAGCGGAACGACTGTCTTGGGTGCTGCGGTGGATTTCTTCAAAACGCTTCTTTTCCTGCGCCCAAGGCGCGTCCATCTGTTGAATGACTATGAAAAACTGCCCATGACGAGCAGGTAAAAAAAGTGAATGTGCCCAACCGGTACTACTTTTACCACTGTGGCATGCGTCCGGAAAACCACAGGAGTCGCTGAAGATTTGATCTTTTACTCATCCTGCGTTCAAAACCCAAGCATTGTACGGGTTTGTCATGCCCAAGGCATTGCCCGCACGCTTGGCGACAGCATAGCCATGATCAGGGGGTCTTGGGCGCCAATTTGAGCATGCATTCTCTTTTGTGACAAAGGCTTATGAGGTGTTTTTATGAGCGAAGCGAAGCATTCACGCCTGATTATTCTCGGTTCCGGCCCTGCAGGGTACAGCGCTGCTGTCTATGCGGCCCGTGCCAACCTCAAACCCGTTGTCATCACCGGCATACAGGCCGGTGGCCAGCTCACCACCACGGTCGAAGTCGATAACTGGCCCGGCGACGTCGAAGGCCTGACCGGCCCCATGCTGATGGAGCGCATGCAACGGCACGCCGAGCGCTTCGACACGCAGATCGTCTACGACCATATTCACACCGCCAAGTTGCAACAACGTCCGTTCGAATTGATCGGTGACAGCGGCACCTACACCTGCGACGCACTGATCATCGCCACCGGCGCCTCAGCCCAGTACCTCGGCCTGCCGTCGGAGGAAACCTTCGCCGGCAAAGGTGTTTCAGCCTGCGCGACCTGCGATGGTTTTTTCTACCGAAACCAGGTGGTGGCGGTGGTCGGTGGCGGCAACACCGCCGTGGAAGAAGCCCTGTACCTGTCGAATATCGCCAAGGAGGTGCATTTGATTCACCGGCGGGACAAGTTGCGCTCGGAAAAGATCTTGCAAGACAAACTCTTCGAGAAAGCCGCCAATGGCAATATCCGTTTGCACTGGAACCAGAATCTGGACGAGGTCCTGGGCGATGCCAGCGGCGTGACCGGCGCGCGCCTGCGGCACAGCGAGACCGGTGAAACCAGCACGTTGTCCCTGGCCGGCGTCTTCATCGCCATCGGGCACAAACCCAATACCGATCTGTTCCAGGGCCAACTGACGATGCGCGATGGTTACCTGATCGTGCGCGGCGGCAGCGACGGCAATGCCACGGCCACCGACATCGAAGGCGTGTTTGCCGCTGGCGATGTGGCCGATCATGTCTATCGCCAGGCCATTACTTCGGCCGGCGCCGGGTGCATGGCCGCCCTGGACGCAGAGAAGTATCTCGATGACATCCCGGCCGTTTGACGGTTAACCTCTAGGCGGGCTCTGGCTGATCCGGAGCCCCGCCCTCCCCTTCTGCAAGCCCGGACAACGATGCTGACTTGGTTACAACGCAACACTTTCGATTTTCCGCCACTGGAAAAAGCCATGCGCGACCCCAACGGCCTGCTCGCCGCCGGCGGGGACCTGTCCGCCGACCGCTTGATCCAGGCCTATCGCCACGGTTGCTTTCCATGGTTCTCCGAAGGCCAGCCGATCCTGTGGTGGTCGCCGGACCCGCGCACGGTGCTGTTTCCCGACGAGCTGCATGTATCGCGCAGCCTGGGCAAGCTATTGCGCAAGCAGCGCTATGAAGTGACGTTCGACCGGGATTTCGCCGGGGTCATCCAGGCCTGCGCCGCGCCCCGGGATTATGCCGATGGCACCTGGATCACCGACGCCATGCAGACCGCCTATCTGGAACTTCACCGACGCGGCTTCGCCCATTCCGTGGAAGTCTGGGATCAAGGCACGCTGGTCGGCGGCCTGTATGGCTTGGCAATGGGTCAGTTGTTTTTTGGCGAGTCCATGTTCAGTCGCGCCGACAATGCGTCGAAATTCGGCTTCGCAACCTTGGTCCAACACCTCAAGGAGGCGGGTTTCGTCCTGATCGACTGCCAGATGCCCACCGAGCACTTGCATAGCCTGGGCGCGCGGCCGATTCCGCGAACCGAGTTCGCGGCTTACTTGAAGGCCCATCTGGACCAACCCAACCATGCCACCTGGGTTTGCTGAGCGATATTCGCGCTCCTGGCTTACACTTGAATTGAAGTTTATCCCGAGGGTTGATCATGACCGAGTTGGCGCGCTTGAAGTTTTATGCCACTCAACCTCACTCTTGCAGCTACCTGCCAGAGGAGCAGGCCACGACCCTGTTCCTCGATCCCAGCCAGCCCATGGATGTGCATGTCTATGCAGACCTGTCGGAGATGGGGTTTCGTCGCAGCGGCGATCACCTCTACCGGCCCCATTGCCAGCATTGCAATGCGTGCGTGCCGGCGCGCATTCCCGTGGCCCGCTTTACCCCGAACCGGCAGCAGAAGCGTATTTTCAAGCGCAACGCCGATTTGCAGGTGCGCCCGGCCAAACCGCAGTTCAGCGAAGAATATTTCGACCTGTACCAGCGCTACATCGAACAGCGCCACGCCGATGGCGACATGTACCCGCCCAGCCGGGACCAATTCTCGACCTTCCTGGTACGCGACCTGCCGTTCTCGCGTTTCTATGAGTTCCGCCTCGACGGGCGGCTGGTGGCCATCGCCGTCACCGACCTGCTGCCCAACGGCCTGTCGGCGGTCTACACCTTTTATGAGCCCAACGAGGAAAAGCGCAGCCTGGGACGGTTCGCGATCCTTTGGCAGATCAACGAATGCCGGCGCCTGGGCCTGGAAGCGGTGTACCTGGGCTACTGGATCAAGAACTGCAAAAAAATGAACTACAAGACCCAATATCGGCCCATTGAATTGTTGATCAACCAGCGGTGGGTTGTCCTGAACTAGGGGCCGCTCGTAGTTTGCGCCTTATCCATGCGCCGCATTCATTGAGTTACTCCTAAGAACCCCTTGGCTTGCCCCCCCTTTTTCGGGCACAATGCACGCCGCTTTTGCCTGGCGCAGTTGCACCGGGCCATTCACTGGATACCGAGGGCTTTACTGCATGTCGAAAGAAGACAGCTTCGAAATGGAAGGCACTGTCGTCGACACCCTGCCCAACACCATGTTTCGTGTGGAGTTGGAAAATGGGCACGTCGTAACCGCGCATATCTCCGGCAAGATGCGCAAGAACTACATTCGTATTCTTACCGGTGACAAAGTGCGCGTCGAGCTGACGCCCTATGACTTGAGCAAAGGGCGCATCACTTACCGCGCTCGCTAACAAGTCAATACAAAACGCCCGGCTCATGTCGGGCGTTTTTGTTTGCCTGGGTTTTGCTCCAACCATCCACATTACACAGATCCTGTGGAAGCGAGCCTGCTCGCGATAGCGTCGTCACAGTCGGTATTGATGTTGACCGATCCTCTGCCATCGCGAGCAAGCTCGCTCCCACAAGGATTTGAGCTGGACAGCAAAAAGGCGCCTTTCGGCGCCTTTTTATTTTGCTGCAGCTAACGATCAAGCCATCTCGGCCGTGGTTTCGAAGTCGAAGGTCAGCTCGCCGTCCTTGATGTCGATGTGTACCACACCGCCATGCTCGGCCAGTTCGCCAAACAGGATCTCCTCGGCCAGCGGACGCTTGATCTTGTCCTGAATCAAGCGAGCCATCGGCCTTGCGCCCATCGTCACATCGTAACCACCTTCCGCCAGCCAGCTGCGCGCCGCATCGGTGACCTCCAACAGCACACGCTTGTCTTCGAGCTGCGCCTGGAGTTCGGTAAGGAACTTGTCCACCACGCTTTTGATGACCTCATGGCTGAGGCGACCAAACTGGATAATGGTGTCCAGGCGGTTGCGGAATTCAGGCGTGAAGCTCTTCTTGATCACTTCCATCGCATCGGACGAGTGGTCCTGATGGGTGAAACCGATCGAAGCGCGCGCGGCGGTTTCGGCACCGGCGTTCGTGGTCATGATGATGATCACGTTGCGGAAATCCGCCTTGCGCCCGTTGTTATCGGTCAGCGTACCGTGGTCCATGACCTGCAGCAGCAGGTTGAAGACTTCCGGATGCGCCTTCTCGATCTCATCGAGCAACAGCACGCAGTGAGGCTGCTTGGTGATTGCCTCGGTCAAGAGACCACCCTGGTCGAAACCGACATAGCCTGGAGGCGCACCGATCAGACGCGATACGGTATGACGCTCCATGTACTCGGACATGTCGAAGCGCACCAACTCGATCCCCAGCGCCTTGGCCAACTGCCGCGCCGCCTCGGTCTTGCCGACACCGGTAGGCCCGGCGAACAGGAATGAACCGACCGGCTTGTCCGGCGACTTGAGTCCCGCGCGGGACAGTTTGATCGCGGTCGACAGCGAGTCGATGGCCGCATCCTGGCCGAACACCGTGAGCTTCAGGTCACGCTCCAGGTTACGCAGCAATTCCTTGTCGGAGCTGGTGACGTGTTTTGGCGGAATCCGCGCGATTTTCGCGACGATGTCCTCGACTTGCGGCACGTCGATGCGCTTGACTCGATTCTCCACCGGTTGCAGCCGCTGATAGGCGCCCGCCTCGTCGATGACATCGATGGCCTTGTCCGGCATGTGCCGATCGTTGATGTAGCGCGACGCCAGTTCGGCGGCAGCGCGCAATGCCTCGTCACTGTATTCGATGCTGTGGTGCAACTCGAAACGCCCTTTCAGGCCACGCAGGATACCGATGGTGTCTTCCACCGAAGGCTCCGACACGTCGACCTTCTGAAAACGCCGGGCCAATGCACGGTCCTTCTCGAAAATCCCACGGAATTCCTGGAACGTGGTCGAGCCGATGCAACGGATATCGCCCGAGGACAGCAGTGGCTTGAGCAGGTTGGAGGCATCCATCACGCCCCCCGACGCAGCACCGGCACCAATGATGGTGTGGATCTCGTCGATGAAAAGGATCGCCTGCGGCCGCTTCTTCAGTTCGCCGAGCAACGCCTTGAAGCGCTTCTCGAAATCGCCCCGGTATTTGGTACCGGCCAGCAAGGCACCCAGGTCGAGGGAATACACCACGCTGTTGGCCAGCAGGTCTGGCACCTGGTTATCGACGATGCGCTTGGCCAGGCCTTCGGCGATCGCGGTCTTGCCCACGCCCGCTTCGCCTACAAGCAATGGGTTGTTCTTGCGGCGCCGGGCCAGGATCTGCGCAACGCGCTCGACTTCCGCCTCGCGCCCGACCAGCGGGTCGATACGCCCCTGGCGAGCCAGTTCGTTCAGATTGCTGGCATACGCGTCCAGCGGATTGCCTGATGAAGAAGACTCGCCGCCCTCGTCATCCTGCATGTCCTGCTCACCTTCGGAATGATCGCCATGCCCCGGCACTTTCGAGATGCCATGGGCGATGTAGTTGACGACATCGATACGCGCAACGCTCTGTTGCTTGAGCAGGAACACCGCTTGGCTTTCCTGCTCGCTGAAAATGGCAACCAGCACGTTGGCGCCGGTGACTTCGCGCTTGCCCGAGCTCTGCACATGAAAGACAGCACGCTGCAGCACACGCTGGAATCCCAGGGTTGGCTGGGTTTCGCGATCCTCGTCGTGGACGGGGATCAGTGGCGTGGTGGAGTCGATGAACTCCTGCAGGTCATGCTTGAGTTTGTCGAGGTTCGCGCCGCAGGCACGCAAAACGGTGGCGGCAGCCTCGTTATCCAATAGGGCCAACAGCAGGTGCTCGACGGTCATGAATTCATGACGCTTCGAACGAGCCTCCTTGAAGGCAAGATTGAGGGTGACTTCGAGCTCGCGGTTTAACATGGCTTCACCTCATACCCAAGTGGTCGGCGTTAACCGTCCTTCTCGATTTCACAGAGTAGCGGATGCTGGCTTTCCCGGGCGTACTGGTTGACCTGCATGGCCTTGGTCTCCGCAATGTCGCGGGTAAACACACCACATACTGCCCGTCCCTCTGTATGAACGGCCAGCATGACCTTGGTCGCCAGCTCGCGATTCAGGTTAAAAAACACCTCGAGCACTTCGACGACGAAATCCATCGGTGTGTAGTCATCGTTGAACAAAACCACCTTGTACATCGGTGGAGCCTGTAAAGCGGGCTTTGATTCCTGAACAGCAATGCCCGCTGAATCGTCATCATGTTGATCCGGGCGATCCTGATTGAATGTTAGTCGAATCTGGCTGATTGCATGCATGGAAAGAAAGGTTCGTTTAGTTGGCAAATACAGTGATGGGGCCGCTTGCGAGCGATTTCAACCGCTACCGCCCGATCACCTTGACTAACGGTGAATCGGTGTTACAACCAATAGAGCCCACCGTGGGTTAAAAAGGTCCGCAAAGTCAATCCGATTTCTTATTTGATCGACAGCGGATGATCAGGATGATACTCCGTTGCAGGAGTGTGTTGCAGAGGGAAAATGGTATGTCAGGTACCACCAGTATGCGAGTCAAGGGAAAGGTCAAGTGGTTCAACAACGCCAAAGGCTATGGTTTTATTATCCAAGACGGGAAGGACGAAGACCTCTTCGCTCACTACTCTGTAATCCAGATGGAAGGTTATAAAACCCTGAAGGCAGGTCAGCCGGTGACGTTCTGCATGATACAAGGGCCAAAGGGTACACATGCCGTTGAGATTTGCCCGGTTGCCGTGGACGTCGACCCCAACAGCACCGAGGCCAGCGTAAAGCCAGCACCGATCAAGGTCCGCTTCAAGCCGCGGGTAACCGAAGGCCACTAGAGCCCGGCACCAACCCATAAAAAATGCCCGGTTTCGATCACTCGAACCGGGCATTTTTGTGTTCAGGCTTCGCTTACATATGGGAAATCAGCGCATCGCCGAAGCCGGAAGACGACACCAGCTTGGCACCGTCCATCAGGCGTTCGAAGTCATAGGTCACGGTCTTGGCCGAAATCGCGCCGTTGGTGCCCTTGATGATCAGGTCGGCCGCCTCGGTCCACCCCATGTGGCGCAGCATCATTTCCGCCGAGAGGATCAACGACCCCGGGTTGACCTGGTCCTTGCCCGCATATTTAGGCGCGGTGCCGTGGGTGGCCTCGAACATTGCCACGGTGTCGGACAGGTTGGCGCCCGGCGCGATACCGATACCGCCCACTTCAGCCGCCAGGGCATCGGAGAGGTAGTCGCCGTTGAGGTTCAGGGTCGCGATCACGTCGTATTCGGCCGGGCGCAGCAGGATCTGCTGGAGCATGGCGTCGGCGATGGCGTCCTTGACCACGACATTCTTGCCGGTCTTCGGATTCTTGAACTGCATCCATGGGCCGCCGTCGAGCAGGGTCGCGCCGAACTCTTCGGCCGCCACCTCGTAGGCCCATTCCTTGAAGGCACCTTCGGTGAACTTCATGATGTTGCCTTTGTGCACGATAGTCAGCGAATCGCGGTCATTGTCGACGACATATTGCAAGGCCTTGCGTGCCAGGCGCTTGGTGCCCTGCTTGGAGACCGGCTTGACGCCGATGCCGCAATCTTCGTCGAAACGGATCTTGGTGACGCCCATTTCCTCTTTGAGGAACTTGATCACCTTGGTGGCTTCGGCCGAACCGGCCTTCCACTCGATACCGGCGTAGATGTCCTCGGAGTTCTCGCGGAAGATGGTCATGTCCACATCGCCCGGTTTCTTGACCGGGCTCGGGACGCCTTCAAACCAGCGCACCGGGCGAAGGCAGACATACAGGTCGAGCTGCTGGCGCAATGCAACGTTCAGCGAGCGGATACCGCCACCGACCGGCGTGGTCAGCGGGCCCTTGATGGAAACCACGTAATCCTTGACCGCGTCCAGGGTTTCCTGGGGTAGCCAGGTGTCCTGGTCGTAGACCTGGGTCGCTTTTTCGCCCGCATAGACTTCCATCCAGGAAATCTTGCGCTTGCCGCCGTAGGCCTTTTCGACCGCGGCGTCCACCACCTTGATCATGACCGGACTGATATCAACGCCAATGCCGTCGCCTTCAATGAAAGGGATGATCGGATTGTCGGGAACATTAAGAGAATGGTCTGCATTGACGGTGATTTTGTCACCGACGGCCGGAACCTGAATCTTTTGATACCCCATGCTGAACTCCATTGCTTGGATTGAACATCTGGCTGCGTTCGAGCGTACCCCAGTTGTATCGGCACGCAAACCCTACGTTCGGCCCATCCCCGGCAATTTAATCAAGTTCGCCGCGTACAAGCCTGAAAACCAAGGGAAAAGCGCCAAATTCGAGCATAGTCCAACTCCCCGGCCTGCGACGTTTAGACCAATGGACGTGTACGGAAGTCTATGAACCGTCGGCAGATCGCCAGCTACCTATGTATAATGCCGCCGCTGACCACAGGGTCACGACGGCTGACGGCTCTATCACGAGACTTTCCGCCACTTTAAAGCCGGACCGTTACCGCGGCCCGACCGCTTGACGCTCGACTGATGCACCCAACATCACCGCGAAGAAACCTCGACATTCGGCTCACGGATGACTTTGAACGAACGCGCTTACCCGGCGCCCCTCGAGTTTCTGCGCATGCTTTAGCAAAGAAGAGAGTTAATCCGAATATGCCCACCCGCTCGAAGATCATCTATACCTTCACCGACGAAGCGCCTGCCCTCGCCACCTATTCGCTGCTGCCGATCGTCGAAGCCTTCACCGCTTCGGCCGATATCGCCGTGGAGACCCGCGATATCTCCCTCGCAGGACGCATCCTGGCCAGCTTCCCCGAGCAACTGGGTGACAAAGCCGTAGCCGACCACCTCGCCGAATTGGGCGACCTGGCCGTCACGCCTGAAGCCAACATCATCAAGCTGCCGAACATCAGCGCCTCGGTGCCGCAACTGCAGGCCGCGATCAAGGAATTGCAGGCCCAGGGCTACGCACTGCCGGACTACCCGGAAACCGTGACCACCGACGCCGAGAAAGACGCTCGCGCCCGTTACGACAAGGTCAAGGGCAGCGCCGTGAACCCGGTCCTGCGCGAAGGCAACTCCGACCGCCGCGCGCCGCTGTCGGTCAAGAATTATGCTCGCAAGCACCCGCATAAAATGGGCGCCTGGGCTGCCGACTCCAAGTCCCACGTCGCTCACATGAGCGCCGGCGATTTCTACGGCAGCGAAAAAGCCGCCCTGATCGACGCCGCGGGCACCGTGAAGATCGAGCTGATCGCCAAGGACGGCACTGCCACCGTCCTCAAGGAAAAAACCACCGTACAAGCCGGTGAGATCCTCGATTGCGCCGTGATGAGCAAAAACGCCCTGCGCAACTTCATCGCCGCTGAAATCGAAGACGCCAAGCAAAAAGGCGTCCTGCTGTCGGTCCACCTGAAAGCGACCATGATGAAGGTCTCCGACCCGATCATGTTCGGTCAGATCGTCGCCGAGTACTATAAGGACGCGCTGGCCAAGCACGCCGAGGTGCTGGAGCAGATCGGCTTCAACCTGAACAATGGCATCGGCGACCTGTACGCGCGCATCAAGGCCCTGCCGGCCGAGCAGCAGGCCCAGATCGAAGCCGACATCCAGGCGGTCTACGCCGTTCGTCCGGCGCTGGCGATGGTCAACTCCGACAAGGGCATCACCAACCTGCACGTACCGAGCGACGTCATCGTCGACGCCTCGATGCCGGCCATGATCCGTGACTCCGGCAAGATGTGGGGCACCGACGGCCAACTGCACGACACCAAGGCTGTGATCCCGGATCGCTGCTACGCCACCATCTACCAAGCGGTGATCGAAGATTGCAAGCAACACGGCGCCTTCGACCCAACCACCATGGGCAGCGTGCCGAACGTTGGCCTGATGGCCAAGAAAGCCGAAGAGTATGGCTCCCACGACAAGACCTTCCAGATCAAGGCTGACGGTGTGGTTCGTGTTTCGGACAACAACGGTCAAACCCTGCTGGAGCAGACCGTCGAGGCTGGCGATATCTTCCGCATGTGCCAGACCAAGGACGCGCCGATCCAGGATTGGGTCAAGCTGGCGGTCAACCGTGCCCGCGCCAGCGCCACCCCGGCGATCTTCTGGCTCGACCCGATGCGCGCCCACGACGGCGTGATGATCGAGAAGGTCCAGGCGTACCTGAAGGACCACGACACCAGCGGCCTGGACATCCGCATCATGTCGCCTGTCGACGCGATGAAGTTCACCCTGGCTCGCACCCGCGAAGGCAAGGACACCATTTCGGTGACCGGCAACGTACTGCGCGACTACCTGACTGACCTGTTCCCGATCATGGAACTGGGCACCAGCGCCAAGATGCTGTCGATCGTGCCGCTGATGAACGGCGGTGGCCTGTTCGAAACCGGCGCCGGCGGCTCGGCACCCAAGCACGTGCAGCAGCTGCTGGAAGAAAACTTCCTGCGCTGGGATTCCCTGGGCGAGTTCCTCGCCCTGGCCGCATCCCTGGAACACCTGGGCGTGACCTACAACAACCCCAAGGCGCTGGTGCTGGCCAAGACCCTCGACCAGGCGACTGGTGAGTTCCTGGACCGCAACAAGTCGCCTTCGCGCAAGGTCGGCGGCATCGACAACCGCGGCAGCCACTTTTACCTGACCCTGTTCTGGGCCCAGGCACTGGCCGCTCAGGATGACGACGCAGCCCTCAAGGCGCAATTCACCACCCTGGCCAAGACCTTGACCGACAACGAAGAAAAAATCGTTGCCGAACTCAATGCCGTGCAAGGCAAGCCCGTGGACATCGGCGGCTACTACTTCGCCAACCCCGAGCTGACCAGCAAGGCCATGCGCCCAAGCGCCACCTTCAACGCGGCGATTGCTGCGCTGGTGTAAGGTTGTAAGCAAGCACCACAAACCCCGGCCTTGTGCCGGGGTTTGTGTTTCTGGCATACCCTATTTACCTTGACAATATATTCCCCTGTGGGAGCGAGCTTGCTCGCGATTGCGATGTAGCATTCGACATTGATATTGACTGACCCACCGCTATCGCGAGCAAGCTCGCTCCCACAGAGGCCGGCATTCCAACCTGAAATCGAGGACTCCCCATGGACTGGAACCCCCACATCACCGTCGCCACCATTGTCGAAGACAACGGCCGCTTCTTGATGGTCGAGGAATCCAAGGGCGGGCGCGCCGTGCTCAACCAGCCCGCCGGCCACCTGGATCCGAACGAAACACTGATCGAGGCCGCCGTGCGCGAAACCCTGGAAGAAACCGGCTGGGACGTAGAGCCCACCAGCGTAACAGGCATCTATCTGTACACCGCCCCCAGCAACGGCGTGACCTACCAGCGGGTCTGCTTCGCCGCCAAGGCCCTGAAACACCACCCCGAGTATCAACTGGACGATGGCATCCTAGGCGCCAAATGGCTGACCCGCGACGAACTGCTCGAGCAGCGCGACCGCTGGCGCAGCGAGCTCATCATCCGTTGCATCGACGATTACCTGGCCGGCCATCGCCATAGCCTGGAGCTTATCCGCCCTTCTCTTTAGCCTTGCGCGCCCGGGCCTGATAGAATCGCGTCCTTTTTCAAGACACTCATTGAATTCCTATGCGTGATCCAGCCTCTTCGAACACCCCAAAGCAACGCGTCATCGTCGGCATGTCCGGTGGCGTGGACTCTTCCGTTTCCGCCCTTCTGCTGATCGAGCAGGGTTATGAGGTGGAAGGCCTGTTCATGAAGAACTGGGAAGAAGACGACGGAACCGAATACTGCACCGCCATGGACGACCTGGCGGACGCCCAGGCCGTGTGCGACAAGATCGGCATCAAGCTGCACACCGCGAATTTCGCCGCCGAGTACTGGGACAACGTGTTCGAGCATTTCCTGGCCGAATACAAGGCCGGTCGCACACCGAACCCGGACATCCTCTGCAACCGCGAAATCAAGTTCAAGGCGTTCCTCGACTACGCCATGATGCTAGGCGCCGACCTGATCGCCACCGGCCACTACGTGCGCCGCCGCGACATCGACGGCCGTACCGAACTGCTCAAGGGCCTGGATCCGAACAAGGACCAGAGCTACTTCCTGCATGCCGTTGGCGGCGAGCAGATCGCCAAGACCCTGTTCCCGGTCGGCGAACTGGAAAAGCCCGAAGTACGCGCGATCGCCGAGAAGCACCAACTCGCCACCGCCAAGAAAAAGGACTCCACCGGGATCTGCTTCATTGGCGAGCGCCGTTTCAGCGACTTCCTCAAGCAATACCTGCCGGCGCAGCCGGGCGAGATCAAGACGACCGAAGGCGAGGTCATCGGCCGCCACCATGGCCTGATGTACCACACCATCGGCCAGCGCCAAGGCTTGGGCATCGGCGGGTTGAAGGACGCCGGCGAAGAGCCGTGGTACGTGCTGGTCAAGGACCTGGAGCACAACGAGCTGATCGTTGGCCAGGGTAACGACCACCCGTGGCTGTTCTCCGGCGCCCTGCTCGCGTCGGACATCTATTGGGTCAACCCGATCGACCTCAGCGAACCGCGCCGCCTGACGGCCAAGGTTCGCTATCGCCAGAGCGACCAGGCCTGCACCCTGGAAAAAACCGCCACAGGCTACCGCGCCACCTTCGATGACCCGCAGCGCGCGGTCACGCCCGGCCAGTCGGTGGTGTTCTACGACGGCGAAATCTGCCTGGGCGGCGGCGTGATCGAAGTCGCCGAGCCATGGAGCAGCAAGGCATGACGCCAATCCAGGAACAACTGACGGCGCTGGGCGGCGTCTTCCTGGCCGCCGTGCTGGTGGACCGGATCGCCAAGACTGGCCAGGCCACCGAGGCCGGCCTGGGCTGCATGCTCGGCAGCCTGCTGGTACGCGACCCCAAGGACACCCTGGAGGTCTACGGTGGCGACGACTTGAACCTGCGCGAAGGCTACCGCGCCTTGATCGGCGCCCTGGAGCGCGATCCCAGCGCCCTGCAACGCGAACCGCTGCGCTACGCCCTGTCGATGCTGGGCCTGGAGCGCCAGTTGGCCAAGCGTGACGACCTGCTGGAAACCATCGGCAATCGTTTGCCGCAGATCCAATCCCAGGTCGAGCATTTCGGCCCGTCCCACGAAAACGTGATCGCCGCATGCGGCGCGCTGTACCAGGACACCTTGAGCACGCTGCGCCAGCGCATCCAGGTGCATGGCGACATGCGCAACCTGCAGCAACCGAGCAACGCCTCGAAGATCCGCGCCCTGCTGCTCGCCGGGATCCGCTCGGCACGGCTGTGGCGGCAGCTGGGCGGCCATCGTTGGCAACTGGTGATCAGCCGACGCAAATTATTGAAAGAGCTTTACCCGTTGATGCGCAACGAATAAGTCGCCTCGACCTGCTTTTGTACCTCTTTACGCGTAACACGCCGGTCAGTTGGCGACGGACCGGCGCTGATTTTCATGTATGATACGCGCCCCATTTCGTTGCCCGACTGTCCGAGAACACCCCATGCAGCTCTCTTCGCTCACTGCGGTTTCCCCTGTAGACGGCCGCTACGCCGGCAAAACCCAGGCCCTGCGCCCTATTTTCAGCGAGTACGGCCTGATCCGTGCCCGTGTCCTGGTTGAAGTGCGCTGGCTC
Source organism: Pseudomonas algeriensis (assembly GCF_048847255.1). NCBI lineage: Bacteria > Pseudomonadati > Pseudomonadota > Gammaproteobacteria > Pseudomonadales > Pseudomonadaceae > Pseudomonas > Pseudomonas algeriensis. The sequence goes on along the minus strand of NZ_JBKKRK010000007.1, from coordinate 256,358 downwards.
CAGCGCCTGGCCGCCCACCCTGGCATTGGTGAAGTTCCGGCCTTTTCCGCCGAAGCCAACGCTGTGCTGAACGCTCTGGCCGACAATTTCGCCCTGGAGCACGCTGAGCGCGTCAAAGAGATCGAGCGCACCACCAACCACGACGTCAAGGCCATCGAGTACCTGCTCAAGGAGCAGGCGGCCAAGCTGCCGGAACTGGCCAACGTCAGTGAGTTCATCCACTTCGCCTGCACCAGCGAGGACATCAACAACCTGTCCCACGCCCTGATGCTGCGCGAAGGCCGTGACGATGTGCTGCTGCCTCTGATGCGCCAGATCGCCCAGGCCATTCGCGAGCTGGCGATCCGCTTCGCCGACGTGCCGATGCTGTCGCGCACCCATGGTCAACCGGCTTCGCCGACCACCCTGGGCAAGGAGTTGGCAAACGTCGTCTACCGCCTGGAGCGCCAGATCACCCAGGTGGCCGCCGTGCCCCTGCTGGGCAAGATCAACGGCGCCGTGGGCAACTACAACGCCCACCTTTCGGCCTACCCGGACATCGACTGGGAAGCCAACGCCCGCGCCTTCATCGAAGACGAACTGGGTCTGAGCTTCAACCCGTACACCACCCAGATCGAACCGCACGACTACATCGCCGAGCTGTTCGATGCGATCGCACGCTTCAACACCATCCTGATCGACTTCGACCGCGATATCTGGGGCTACATCTCCCTGGGTTACTTCAAGCAGCGCACCATCGCCGGCGAGATCGGTTCCTCGACCATGCCGCACAAGGTCAACCCGATCGATTTCGAAAACTCCGAAGGCAACCTGGGCATCGCCAACGCGCTGTTCCAGCACTTGGCGAGCAAGCTGCCGATTTCCCGCTGGCAGCGCGACCTGACCGACTCCACCGTGCTGCGCAACCTGGGCGTGGGTTTTGCCCATAGCGTCATCGCCTACGAGGCCAGCCTCAAGGGCATCGGCAAGCTGGAACTGAACGAGCAGAAGATCGCCGCCGATCTGGATGCCTGCTGGGAAGTCCTGGCCGAGCCGATCCAGACCGTGATGCGTCGCTACAACATCGAAAACCCGTACGAGAAGCTCAAAGAGCTGACCCGTGGCAAGGGCATCAGCCCTGAAGCGCTGCAGACTTTCATCGATGGCCTGGACATGCCTGCCGAAGCCAAGGCCGAGCTGAAGAAGCTGACCCCGGCCAGCTACATCGGCAACGCGGCGGCACAAGCCAAGCGCATCTGACACATCGCTTTACCTTTGAGACGCCCGGCCGCGCCGGGCGTTTTTATTCGCGTCTGAAAAGTATATTTTTTCAATAGGTTACACATGAATCCTGACATTCCACTGCAACTCCTGGGCGGCATCACGGCACGGGAGTTCCTGCGCGATTACTGGCAGAAGAAACCCCTGCTGATCCGCCAGGCGATTCCTGACTTCGAAAGCCCGATCGATGCCGACGAACTGGCCGGCCTTGCGCTGGAAGAAGAGGTTGAATCGCGCCTGGTGATCGAGCACGGCGAGCGTCCCTGGGAGTTGCGTCGCGGCCCGTTCGCCGAAGATGAATTCAGCAAGCTGCCGGAGCGCGAGTGGACGCTGCTGGTGCAGGCGGTCGACCAGTTCGTCCCCGAAGTCAGCGAGCTGCTGGAGCATTTCCGCTTCCTGCCGAGCTGGCGCATCGACGACGTGATGATCAGCTTCGCCGCCCCGGGTGGCGGTGTCGGTCCGCACTTCGACAACTACGACGTTTTCCTGTTGCAAGGCCATGGCAAGCGCAACTGGAAAATCGGCCAGATGTGCGACTCCGAAAGCCCGCTGCTACCCCATGCGGACCTGCGCATCCTCGCCGATTTCGAGGCCACCGACGAGTGGACCCTGGAACCCGGCGACATGCTCTACTTGCCACCGCGCCTGGCCCACTGCGGTGTCGCCGTGGATGATTGCATGACCTACTCGGTCGGCTTCCGAGCGCCGAGCGCGGCCGAAGTGCTCACCCATTTCACCGACTTCCTCAGCCAGTTCTTGCCGGACGAAGAGCGTTACACCGACGCCGACGCACGCCCCGTCGCGGACCCGCACCAGATCCAGCACGACGCCCTGGACCGCCTCAAGGGCCTTCTGGCCGAGCACATGAGCGATGAGCGTTTGCTGCTGACCTGGTTCGGCCAGTTCATGACCGAACCCCGCTACCCGGAACTGGTGGTAGGCCCGGAGCTGGAAGAAGACGACTTGCTGGCCGGCCTGGAACAAGGCGCCGTGATCATCCGCAACCCGAGCGCGCGCCTGGCCTGGTCGGAAGTCGATGACGACCTGCTGCTGTTCGCCAGCGGCCAGAGCCGTTATCTGCCGGGCAAGCTGCGGGACCTGCTGAAGATGATCTGCGCCGCCGACGCGCTGCACATCGAAAACCTCGGCCCATGGCTGGACGATGAAGAAGGCCGCGGCCTTATCCACGAATTGGTCAAACAAGGCAGCCTGGGGTTCGCCGATGAATAAAATTCACGTTCGTGTCGCAGACTGGCAAAAGGATAACGCCGAGATCCGGCGCATTCGTGAAACGGTGTTCATTGCCGAGCAATCCGTACCTCCAGAGTTGGAGTGGGATTCGGATGACCAGGACGCCGTGCATTTCCTGGCCTTCGAAGGCGACTTCCCCATCGGTACCGCGCGGCTGCTGACTGACGGCCATATCGGTCGCGTCTCGGTCCTCAAGGACTGGCGCGGCCTGAAGGTCGGCGATGCGTTGATGCATGCAGTGATCGCCGAGGCCGAGAGACGCGGATTGCAACAGCAGATGCTCAGCGCGCAGGTCCATGCCACGCCGTTCTACGAGCGACTGGGGTTTGCGGTGGTCAGCGAGGAATTCCTCGAGGCCGGCATTCCCCATGTGGACATGGTGCGGCGCTCGGCCTGAAACCGCTGGAAGCAGCAACACAATACCCTGTGGCGAGGGGATTTATCCCCGCTGGGTTGCGCAGCAACCCTCAAATCAGTCACTGCGGTGTGTCAGGTTGACGAAATTAGCTTGATTGGGGTTGCTTCGCAGCCCAGCGGGGATAAATCCCCTCGCCACAAGTACATTATCAGCATCACAAAACGCCCCGCCATCCACCGATGCCGGGGCGTTTTGCCGTCTACCATTCAACTTGCCCCACCCGGGGCCGACAAACTGGCAATATCTAGCCTTTGTCTCGCGGAGAAATGGACATGTCCCTACGCACCTTGCTGACCACCCTGCTGCTCGGCTGCAGCCTGTCAGTCATGGCCGCTACCGAAATCGTACCGCTGAACTACCGCACCAGCGCGGATCTACTGCCGGTGGCACAGAATTTCCTCGGCAAAAATGGCCAGGTCAGCGCCTACGGCAACCAACTGATCGTGAATGCCGAACCGGGCAAGATCGAAGAACTCCGGCAATTCCTGGCGCAACTGGACACCGCTCCCAAGCGCTTGCTGATCACCGTCGACACCAACGAGAACAACCTGCAAGGCGACCAGGGCTACTCGATCAACGGCGCCGCGCCCAGCCAGACACGCATCATCAACCGCAGCACCGCCAGCCGTGAGGGCGGCGTGCAGCAGATCCAGGCCAGCGAAGGCCAGCCGGCGCTCATCCAGGTCGGTCAGAGCGTGCCATTCACCAGCAACCAGACCGACGGCTACGGTCGCATGCAAAGCCAGACCGAATACCGCAACGTCACCCAAGGTTTTTATGTCACCGCCAGTGTCACTGGCGAGACCGTTCACCTGAGTATCAGCACCAACCGTGACCGCATGAGCCAGGAACGTCCAGATGTAGTGAACGTGCAAAGCACCGACACAACCGTCAGCGGGCGCCTCGGCGAATGGATCACCCTCGCTGGGGTGAACCGCCAGACTCAAGCCGACAAACAAGGCCTGACCCGCAGCTACTCGACCCAAGGCCGGGATGACATGATTCTGCGGGTGAAGGTCGACACCCTGAACTGAAGCACCAAAAACTGACTGATGAGTCGTATTAGACCAAAGATGTAGTGCTTGAAAAAACGCACTACAAAACGTTTGACGAGCCAAAAAACCGAAGGCATGATGGCCTCGCTCCCGCTAATCAGGGGCCCTGGCAAGGGCCTTCGGGTCGATGCTTGCAACCACCCTGCGAGCCGATTCGTGTCTGTACCGCCCACAAGGTGTGTTTGACGAGGTTGCGACTGGAACGAAGTTGTCCCGAGGGACGGAAGCGTAACTAGGTAACCCGGCATCACTCTGAGTTCGTATAAAGGCCCACGACGCCCGAATGCGCCCGCAGTTCGCCTCTACCTGCTCACTTTCCCCTCGAGCCCATCGTTCATCCCGTCGCCTCCCCGCCTGAACCGACTTGTACGCCAACCCCTGGTCGGCAGGAGCAGGAATTTTCCACCCCAGACCTATGCGACGAGGTTTATCTCCATGGCACTGACACGCGAACAGCAAATTGCAGCCCTTGAAAAAGACTGGGCTGAAAACCCGCGCTGGAAAGGCGTGAAGCGCAATTATTCCGCTGCTGACGTCGTCCGTCTGCGTGGTTCGGTTCAACCTGAACACACCTTTGCGAAAATGGGCGCCGAGAAGCTGTGGAACCTGGTCACCCAGGGCGCCAAGCCTTCCTTCCGCCCCGAGAAAGACTTCGTCAACTGCATGGGCGCCCTGACTGGCGGCCAGGCTGTGCAGCAAGTCAAGGCCGGTATCCAGGCGATCTACCTGTCGGGCTGGCAAGTGGCCGCGGACAACAACTCCGCCGAATCCATGTACCCTGACCAGTCGCTGTATCCAGTGGACTCGGTTCCAACCGTGGTCAAGCGCATCAACAACTCGTTCCGTCGCGCCGACCAGATCCAGTGGAAAGCCGGCAAGAACCCGGGCGACGAAGGCTACATCGACTACTTCGCACCTATCGTGGCTGATGCCGAAGCCGGTTTCGGCGGCGTACTGAACGCCTACGAACTGATGAAGAGCATGATCGAGGCAGGTGCCGCCGGCGTTCACTTCGAAGACCAATTGGCCTCGGTGAAAAAATGCGGCCACATGGGCGGCAAGGTACTGGTTCCTACACAGGAAGCCGTACAGAAACTGACCGCCGCTCGCCTGGCGGCCGACGTTGCAGGCGTACCGACCATCATCCTGGCCCGTACCGACGCGAACGCCGCTGACCTGCTGACCTCGGACTGCGACCCGTACGACCAGCCGTTCGTCACCGGCACCCGTACCCAGGAAGGCTTTTACAAAGTACGCGCTGGCCTCGACCAGGCCATCGCCCGCGGCCTGGCCTACGCCCCGTACGCCGACCTGATCTGGTGCGAAACCGCCAAGCCGGACCTGGACGAAGCCCGTCGCTTCGCCGAAGCGATCAAGAAGGAATACCCGGACCAACTGCTGTCGTACAACTGCTCGCCTTCCTTCAACTGGAAGAAGAACCTGGACGACGCGACCATCGCCAAGTTCCAGCGCGAACTGTCCGCCATGGGCTACAAGCACCAGTTCATCACCCTAGCCGGCATCCACAACATGTGGCACAGCATGTTCAACCTGGCGCACGACTACGCCCGCAACGACATGACCGCCTACGTGAAGCTGCAAGAGCAGGAATTCGCTGACGCCGCCAAAGGCTACACCTTTGTGGCCCACCAGCAGGAAGTCGGCACCGGCTACTTCGACGACATGACCACCGTGATCCAGGGCGGCACCTCGTCCGTGACCGCGCTGACCGGGTCGACCGAAGAAGAGCAGTTCCACTGATCTATCGCGTAAACGGCCCTTGCGGACCGAATAAAAACTAACCGCAAAGCCGACGATTTGAAGCCCCGACTGGTTCGGGGCTTTTTTTTGCCTATGCTTTGGCAGCAATGTCGTCACATGAAAGGATTTTGTGGCGAGGGAGCTTGCTCCCGCTGGCTGCGCAGCAGCCTTTTTGTGAGCGCTTCGCACTCAAGCGGGAGCAAGCTCCCTCGCCACAGGGATCCAGACAAGCCTTAAGGAAGCGCCCCACAGGAAAAGCAAAAAAATTGATCGAACGCAGTATCGGGCAGTCAGAAAAAGAGTAAAACGGCCAGCGCTGACAACTGCCATCACAGCTATATAAGACAAGTTCTCAGTTGTTGCATCGACTACCTGCGGTGCCGCGCAGCCAAACAGTAATAATTATCATTTGAAGGCGCTTTCATTGTTACATATGAAACGAAATTCTTTTGAGGTATCAACAGCCAATCCCCATGGGGCCGGGGCTGCGGGGCGGTGGAGACGTACTATGTCCTTATTCCAATAAATAATTTCGCCATTGGAATTTTACTTGCCCGGTGTTTAGCCATAAAATCACCGCGATTGATTGCTGCGACATATCGTCACTGCGTTATTTCTTTTTGAAGCTCAGAGACCTTTGCTCTCTGTTAAGGATTTCCAGCATGCCCGAAGCGACAGGACTCATGGCCCACAATTGGGGCTTTGCCATTTTCCTTCTGGGCGTCGTCGGCCTGTGTGCCTTCATGCTCGGCGTGTCGAGCCTGCTCGGGTCAAAAGCCTGGGGCCGCAGCAAGAATGAACCGTTCGAGTCCGGCATGCTGCCTACCGGTGGCGCCCGCTTGCGGCTCTCAGCCAAATTCTATCTGGTCGCGATGCTCTTCGTGATCTTCGATATCGAAGCCCTTTTTCTCTTTGCCTGGTCTGTGTCCGTCCGCGAAAGCGGCTGGACCGGATTCGTCGAAGCTCTCGTTTTCATAGCAATTCTGTTGGCAGGTCTTGTCTACCTTTACCGGGTGGGAGCTCTTGATTGGGCTCCGGAAGCTCGGCGCAAGCGGCAAGCGAAGCTGAAACAATGAGGCTTTGGCAATGCAATACAATCTCACCAGGATCGACCCCGATGCTCCTAACGAGCAATATCCGATCGGCAAACGGGAAACCGTCGCCGATCCGTTAGAAGATCAAGTCCACAAGAACATCTTCATGGGCAAGCTCGAAGACGTGCTGAACAGCACGGTCAACTGGGGTCGCAAGAACTCCCTTTGGCCGTACAACTTCGGCCTTTCGTGCTGCTACGTGGAAATGACCACCGCCTTCACGGCGCCCCACGACATCGCGCGCTTTGGCGCCGAAGTGATCCGGGCATCGCCGCGCCAGGCGGATTTCATGGTTATCGCCGGTACGCCGTTCCTGAAAATGGCCCCCATCATTCAGCGCCTGTACGAACAGATGCTGGAACCCAAGTGGGTCATTTCCATGGGCGCCTGTGCCAACTCCGGCGGCATGTATGACATTTACTCCGTGGTCCAGGGGGTCGACAAATTCCTCCCCGTGGATGTCTACGTGCCCGGCTGCCCGCCCCGCCCCGAAGCGTTCCTGCAAGGCTTGATGCTGCTGCAGGAATCCATCGGCCAGGAGCGTCGCCCACTGTCCTGGGTCGTCGGTGATCAAGGCGTCTATCGCGCCGACATGCCGTCGCAAAAGGAACAGCGCCGCGAACAGCGAATCGCAGTCACGAATCTGCGCAGCCCCGACGAAGTCTGATCCAGCTCTGCTCTGTAGAAGAAACGAGAACCTGGCTTCATTCTTTACGTTGACCGAAAGCGATAAATAACCATGACTACAGGCAGTGCTCTGTACATCCCGCCTTACAAGGCAGACGACCAGGATGTGGTCGTCGAACTGAACAACCGTTTTGGCGCAGAGGCGTTCACGCTCCAGTCGACCCGCACCGGCATGCCGGTGCTTTGGGTTGCCCGCGCCAAGCTGATCGAAGTCCTGACCTTCCTGCGCAACCTGCCCAAGCCGTACGTCATGCTCTATGACCTGCATGGCGTGGACGAGCGTCTGCGCACCAAGCGCCAGGGCTTGCCTGGTGCCGACTTCACCGTGTTCTACCACCTGTTGTCGGTGGAGCGTAATAGTGACGTAATGATCAAGGTCGCCTTGTCCGAAAGCGACCTCAGCGTGCCGACCGTGACCGGCATCTGGCCGAACGCCAACTGGTACGAGCGTGAAGTCTGGGACATGTTCGGCATCGATTTCCCCGGCCACCCGCACCTGACGCGCATCATGATGCCGCCGACCTGGGAAGGTCACCCGCTGCGCAAGGACTTCCCGGCCCGTGCCACGGAGTTCGACCCGTACAGCCTGACCCTGGCCAAGCAGCAACTCGAAGAAGAGTCCGCGCGCTTCAAGCCTGAAGACTGGGGAATGAAGCGTTCCGGTGCCAACGAGGACTACATGTTCCTCAACCTGGGCCCGAACCACCCTTCGGCCCACGGTGCGTTCCGCATCATCCTGCAGCTGGACGGCGAAGAGATCGTCGATTGCGTTCCGGACATCGGCTACCACCACCGTGGCGCCGAGAAGATGGGTGAGCGCCAGTCCTGGCACAGCTACATTCCATACACTGACCGCATCGACTACCTCGGCGGCGTGATGAACAACCTGCCGTACGTGCTTTCGGTCGAGAAACTCGCCGGGATCAAGGTACCGGACCGGGTCGATGTCATCCGCATCATGATGGCCGAGTTCTTCCGCATCACCAGCCACCTGCTGTTCCTGGGCACCTACATCCAGGACGTGGGCGCGATGACGCCGGTATTCTTCACGTTCACCGACCGCCAGAAAGCCTACACCGTGATCGAAGCGATCACCGGTTTCCGCCTGCACCCGGCCTGGTACCGCATCGGCGGCGTGGCCCACGACCTGCCGCGCGGCTGGGAAAAGCTGGTCAAGGATTTCGTCGAGTGGATGCCCAAGCGCCTGGACGAATACACCAAGGCCGCCCTGAAGAACAGCATCCTGCGCGGCCGAACCGAAGGCGTGGCCGCCTACAACACCAAGGAAGCGCTGGAATGGGGCGTTACCGGACCGAGCCTGCGCGCCACCGGCCTGGACTTCGACCTGCGCAAGGCGCGCCCGTACTCCGGCTACGAAAACTTCGAGTTCGAAGTTCCGCTGGCCGCCAACGGCGACGCTTATGACCGCTGCATGGTTCGCGTCGAGGAAATGCGCCAGAGCGTCAAGATCATCGAGCAGTGCATGCGCAACATGCCGGAAGGCCCGTACAAGGCGGACCACCCGCTGACCACGCCGCCACCCAAAGAGCGCACGCTGCAACACATCGAGACCCTGATCACGCACTTCCTGCAAGTTTCGTGGGGCCCGGTCATGCCGGCCAACGAATCCTTCCAGATGATCGAAGCGACCAAGGGCATCAACAGTTATTACCTGACGAGCGACGGCGGCACCATGAGCTACCGCACCCGGATTCGCACCCCAAGCTACCCGCACCTGCAGCAGATCCCTTCGGTGATCAAAGGCAGCATGGTCGCGGACTTGATCGCGTACCTGGGTAGTATCGATTTCGTTATGGCCGACGTGGACCGCTAAGCATGAACAGCACGCTTATCCAGACTGACCGTTTCGCCCTGAGCGAAACCGAGCGCTCGGCCATCGAGCACGAGCTGCATCACTACGAAGACCCGCGCGCGGCGTCGATCGAAGCCTTGAAGATCGTCCAGAAGGAACGTGGCTGGGTGCCTGACGGCGCACTCTACGCCATCGGCGAGATCCTCGGCATCCCGGCCAGCGACGTCGAAGGCGTCGCTACCTTCTACAGCCAGATTTTCCGCCAGCCCGTAGGCCGCCACATCATTCGCGTCTGCGACAGCATGGTCTGCTACATCGGCGGCCACGAATCGGTGGTCGGCGAGCTCCAGAGCAAGCTGGGCATCGGCCTGGGCCAGACCACCGCCGACGGCCGCTTCACCCTGCTGCCCGTGTGCTGCCTGGGCAACTGCGACAAGGCGCCGGCGCTGATGATCGATGACGACACCTTTGGTGACGTCAAGCCGGATGGCGTCGCCAAACTGCTGGAGGGCTACGTATGACCCTGACTTCCTTCGGGCCCGCCAACCGCATCCAGCGTTCGGCCGAAACCCATCCCCTGACGTGGCGTCTGCGTGACGACGGCGAAGCGGTATGGCTGGACGAATACCAGGCGAAGAACGGCTATGCCGCCGCGCGCAAGGCATTCGCCGACATGGCCGCCGATGACATCGTCCAGACCGTGAAGGACGCCGGCCTCAAGGGCCGTGGCGGCGCGGGCTTCCCCACCGGCGTGAAATGGGGCCTGATGCCAAAGGACGAGTCCATCAACATCCGCTACCTGCTGTGCAACGCGGACGAGATGGAACCCAACACCTGGAAAGACCGCATGCTGATGGAGCAACTGCCCCATCTGCTGATCGAAGGCATGCTGATCAGTGCCCGCGCGCTGAAGACCTACCGTGGCTACATCTTCCTGCGTGGCGAATACACCACCGCCGCCAAGCACCTGAACCGTGCCGTGGAAGAAGCCAAGGCCGCTGGCCTGCTGGGCAAGAACATCCTGGGCTCAGGCTTCGATTTCGAGCTGTTCGTCCACACCGGCGCCGGGCGTTACATCTGCGGTGAAGAAACCGCGTTGATCAACTCCCTGGAAGGCCGCCGCGCCAACCCACGCTCCAAGCCGCCCTTCCCCGCCGCCGTCGGCGTGTGGGGCAAGCCGACCTGCGTGAACAACGTCGAGACCCTGTGCAACGTGCCGGCGATCATCGCCGACGGCGTCGACTGGTACAAATCCCTGGCCCGTGACGGCAGTGAAGACATGGGCACCAAGCTCATGGGCTTCTCCGGCAAGGTCAAGAACCCTGGCCTGTGGGAACTGCCGTTCGGCGTCACCGCGCGCGAGCTGTTCGAGGATTACGCCGGCGGCATGCGCGACGGCTACAAGCTCAAGTGCTGGCAACCCGGCGGCGCCGGCACCGGTTTCCTGTTGCCGGAACACCTGGACGCACAAATGTATGCCGGCGGCATCGCCAAGGTGGGCACCCGGATGGGTACCGGCCTCGCGATGGCGGTGGACGACAGCGTCAACATGGTTTCGCTTCTGCGCAACATGGAGCAGTTTTTCTCGCGCGAATCCTGCGGTTTCTGCACCCCTTGCCGCGACGGCCTGCCCTGGAGCGTCAAGCTCTTGATGGCCATCGAGAAAGGCCAAGGCCAACCCGGCGACATCGAGACCCTGCTGGGCCTGGTGGGTTTCCTCGGCCCAGGCAAGACCTTCTGTGCTCACGCACCGGGTGCCGTGGAGCCGTTGGGCAGCGCCATCAAATACTTCCGCCCTGAATTCGAGGCCGGCATCGCGCCAACCCGCGCGGACGATCTCAATCAGGTGGTCTCGCCGACCATGGTCGGCGCGTAACGACGCTTAAAAAGGCGAAGGGTCCGTGCCCTTCGCCTTTCGTTCGATGACGCCTCTTTACCGAGGCTGTTTGGATTCGGACGAACGACAAGATTCCATTAGCCACGCCCGCTGACACCGGGCCAACGAAGAACTTTGAACCATGGCCACTATCCACGTAGACGGCAAAGAGCTCGAAGTCGATGGCGCAGACAACCTGTTACAGGCATGTCTGTCGCTGGGCCTCGACATTCCTTATTTCTGCTGGCACCCCGCCCTTGGCAGCGTTGGCGCCTGCCGCCAGTGCGCGGTCAAGCAGTACACCGACGAGAACGACAAGCGTGGTCGGATCGTCATGTCCTGCATGACCCCCGCCACCGACGGCAGCTGGATCTCCATCGACGACGAAGAAGCGAAAGTATTTCGCGCCAGCGTCGTCGAATGGTTGATGACCAACCACCCTCACGACTGCCCGGTCTGTGAGGAAGGCGGCCATTGCCACCTGCAAGACATGACCGTGATGACCGGCCACAACGAGCGCCGTTATCGCTTCACCAAGCGTACCCACCAGAACCAGGATCTCGGCCCGTTCATTTCCCACGAGATGAACCGCTGCATCGCCTGCTACCGTTGCGTGCGTTTCTACAAGGACTACGCCGGCGGTACCGACCTGGGCGTGTTCGGCGCCCACGACAACGTCTACTTCGGTCGCGTTGAAGACGGCACCCTGGAAAGTGAATTCTCCGGCAACCTCACCGAGGTCTGCCCGACCGGTGTGTTCACCGACAAGACCCACTCCGAGCGTTACAACCGCAAGTGGGACATGCAGTTCGCGCCAAGCATCTGCCACGGCTGCTCCAGCGGTTGCAACATCAGCCCGGGCGAGCGTTACGGCGAACTGCGCCGTATCGAAAACCGCTACAACGGTTCGGTGAACCAGTACTTCCTGTGCGACCGTGGCCGTTTCGGCTATGGCTACGTCAACCGCAAGGATCGCCCGCGCCAGCCGCTGCTCGCAAACGGCGCCAAGCTGAGCCTGGACGAAGCCCTGGACAAGGCCGCCGAGCTGCTGCGCGGACGCAACATCGTCGGCATCGGTTCGCCTCGCGCCAGCCTGGAAAGCAACTACGCCCTGCGTGAGCTGGTCGGCGCCGAGCACTTCTACAGTGGCATCGAGGCCGGCGAGCTGGAACGCATCCGCCTGGTGCTGCAAGTGCTCAAGGACAGCCCACTGCCCGTGCCGACGATGCGCGACATCGAAGACCACGACGCAGTGTTCGTCCTCGGCGAAGACCTGACCCAGACCGCCGCCCGCATGGCCCTCGCCCTGCGCCAGTCGGTCAAGGGCAAGGCCGAGGACATGGCCGACGCCATGCGCGTCCAGCCATGGCTCGACGCCGCCGTGAAGAACATCGGCCAGCACGCGCTGAACCCGCTGTTCATCGCCAGCCTCGCTGAAACCAAGCTCGACGACGTGGCCGAAGAATGCGTCCACGCCGCTCCGGACGATCTGGCGCGCATCGGTTTCGCCGTGGCCCACGCCCTGGACGCCAGCGCCCCGGCCGTCGACGGCCTGGACAGTGAAGCAGCCGCCCTCGCCCAACGCATTGCCGACGCCCTGCTGGCCGCCAAGCGACCACTGATCATCGCCGGCACCTCCCTGGGTTCCAAGGCGCTGATCCAAGCCGCGGCCAACATCGCCAAGGCACTGAAGCTGCGCGAGAAAAATGGCTCCATCAGCCTGGTTGTACCTGAGGCCAACAGCCTCGGCCTGGCCATGCTTGGTGGCGAATCGGTCGACGCGGCGCTGCAAGCGGTGATCGACGGCAACGCCGACGCCATCGTCGTGCTGGAGAACGACCTGTTCACCCGCACCGACAATGCCAAGGTCGATGCCGCCCTGAGCGCCGCCAAGGTCTTGATCGTCGCCGACCATCAGAAAACCGCCACCACCGACCGCGCCGACCTGGTGCTGCCGGCGGCAAGCTTCGCCGAAGGCGACGGTACGCTGGTCAGCCAGGAAGGCCGCGCCCAGCGCTTCTTCCAGGTTTTCGACCCGCAGTACCTGGACGCCAGCATTCTGGTCCACGAAGGCTGGCGCTGGCTGCACGCCCTGCGCGCCACCCTGCTGAACCAGCCGATCGACTGGACGCAACTGGACCACGTCACGGCCGCCGTTGCCTCGAGCACTGCGCAACTGGCCGGTGTGGTCGACGCCGCGCCGTCCGCCGCGTTCCGCATCAAGGGCCTGAAACTGGCTCGCGAACCGCTGCGCTACTCCGGTCGCACCGCGATGCGCGCCAATATCAGTGTCCACGAACCGCGTACTCCGCAGGACAAGGACACCGCGTTCGCCTTCTCCATGGAAGGTTACTCGGGCTCCGCCGAACCGCGCTCGCAAGTGCCGTTCGCCTGGTCGCCGGGCTGGAACTCGCCGCAGGCCTGGAACAAGTTCCAGGACGAAGTCGGCGGCCACCTGCGCGCCGGTGATCCGGGCACTCGCCTGATCGAAAGCCAGGGCGATGGCCTGGGCTGGTTCGCCAGCGTCCCACGTGCCTTCAACCCGGCACCGGGCACCTGGCAGGTCGTGCCGTTCCATCACCTGTTCGGCAGCGAAGAGAACTCTTCCAAGGCCGAGCCTGTGCAGGAGCGCATCCCGGCCGCCTACGTGTCGCTGGCCAAGTCCGAAGCCGATCGCCTGGGCGTCAACGACGGTGCCCTGCTGAGCCTGAACGTGGCCGGTCAGACCCTGCGTCTGCCGCTGCGCATCAATGAAGAACTGGGCGCCGGCCTGGTGGCCCTGCCGGCTGGCCTGGCGGGTATTCCACCGGCGATTTTCGGCAAAACCGTCGACGGTCTGCAGGAGGCAGCGCAATGAGCTGGTTCACCCCTGAAGTGATCGCCGTGATCCTGACGGTCCTCAAGGCCATCGTGGTCTTGCTGGCCGTGGTGGTCTGCGGCGCGTTGCTGAGCTTCGTCGAACGTCGCCTGCTGGGCTGGTGGCAGGACCGCTACGGTCCGAACCGCGTCGGCCCGTTCGGCATGTTCCAGATCGCCGCCGACATGGTGAAGATGTTCTTCAAGGAAGACTGGACGCCACCGTTCGCCGACAAGGTGATCTTCACCCTGGCACCGGTCGTGGCCATGAGCGCCTTGCTGATCGCCTTCGCGGTCATCCCGATCACCCCGACCTGGGGCGTGGCGGACCTGAACATCGGCCTGCTGTTCTTCTTCGCCATGGCCGGCCTGTCGGTGTACGCGGTGTTGTTCGCCGGTTGGTCGAGCAACAACAAGTTCGCCCTGCTCGGCAGCCTGCGGGCCTCGGCCCAGACCGTGTCCTATGAAGTGTTCATGGGCCTGTCGCTGATGGGCATCGTGATTCAGGCCGGCTCGTTCAACATGCGCGACATCGTCGAGTACCAGGCCCAGAACCTGTGGTTCATCATTCCGCAGTTCTTCGGCTTCTGTACTTTCTTCATCGCTGGCGTGGCCGTGACTCACCGTCATCCCTTCGACCAGCCGGAAGCGGAACAGGAACTGGCCGACGGTTACCACATTGAATATGCCGGCATGAAATGGGGCATGTTCTTCGTTGGCGAGTACATCGGCATCATCCTGATCTCGGCACTGCTGGTGACGCTGTTCTTCGGTGGCTGGCACGGTCCGTTCGGCATCCTGCCGCAACTGTCCTTCGTCTGGTTCGCCCTGAAGACCGCGTTTTTCATCATGCTGTTCGTTCTGTTGCGCGCCTCGATCCCGCGCCCACGCTACGACCAGGTGATGGATTTCAGCTGGAAGTTCTGCCTGCCGCTGACCCTGATCAACATGCTGGTGACCGCTGCGATCGTTTTGATGAACGCGCCCGCGGCCGCGGTTCAGTGAGGATTTGACCCATGTTCAAATATATTGGCGACATCGTTAAGGGTACCGGTACCCAACTGCGAAGCCTGGTCATGATCTTCGGCCATGGCTTTCGCAAGCGCGACACCCTGCAATACCCGGAAGAACAGGTCTACCTGGCGCCGCGTTATCGCGGGCGCATCGTCCTGACCCGCGACCCTGACGGCGAAGAGCGCTGCGTGGCCTGCAACCTGTGCGCCGTGGCGTGCCCGGTAGGCTGCATCTCGCTGCAGAAAGCCGAGACCGAAGACGGTCGCTGGTACCCGGACTTCTTCCGCATCAACTTCTCGCGCTGCATCTTCTGCGGCTTGTGCGAGGAAGCGTGCCCGACCACCGCGATCCAGCTCACGCCGGATTTCGAAATGGCTGACTTCAAGCGTCAGGACCTGGTGTACGAGAAAGAAGACCTGCTGATTTCCGGTCCCGGTAAAAACCCTGATTACAACTTCTATCGTGTTGCAGGTATGGCCATTGCCGGTAAGCCGAAAGGCGCCGCGCAGAACGAAGCCGAACCGATCAACGTGAAGAGCTTGCTGCCTTAAGGAAGAAAGATGGAATTCGCTTTCTATTTCGCATCGGGTATCGCGGTGGTGTCCACGCTTCGTGTGGTCACCAACACCAACCCCGTGCACGCCCTGCTCTACCTGATCATTTCGCTGATCGCCGTGGCCATGACCTTCTTCGCCCTCGGCGCGCCGTTCGCCGGTGCCTTGGAAGTGATCGCTTACGCCGGCGCCATCATGGTGCTGTTCGTGTTCGTGGTGATGATGCTCAACCTCGGCCCGGCGGCGATCCAACAGGAACGCGCCTGGCTCAAGCCTGGCATCTGGGGGGGGCCGGTGATTCTCGCCGCCCTGCTGCTGGGAGAACTGCTGTATGTGCTGTTCGCCCACCAGAGCGGCCAGGCCATCGGCCACACCACCGTAGACGCCAAGGCCGTGGGCATCAGCCTGTTCGGCCCGTATCTGCTGGTGGTCGAACTCGCCTCGATGCTGCTGCTTGCCGCAGTCGTCACGGCGTTCCATTTGGGCCGTAATGAGGCGAAGGAGTAATCACATGCCTGCTATCCCTCTCGAGCATGGTCTGGCGGTTGCCGGCATCCTGTTCTGTCTCGGTCTGGTCGGCCTGATGGTCCGCCGCAACATTCTGTTCGTGCTGATGAGCCTGGAGGTGATGATGAATGCCTCCGCCCTGGCCTTCATCGTTGCGGGCGCTCGCTGGGCGCAACCGGATGGACAGATCATGTTCATCCTGGTGATCAGCCTGGCAGCCGCCGAGGCCAGTATTGGCCTGGCGATCCTGTTGCAGCTGTATCGCCGCTTCCACACTCTCGATATTGACGCTGCCAGCGAGATGCGCGGATGAACCTTCTTTTCCTGACTTTCATATTTCCCCTTATCGGTTTCCTGCTGCTGTCGTTCTCCCGTGGACGCTGGTCGGAAAACCTTTCGGCGCTGGTTGGCGTGGGCTCCATCGGCCTGTCTGCCATCGTTACCGCGTATGTGATCTGGCAATTCAACGTCGCCCCGCCGGAAGGTGGCGCGTACGTGCAGGTGCTGTGGCAGTGGATGGCGGTGGAAGGCTTCACGCCGAACTTCGCCCTTTACCTGGACGGCCTGTCGGTGACCATGCTCGGCGTGGTGGTCGGCGTGGGTTTCCTGATCCACCTGTTCGCCTCGTGGTACATGCGCGGTGAAGCCGGTTACTCGCGCTTCTTCGCCTACACCAACCTGTTCATCGCCAGCATGCTGTTCCTGGTGCTCGGCGATAACCTGTTGTTCCTGTACTTCGGCTGGGAAGGCGTGGGCCTGTGCTCGTACCTGTTGATCGGTTTCTACTACAGCAACCGCAACAACGGTAACGCCGCGCTCAAGGCTTTCATCGTGACCCGCATCGGCGACGTGTTCATGGCCATCGGCCTGTTCATCCTGTTCCAGCAGCTGGGCACGCTGAATATCCAGGAATTGCTGGTCAAGGCGCCCGAGCACTTCAAGGCCGGCGACTTCTGGATCGTCCTGGCGACCCTGATGCTGCTGGGCGGCGCTGTCGGCAAATCCGCGCAACTGCCGCTGCAGACCTGGTTGGCGGACGCGATGGCGGGCCCGACGCCGGTTTCGGCGCTGATCCACGCCGCGACCATGGTCACCGCCGGTGTCTACCTGATCGCCCGTACCCACGGCCTGTTCGCCCTGGCGCCGGACATCCTGCACCTGGTCGGCCTGGTTGGCGGCGTGACCCTGGTGCTGGCCGGTTT
This sequence comes from Pseudomonas algeriensis, assembly GCF_048847255.1. NCBI lineage: Bacteria > Pseudomonadati > Pseudomonadota > Gammaproteobacteria > Pseudomonadales > Pseudomonadaceae > Pseudomonas > Pseudomonas algeriensis. The sequence continues at coordinate 239,010 of NZ_JBKKRK010000007.1, read as the reverse complement.
TGCCGCGCTGGTACAGACCGACATCAAGCGCATCCTCGCCTACTCGACCATGAGCCAGATCGGCTACATGTTCCTGGCCCTGGGCGTCGGTGCCTGGGAAGGCGCGATCTTCCACCTGATGACCCACGCCTTCTTCAAGGCCCTGCTGTTCCTTGCCTCCGGTGCGGTGATCGTTGCCTGCCACCACGAACAGAACATCTTCAAGATGGGCGGCCTGTGGAAGAAACTGCCGTTGGCCTATGCCAGCTTCATCGTGGGTGGCGCGGCCCTGGCGGCCCTGCCATTGGTCACCGCTGGCTTCTACTCCAAGGACGAGATCCTCTGGGAAGCGTTCGCCAGCGGTAACCAGGGTCTGCTTTATGCCGGCCTGGTGGGTGCGTTCATGACCTCGCTGTACACCTTCCGCCTGATCTTCATCGCATTCCACGGTGAAGCCAAGACCGAAGCCCACGCCGGCCACGGCATTGCCCACTGGCTGCCGCTGTCGGTGCTGATCGTGCTGTCGACCTTCGTCGGCGCCATGATCACCCCACCGCTGGCCGATGTGCTGCCGCAAAGCGTCGGCCATGCCGGCGGCGAAGCCAAGCACAGCCTGGAGATCGCCTCGGGCGCCATCGCCCTGGCGGGTATCCTGCTGGCTGCCCTGCTGTTCCTCGGCAAGCGTCGCTTCGTCACGGCCATCGCCAACAGCGGCATCGGGCGTTTCCTCTCGGCCTGGTGGTTCGCTGCCTGGGGCTTCGATTGGATCTACGACAAACTGTTCGTCAAGCCATACCTTGCGATCAGCCACATTCTGCGCAAAGACCCGCTCGACCAGACCATTGGCCTGATCCCGCGCATGGCCAAGGGTGGCCACACTGCCCTGAGCCGTACCGAGACCGGTCAACTGCGTTGGTATGCGGCTTCCATGGCGGCTGGCGCCGTGCTGGTTATCGGCGCCATCGTGCTGGTAGCGGTCTGATATGAACCTTGCGAACTTGCGAAAGGAAACGAGCCCGTCATGATTCTGCCCTGGCTAATCCTGATCCCCTTCATCGGCGGCCTGCTGTGCTGGATGGCGGAGCGTTCCAGCTCTACCCTCCCGCGCTGGATTGCGCTGCTGACCATGTCCCTGGAACTCGCGCTCGGCCTCTGGCTGTGGGCGACCGGCGACTATTCATTCGCACCGGCCCCTGGCGCCGATCCGACCTGGGCACTTGAATTCAAGCACGCCTGGATCGAGCGCTTCGGCATCAGCGTGCACCTGGCCCTCGACGGCCTGTCGCTGCTGATGATCCTGCTGACCGGCTTGCTGGGTATTCTCTCGGTGCTCTGCTCCTGGAAAGAGATCCAGCGTCACGTCGGTTTCTTCCACCTGAACCTGATGTGGATCCTGGGCGGTGTCGTCGGCGTGTTCCTGGCGCTGGACCTGTTCATGTTCTTTTTCTTCTGGGAAATGATGCTGGTGCCGATGTATTTCCTCATCGCGCTCTGGGGTCACAGTTCTTCGGACGGCAAGAAGACGCGGATCTACGCAGCGACCAAGTTCTTCATCTTCACCCAGGCTTCCGGCCTGATCATGTTGGTGGCGATCCTTGGCCTGGTTCTGGTGAACTTCAACAACACCGGCGTGATTACCTTCAACTACGCCGACCTGTTGAAAGTGCAGATGTCCAAGGCCACCGAGTACGTGCTGATGCTGGGCTTCTTCATCGCCTTCGCGGTGAAGCTGCCGGTGGTGCCATTCCACTCCTGGCTGCCCGACGCCCACGCCCAGGCGCCGACGGCCGGTTCCGTGGACCTGGCCGGTATCTTGTTGAAGACAGCGGCCTACGGCCTGCTGCGCTTTGCCTTGCCGCTGTTCCCGAACGCCTCGGCCGAGTTTGCGCCGATCGCCATGACCCTGGGCCTGATCGGTATTTTCTACGGTGCGTTCCTGGCCTTCGCCCAGACCGACATCAAGCGCCTGATCGCGTTCTCCAGCGTTTCGCACATGGGCTTCGTGCTGATCGGGATCTACTCCGGCAGCCAGTTGGCCCTGCAAGGCGCGGTGATCCAGATGCTGGCCCACGGCCTGTCGGCTGCGGCGCTGTTTATCCTCAGCGGCCAGTTGTACGAGCGCCTGCATACCCGGGACATGCGTGAAATGGGCGGCATCTGGTCGCGCATCGCCTACCTGCCGGCCATCAGCCTGTTCTTCGCAGCCGCTTCCCTGGGCCTGCCAGGCACCGGCAACTTCGTCGGCGAGTTCCTGATCCTGATCGGCTCGTTCGTCAGCGCGCCATGGATCACCGCGATTGCCACGTCCGGCCTGGTGTTCGGTTCGGTCTACTCGCTGATCATGATCCACCGCGCCTACTTCGGTCCGGCCAAGTCCGATGAAGTGCTGCGCGGCATGGACGGTCGCGAACTGATCATGGTGCTTGGCCTTGCGGTGCTGCTGGTTTACCTCGGCGTCTATCCGCAGCCATTCCTCGACACTTCCGCCGCCACGATGCATGGCGTGCAGCAGTGGCTCGGCACCGCCTTCTCTCAACTCGCTTCGGCCCGGTAAGAGCGCTATGGAATTCACGATTCAACACTTTATCGCGCTTGCGCCGCTGTTGATCACCAGCGCCACGATCATCGTGGTGATGCTGGCGATCGCCTGGCGCCGCAATCACGCACAAACCTTCCTGCTGTCGGTGGCGGGGCTGAACCTGGCCCTGCTGTCGATCCTGCCGGCCCTGAAAGTCGCGCCCCTGGCGGTCACGCCACTGATACAGATCGACAGCTTCGCCTGCCTGTATATGGCGCTGATCCTGGTCGCCACCCTCGCCTGCGTCACCCTCGCCCACGCCTATCTGGGTGATGGGGGCTCGGGTTACCCGGGCAACCGCGAAGAACTGTACCTGCTGATCCTGATGGCCGCCGCCGGTGGCCTGGTCCTGGTCAGCGCACAGCACCTGGCGAGCCTGTTCATCGGCCTGGAACTGCTGTCGGTGCCGGTCTATGGCCTGGTGGCCTACGCCTTCTTCAACAAGCGCTCCCTGGAAGCCGGCATCAAGTACATGGTGTTGTCGGCCGCCGGTTCCGCGTTCCTGTTGTTCGGCATGGCCCTGCTCTACGCTGAAGCCGGCACCCTGAGCTTCGTCGGTATCGGCCAGGCCCTGGCGGCCACCGGCCTGCCTAGCCCGATCGCTCAACTGGGCCTGGGCATGATGCTGATCGGCCTGGCGTTCAAGCTGTCGCTGGTTCCGTTCCACCTCTGGACCCCGGACGTCTACGAAGGCGCCCCGGCGCCCGTGGCGGCGTTCCTCGCCACCGCATCGAAGGTGGCGGTGTTCGCGGTCATGGTGCGTCTGTTCCAGATCTCGCCAGTGGCCAGCAGCGGCGTGTTGAGTAACGTGCTCACCATCATCGCCATCGCGTCGATCCTGTTCGGTAACCTGCTGGCGCTGACCCAGAGCAACCTCAAGCGTCTGCTGGGTTACTCGTCCATCGCCCACTTCGGCTACCTGCTGATTGCTCTGATCGCCAGCAAGGGCCTGGCCGTGGAAGCCATTGGCGTGTACTTGGTCACCTACGTGATCACCAGCCTCGGCGCTTTCGGCGTGATCACCCTGATGTCCTCGCCGTACAACGGCCGCGACGCCGATGCCCTGTACGAATACCGTGGCCTGTTCTGGCGCCGTCCGTACCTGACCGCCGTGCTGACCGTGATGATGCTGTCCCTGGCCGGCATCCCGCTGACCGCCGGCTTCATCGGCAAGTTCTACATCATTGCCACCGGCGTCGAGGCTCACCAATGGTGGCTGGTCGGCTCCCTGGTGCTGGGCAGTGCCATCGGCGTGTTCTACTACCTGCGCGTCATGGTCACGCTGTACCTGATGGAACCGAACCTGCGTCGCCACGATGCCGAGTTGCACTGGGAACAAAAGGCAGGCGGCGTCATGCTGCTGGCCATCGCCGTATTGGCGTTCTTCCTGGGTGTGTACCCGCAGCCGTTGCTGACCCTGGTTCAGCAGGCTGGGTTAACCGGCTGATTGCCTGAGCGTCATTGGTAACAAAAATGCCCGTATCGTGAGATGCGGGCATTTTTTTTGGCTGCTCTATCACAAGGCGTGATAGCGGGCCGGCCTTGGCTCAGCCAGACTCAGGCGATTGATACTGACACCTTATTCAATATGATTTATTTTGCTGCTCATAGCATCAAAACTAATCACCTATACTCAGCCTTCGAGAGTGACCGCTTCAGAAGACTGGCTCTACTATCGATTGCCAAGGAGAAATCCACCATGACTACCACTGCGAAGACCCGATCGGTCACGGCTCATGTCCCGGTCCACCTGGCCGAGAAAGTCGACTTGATGGCCGAGCGACTCGAGCGCTCTAGGAATTGGATCGTCAAACAGGCGTTATCTGCCTGGATCGACCAGGAAGAGGAGCGAAGCCGGCTGACCCATGAGGCGTTGGCGGACGTCGACGCTGGCCGAGTGATTGATCATCAGGCTGTCCAGGCTTGGGCCGACAGTCTCAGCACCGACGCCCCGTTACCGGTACCGCGCTGATGGAGTTGAAGTGGACCAGCAAGGCGCTTTCCGACATTGCTCGACTTTATGAGTTTCTGGCTTCGGTAAATCAACCCGCCGCCGCGCGGACCGTGCAACAACTCACGGCAGCGCCCAGCTCTCTGCTGGTTAACCCGCGAATTGGTGAACGCCTGGAAGAGTTCGACCCTCGAGACGTACGCAGAATTCAGGTCGGCCATTACGAAATGCGCTATGAAATAGTCGGTTCTACCCTTTACCTGCTACGCCTTTGGCACACCCGTGAGGATCGATGACTTGGGCTTGACCAACCAGACCACCGTCGCGCAGAAACTGTTTTCATTTTGGAAGCCGCTGCGTTGAGCGCAGATATCGAGTGCGTAGTGGTCGGCGCAGGCGTCGTCGGCCTGGCCGTGGCGCGGGAGATGGCGCGCGCCGGGCATGAAGTGCTGGTGATCGAAGCAGGCGATGCCATCGGCGCGGGCATCAGCTCGCGCAATTCGGAAGTGATCCATGCCGGGCTGTATTACCCGCCGGGCAGCCTCAAGGCGCAGCTGTGTGTCGAAGGCCGGCGACGACTGTATGACTACTGCGCCAGCCACGGCGTCCAGACTCGCCGGCTCGGCAAACTGATCGTGGCGAAGGATCAAGCACAACTGGCCGAGCTTGAAAAGCTTCTGGCGCGCGGCCTGCTCAACGGGGTGGATGACCTGCGCCTGCTCGATAAAAAGCAGGCACAGGCGCTGGAGCCGGAGCTGTCCTGTGTTGGCGCGCTGTACTCGCCCTCTACCGGTATCGTCGACGCCCACGCCTTGATGTTGGCATTGCAGGGGGATGCCGAGGCGGCGGGCGCCAACGTGGTGTTTCGCACGCCCTTGCTAGAGGCTCGTGTTGTCGACGAGGGCTTCAGCCTGACATTGGGCGGCACGGCGCAGATGACGTTGTCGTGCCGCCGCCTGATCAACGCCGCCGGCCTCCAGGCCCCTGCCCTCGCCCGCCGGATCGAGGGTCTGGCCCGGCAGTGGATTCCCGATGGTTATCTGTGCAAGGGCAACTACTTCCAACTGGCCGGGCGGGCACCATTCCGCCATTTGGTCTATCCGGCGCCAGAAGCCGCTGGCCTGGGCATTCATATGACGCTCGATCTGGCGGGCCAGGCGCGTTTCGGTCCTGACACCGAATGGGTCGAAGCAGAAGACTACCGAGTGGATCCGGCCCGGGCCGAAGCGTTCTACCAGGCCATTCGAAACTACTGGCCGGGCTTGCCCGACCGGAGCCTGCAACCCGCCTACAGCGGCATTCGCCCGAAAATCTCCGCCCCGGGGGAACCGGCCCGGGACTTTCTTATCAGCGCTGAAACCGAGCACAAGGTGCCGGGGCTGATCAACCTGTTCGGTATCGAATCCCCGGGGCTGACGTCCTGCCTGGCACTGGCGGAACGGGTCAGGCAATCGATCGACAACCGCTGACGGCCTTGGCAGCGCAAAGTGCAACGCGTTTTGATGGTGACTCTTGCAGCCTGCACGATAGCGAAACTGGCAGAAAAGATAAGCCACTGATTTTTAAGTAATTAATAAAGCGGCTCGGCTGGCACGACGGATGCACCTGTCATGTTACGTGGCGTCGGCGCTCGAAGCCGGCCCGCATCCGTGAATGACCGAGGAGCAGCACATGAACGCCATCGACCTGTTGAAAGCCGACCATGAACGCGTCAAAGCCATTCTCACTCAACTGAGTGAGTCCACTGATCGCGCGGTCAAGAAACGCACCGAGCTACTGGCGAAGCTGGAAATGGAAGTCACCATCCACACCCGCCTGGAAGAAGAAATCCTGTACCCGGCCTTCAAGCAGGAAGGCGGCAAGGAAGAAGCCGAGATGTATTACGAAGCCAAGGAAGAGCACCGCACCGTCGATTCGCTGGTGCTGCCCGACCTGAAAGCCACCGACCCTTCCCAGCCTGAATTCGCGGGCCGCGTCAAAGTTGTGAAAGAGCTGCTGGAGCACCACATCGAGGAAGAAGAGAAAGAAATGTTCCCTCAAGCCAAGAAGGTGCTGGGCAAGGCCAAGCTGGACGCTTTGGGCGAGCAAATGGAAACCATGAAAGCGCAGTACAAGAAAGAACTGAGCAGCGCCAACCTCGCCGCTTGATCCATGGCCGCGAACGCTTCAACCACCGATCGGGTTGAAGCGTCGCGGCCTTCATATCATCTGCTCGCGCAAGAATTCCACCAACGCCTGCACCGGTCGCGAAGCCTGGCGGTGTTGCGGATAGACCGCCGACAGCGTCAACGGCTCGGTTTCGAACCCCTCCAGCACCTTGACCAGGCGACCATCCTTTAGCGCATCGCCGACGATGAAGGTTGGCAGATACGTGATCCCCATCCCGGCAATCGCCGCATCCCTGAGCAGGTCGCCGTTATTGGCCCGCATCCGTCCCACCACTTCCAGGACCAGCGGCTTGCCATGCCCCTCGAAACGCCACTGCACCTGACGGCTGTGTCCATAAGGCAAACAGTCGTGATTGCGCAGGTCTTCGGGTCGTATGGGTGTGCCTTTGTCTGACAGATAAGCCGGGCTGGCGCAGTACACGCGTTCGATGCTCGCGATGCGCCGGGCGATCAGCGTTGAATCCTCCAGCACGCCGATCCTCAGTGCCAGGTCATAGCCTTCCCCCAAAAGGTCAACCGAGCGGTCGCTCAGGTCCACCTCGACGCTGACATCCCGGTAGCGTTGCAAGAACAGCGGCAGCAGGCTGCCCAGGTGCGCCACGGCGAATGACAACGGCGCGCTGAGCCGAATGGTCCCACGCGGCTCGCTGGTCTGGCCGCTGATGCCCTGCTCCACTTGCTCGACTTCGCTGAGCAGGCGCAACGCCGCTTCGTAGTAGCGCTGGCCGAGCGGCGTGACATCCAGCCGACGGGTCGAGCGATTGAGCAGGCGCACCCCCAGGCGTTGCTCCAGCTCCATGAGCTTGCGGCTGACGAATTGCTTGGACAGCCCGAGCTTGTCCGCTGCGGCGGTGAAACTGCCAGACTCCATGACCTGGGCAAAGATGCGCATCTCTTCGAAGGGGTTCATTGTCATTCCGTGGGTGGACAGTCTGCCGGTTCAGGTGAGCATTGTGATCCGGGTGAGTCAGGTTGCATAGCGGTTGGATGGGCCGACCGTATCGCGAGCAAGGCGCTCCCACAGGGAGTTTAATCGGTTGGCATCATGACCAAGCGAAGCATCCGCTGCGAGATTGTCCACTCAAAACGGACAGTGTTTCCCTATTCCCCTGCTTATTGAACAACCCAATTACCATTAACCTTCTTCTGAACCCGGCGAACGGCCACGGCCACCGCCCACTGAACCAGGAGAACTTCCATGCTCACCCTTCGCAAAGCTTCTGATCGCGGTATCGCCCGTCACGGCTGGCTGACGTCGTTCCACACCTTTTCGTTCGCCAGCTACCGCGACCTCAATCAACAGGGTTTTTCCGACCTGCTGGTGATCAACGACGACCGGGTCGCCGCCGCCAAAGGTTTCGGCCAGCACCCACACCGCGACATGGAGATTTTCTCCTACGTGCTCGAAGGGGCACTGGAGCACAAGGACACCTTGGGCACCGGTTCGGTCATTCGCCCCGGTGATGTGCAATTGATGAGTGCTGGCAGTGGCGTAGCGCACAGTGAATTCAATCACAGCGCCGACGAGCCGGTGCATTTCCTGCAGATCTGGATCGTGCCCAACGTGGTGGGCGCCACGCCGCGCTACCAGCAGGAACATTTCAGTACCGAGCAGAAACGTGGCCGCCTGCAATTGATCATTTCGCCGGACGGGGCCCAGGGATCGCTCCACGTTCGCCAGGACGCGCGGGTTTATGCCGGGCTGTTCGACGGCCAGGAAAGCGCCACGCTGACGTTGGCTGCCGATCGCTATGCCTATGTCCACGTGGCCCGGGGCAGCGTAGAGCTCAATGGCGTGCCGTTGCACGAAGGCGATGGCGTGCGGGTGCGCCAGGAACAGGTACTGATGCTGGGCAATGGCCAGGATGCCGAAGTGCTGGTATTTGACCTGCGGCCGCAGGAACTGCCGCAAATGCCGTGAGGCCAGTGCCCCATGCAACCTGTGGGAGCGAGCCTGCTCGCTCGCACATTTTGCTTATCCGCAGCTATTGGTTTTCCTGGGAAAACGCGACGCTGAACTGGTACCGAACCATCATGGCCAGCAAGTCGCCTGGAGCCGGGCGACCGTTTCATTCGCCACATTTCAGGCGGTGGCGGGTTTTGCGTATTCGGCGCTGTTCAACGCCAGCGGCGGGCATCATGGGCTGCTTTTTTTGATTTCCGCGGGCGCGATTGCCATCGCCTTGCTGGTGGAATGTGTTCCTTCCATTGCGAGTTATGTATCAAAAGATTAAAGTTCCAGATGATCGTCTCCACCCGACCAACGGTAAGCTTTTGTCATCGTCTTGCAATGTTGACTCGGGCCGACAAGCCAAGCAGAATGATCTCACTTGGCCATCACTCTTTGTTGCAGGCCAATCACGGAAGAAAGAAATGAAAAGGATTGTTTCGCTGGTCGCGGTCCTGACGGCTTACCCAGCCGCAGCGGACGTACAAAAAATTCAGTACAACTACGATGATTCGAATGCCGAATACGCCATTGTTTCGTTCGTTGAAAGTGGTTCGGCTGTACAGGCCACGGTAAAAAGAACCGGTGCCTATTTCACCAGTTACACAAAGCTTGAACTTGATTGCGCCGGTCGCAATGTCCGTCACATGGGCATGTATAACAGCGTCGAGGGATTGGAAAAGGCTGATTTCGACCAGATGCAGGGCCGCATCGTCGAGGGCTCGATCGCTGGCGAAGTGGGCAAGGTGCTCTGCAAAGGCACTACCCTGACCGCCTCGCAAATGGAAGAAGTGCCAATCGAAAATCTGCTGGACGACCAGGGCTGAACCAAAGCCGTTTCCTGGAAGCTTTCTGACATGGAATGTCTGCGCAGTTGATCGACGAGGCTCGCAACCGCTCGCCATCCGCCGCCTTAAGACTCTTTTATTTCTGCCCAGACAGAAAAAAAGCCAACCTGACCGATAGCTTGAACACCCGTCTTTCACGACGGGCGGGGAATTGCAATGCACGCAAGAAAGATCTTCGAACTCCTGATGTCGTCCCTGGCCTATGTCCTCATCTCCTTGCTTTGGTTCGCCTACGCCGTGCCGGGGATGGTCGAGCTCGACTCTGACTTCTCCCTGATAACGGCCGCCTGCGGCTCGATTATCTGGCTGTGCGCCACGGGTTGTATCGCCTTGTACTTCGTTCAGAAAATGCGTACCGCCTGACAAGGCTCACGGCGATATCTGCTTGCGTCCAAACGTCGAGCGATAGCTGCCAGGCGGTACGCCGAAAAAATCCCGGAAGCGTCGCTGGAAATGCGGTGAGCTGACGAAACCCGTCGCGACGGCGATCTCGGTGACGGAGCGGTTGGTCTGTTGGATCAGCTGGCGTGCACGGGTCAGGCGCAGCTCCAGGTAATAACGCGTCGGGGTCGCGCCGAGAAACCGGCAGAACCGCCGTTCCAGCTGGCGTTTGGAAACCTTGACGCACGCCGCCAGCTCATCGATCGTCAACGGCTCCTCGACGTTCTGCCACATCAGTTCCAGCGCCAGCTTGAGGCTTTCCGGCAGCGTCGGGTCCGTCTCGACGAAGATTGGCGGCAGGTCCGAGGCGTCATCCCCTGACTCATCGCAGCGAAGGATCTCTTCGATGGCTCCCACCAGCGTCTCCCCGCCCGTGCGGCGGATCAGTTGGAGCATCATGCGCAGCGAACTGTTGGCGCCCGCGCAACTGACCCGCTCACGGTCCACGACATAAGCGCGACTGGACACTTTCACGCCAGGGAACATCTCAGCCATCGTTGCGCGACTTTCCGGGTGGACCGCACATTCGAAACCGTCGAGCAGGTTCGCCTCGGCCACGAAAAACACGCCATTCCACAACCCGCCCAACAACGCCCCGCAAGCCGCATTGGCGCGCAGCTTGCGCCGCAGTAATGGCGTACCCGCAAGCTTCACGCGAAAGCCGCCGGCGACAATCAGCACGTCCAGGTTGTCCGGCAACTGCGCCAGCTCAAGATCGGTTGAGATGACGATTCCCAGGTCGCTCGTCACCTGCCCGCCCGAAGCGCCTACCGTCAGCACTTCATACAGTGGCGTGTCGTTCATCAGGTTGGCGGTGACCAGTGCGTCCACCGCCCCGGTGAAGGACATCATCGAGAAGTTGTCCATCAGCACAAACGCGACGCGCACCGGCGCCTGGCTGACCGACGCAGTCCCTTGGGGCCGATAAGCCATGTTCTTGTTCTTGAGTACGCTTTCGAATGCGCTTGGCATGGGGCCTCGGATGCAGGAAGGCGATCTGGTGGGGAGCCGGCGCAAAGCCCGGAGCATGCCATCTTGCGGATTAACCGCAGGAGCGGCTTGCGTTCCCGCGACATAACCATCGGCATTAACGACGTCCGACAAATGGTGCTCTCAAGGGAATACAACCTTGGTCGATAGCGTGGATGTAGGCATGGGCGCTTTCCGTTTCAGAGTTCGCAATGCTCACCGCTAATGTTTCCGCCGTTCCAATACCGATAAATACCCGCGGGAGAAGTCATGAATATCAAACAGAAGCTGACCTGGGCGTTCGCAACCATTGCCTGCCTCCCGGTTATCCTGGTGGCGGTGCTCGTGGTGATGAACCTGCGCGATGCGGCACAAGCCAACTTCCTGGACAGCAGCGGCCGCGAAATCCGCCAGATCGACAACGGCATGAAGCAGTTCTTCGACGGCATCATGCAGAACGTTGAATTCTTCGCCAAGGACCCGCGGATCGTCGCGGCCAAGGACCTGAAGAACTACTCCGGCGCTGATGCTGCGCAAATTCCTCTTACCGAGAACAACAAACAACTGCTGGATATCTTCGATCGGTTCGCCAAGAGCCACCCGACCACCGCCTACCTATCCCTGGGCCTGGCGGACGGTGGCTACGCCAGTTGGCCGGATGATCCGAAAATCTCCAACTACGACCCGCGCCAGCGCCCCTGGTACAAGGCTGCCGTTGCCGCGCCGGGCACTACCGTGAAGACCGATGCCTATTACTGGGCCCCCGACGACGTGTCGCTGATCGGCATCGTGCACACCGTCGCCGATGCCAGCGGCAAGCTGGTTGGCGTGGTGGGCCTGGACGTGTCGCTCAAGCAACTGACCGAACTGGTGAAGAACATCAAGCTGGGCGACAGTGGCTACCTGATGCTGGTGGAAGGCAGCGGCAACGTCTTGGTGGACCCCGCCGACGCCAAGCACAACTTCAAACCCTTGGCCGACCTCGGTCCCAACTACGCAGCATTGGCCAAGAGCAGCGATGGCGCTACCCAGATCGAGATCGACGGCGTGCCGTACATGGCCAACATCGTCACCTCTAAAAGCCTGGGCTGGCGGTTCATCGGCCTGATCAAGCGTGACGAGGTGATGGCCGAAGCCGCGAGCCTGACCTGGTTGATCGCTATCATCGCCGCCGCGCTGGCCGTGGTCTTCGCAATCGTCGGCGCCAGCTTCGCCAGCGTTATCGTCCGGCCGATCCGCGGCGTTGCCAACGGCCTGCAGGAAATCGCTGAAGGTGAAGGCGACCTCACCCGCCAACTCGCTGTACAGGGCAAGGATGAAACCGCCACCCTGGCAAGCTGGTTCAACCAGTTCCTGGGCATGATTGCGCAACTGGTTCAACGCATCGGCAGCGCCTCCTCCGACCTGCAAACCGCAGCCGCGGACACCCGCGACGTCGCACAGAACATGAACGAAGCCGCCGGGCGCCAGCGCCAGGCCGTGGAGCTGGTGAGCACCGCGTTCAACGAAATGGTCGCCACCGCCAACGAAGTGGCCCGCTCGTGCAGCCAGGCCGCCGTCAGCGCGGACACCGGTTATCGGGATGTACACGACGGCCAGCACCACATCGGCGAAGCCACGGGCAGCGTGTTGAGGCTCAGTGAAGAATTGCAGCAGTCGACCCAGACCATGCAGGCGCTGGAACAGGACAGCAAGAACATCAACACGATCCTGGACACCATTCGCTCGATCGCCGAACAGACCAACCTGCTGGCCCTCAACGCGGCGATTGAAGCCGCACGCGCCGGCGACCAAGGCCGCGGCTTTGCCGTGGTGGCCGACGAAGTACGCGCCCTGGCGCGGCGCACCGCTGACTCCACCGGCGAGATCGACAGCTTGCTCGGCAACCTCGCCCGGCGCACCCAGGAAGTGACGCAACAGATGCAGAACAGCCTGCACGTGTCGCAAACCAGCGTCGAGCGCATCCAGCAGGCCCGCGACAGCTTCGACAAGATCCGCACCTCGGTGGACTCGATCCGCGACCAGAACACGCAGATCGCCACCGCCGCGGAACAACAGCACCAAGTGGCCGAAGACATCAACCGGCACATCGCGCAGATCCACTCCGATGCGCAGCTGGTTGAAGAGTTTGCTCACACCGCACAAACCGGTTCGGGGCGTTTGACGGATATCTCCGGACAGCTCAAGGGCTTGGTGGGACGCTTCAAGTTCTAAACTGGGCTTAAGTCCACTGAAGATCAAATGTGGGAAGCCTGCTCGCGAAAGCGTCGTCACAATCAGCGAAGAAGCTGAATGTGCCGACCTCTTCGCGAGCAGGCTCGCTACCACAGGATTATGGGTTTGATGGAATCACTACCCTTTTGCCTTGATCGCATACATCCCGCCGGCAATTACCAGACAGGCCCCTACGACTGTCCATGTGTCGGGCAGCTCGCCGAATACCAATAGGCCAATCAGCGTAGCGAACATCAGAAGAGAATAATTGAACGGTTGAAGTGTGGCTGCCGTTGCAACCTTCAGCGCCTGAAGCAATAACAGCTGGGCCACCACACCGGTCATGGAGAGCACCGCGATCAGGCCCCATTGCGCCGGGTTCGGTGCTACCCAACTTGGAAGACCCAACAAGGTAATCGCTATCGCGCCGAAAAAACCCATGTGAAGCATGTTCGTGGCGAACGAGTCTCCCCGGCTGATTCGACGGGTCAGCACGCTGAAGATGGCGAAACCCAGGGCAGACAACAGCGGAATCAGCGCCGCCAGTTCGAAAACACTGGAGCCGGGACGAAGGATAACCAGCGTCCCCGTGAAGCCAATGGCGGCGGCAACCCATCGACGCACGCCAATGAACTCCCCCAGGAACGCCCCCGCCAACGCCAGTGTCATCAAGGGGAATACCGCGTACAGGGCATGCATTTCAGCGAGTCCCAGATAGCGCAGCCCCAATCCGAACAAGGCGCTCTCACCCACGCCAATGAGCGCACGAATGATCTGCTGGTAGGGATGGCGGCTTCGGCACGCGGTCCACAGGCTGCCCTGATAGGCGCTATAACCGACAGCAAAAGCCAGGAACACCCAATAACGCACCATCACCAATTGTGCGATCGGGAACTCCTTGACCAGCACTTTGGTGACCCCATCCTGAGCTGCAAAGATCAGCATGGACAGAAGGCAAAGGACGATACCTAAGCGCGGTCGCGGGGCGTCATGATCATGCACCGCGCGCACCAGCCTCGGTCGAGGCTGACTTCAACCTGACGGGCGGTTCTTCATCCGGTTTGATATCCCATGTCGTGACCGTCATCGCTCAGCCTCTGAATAGAACAAGGACTCATCCAGCAGCGCCCTTGGCTCTCGACCAAGGGCACCGGACTGCAACAGCTATCGGACAGCAACGGCCATCACTGGGCTGGTGTCGCGGACGCCGTCTGGCTGCCAAACATCGCTTCGAAACGCGGTTTGTTGGCTGCGTAATATTCTGCCACCACCTTGTCCGCCGAGCTGTCACGGGCGTCCGCCATCAACTTCTCAAGGTCCGCTTTCGGAATCTTGAAGCTGGCGAAGAATCGGGCCACATCAGGGTGCTCCGCGCTGAAACCTTTGCGCGCGACGGCGTGGATCTGCTCAGCGCCACCGAAAATCTGCTTCGGATCATCCAGGTAGCGCAGCGGCCATTTGGCGAACATCCAGTGCGGGCTCCAGGCGTTGACCAATGACCATTTGTCACGCTTGAGGTTGCGATCCAATTCACTCAGCATCCCGGACTCTGAAGAAGCGACCATCTTGTAGCCGTCGAGCTTGTATTGCTCGATGGCTTTTTCCGTCAGCTTGTACTGACCATTGCCCACTTCCGAAGTGAGGATCTTGCCGCCGAGTTTTTCCCGCACTTCAGGCTTGTTGAGGTCTTCGACGCTGGCGATCTCGCTGGTTGGAATGGAGGTGGGCACCGCCATGCCGATCCGGCCTTCGTACAGCACGCCGAGGTCTTCGAGCCTGTCCTTGTACTTGTCATAGAACGACTTGTGGGTACTGGGCAGCCAGACCATCGGGATCAGGTCGATATTGCCGTTGGCCAGGGCCTGGAACTGGATGCCGATATCGGCCAGCACCAACTTGACCGGTTGCTTGAGGTGATCCTGCAACGCGGTGTTCGCCAGTTTCACCGCGATCTCCGTATCCGACCAGTTCACCCAGCCAATGCGGATGGGCGCGGGCTCATCGGCCTGAGCGATCAGACTGCCGCAGGCAAATGCAAGGCCTGCAAACCAGCCGATAAAATTTTTACTGGATAACGTCATCATGTGCATCTCCGCAGACTGTATTAATAGTTATTGGCAGGGCAGCAGAAGCATTCATTTTCCATCACGACCGCACGCGGCCATCCGGTGAGTTCTAGTTATCAAAATACAGGGACTTGTGTTTTCGGCCCTCCTCCGCCCTTTGGCGTTTCCAACCGCAATGACCGGCTCATTCACAACGCTTTCTCGCGTGCCGGCAAAGCCTTGAACGAATCCGCCCTCAGCAGGTAATCCGCCCAGCCTCCAGACCGTTGGGGGCAAACCCTGAATCCACCGCTGCGCGGGAGGCACCCATCGCGCCACCACGCTGATGCAGGCGAGCGGCCGCACGTGCCGAATCCCCCTGTTTCGACTGGATGGTAATCCTGGCTTTCCTGCCACGCAAGAAAAATGTACACCCGTGTCTCACTCGTTGACACACCTGAACATTCAACATACCGTTATGTCAAAACCCAGCCTGATGTTCTGTTCCCGGAGCAACACCATGTCCAGCGATCCTCTGCTGCAGCCCTACAAAATCAAGCATCTGACGCTCAAGAATCGGATCATGACCACCTCGCATGAGCCCGCGTATCCCGTCGATGGCATGCCGAAGGATCTGTACCGTGCCTATCATGTCGAGCGGGCGAAGGCCGGCGTGGCGCTGACCATGACTGCCGGCTCCGCTGCCGTTTCTCGGGATAGCCCGCCGGTATTCAACAACGTGCTGGCGTACAAGGACGAAGTGGTCAAATGGATGAAAGACCTGACCGATGAGTGCCACGAACACGGCGCGGCGGTGATGATCCAGCTCACCCACCTGGGACGCCGCACGCGCTGGGACAAGGCCGACTGGCTGCCGGTTGTCTCGCCGTCCCATCGCCGCGAAGCGTCCCACCGGGCGTTTCCGAAAAAGCTGGAAGACTGGGACATCGACCGCATCATCAAGGATTACGTCGATGCCGCCGAGCGCATGAAAGCCGCGGGGCTCGATGGCCTGGAGTTGCAGGCCTACGGGCACCTCATGGATCAATTCTGGTCGCCACTGACCAATGATCTTGATGGGCCCTACGGCGGTTCCCTGGAAAACCGAATGCGCTTTACCTTCGATGTGTTGCGCGGGATCCGCCAGCGTTGCGGCGAGGACTTCCTCCTTGGTGTGCGCTACACCGGCGACGAGGATCTTCCCGGCGGTTTCGGTTTCAGCGACGGCATCCAGATTTCCCACATGCTCAAGGACAGCGGCCTGGTGGATTTCCTAAACGTCGTGCGCGGTCATATCGATACCGATGCGGGCCTCACCGACGTGATACCGATCCAGGGCATGCGCAACTCGCCGCACCTGGATTTTGCCGGGGAGATCCGCTCGGCAACCGGTTTCCCGACGTTCCATGCGGCCAAGATTCCGGACGTCGCCACGGCGCGACACGCCATCGCCTCTGGCAAGGTGGACATGATCGGCATGACCCGCGCCCACATGACCGACCCGCACATCGTGCGCAAGATCATCGAAAAACGTGAAGAAGAGATCCGCCCTTGCGTTGGCGCCAACTACTGCCTGGACCGTATCTATCAGGGCGGCGCGGCGTACTGCATCCACAACGCCGCCACCGGCCGCGAAACCACCATGCCCCATGAGATTCCCAAGGCATCGGTCAAGCGCAAGGTGGTGGTGATCGGCACCGGCCCGGCGGGCCTGGAAGCAGCACGGGTGGCCGGCGAACGCGGCCATGACGTCACGGTGTTCGAAGTGGCGGATCAGCCCGGGGGGCAGATCCGCTTGACCGCGCAAAGCGAACGGCGGCGCGAGATGATCAGCATCATCGATTGGCGCATGACGCAGTGCGAACGGCTGGGCGTAAGGTTCCACTTCAACACCTGGGCCGAAGCCGAGACGGTCCTGGCCGAAGAACCGGATGTGGTGATCGTTGCCACAGGCGGCTTGCCCCATACCGAGGTGCTCAAGCTAGGCAATGAGCTGGTGGTGTCGACCTGGGACATCATCTGCGGCGACGTCAAGCCTGGCCAGAACGTGCTGATCTTCGATGACGCCGGCGACCACGCGGCGCTCCAGGCCGCCGAGGTCATCGCCAACAGCGGCGCGAAACTGGAGATCGTCACGCCGGACCGGTCGTTTTCGCCGGAGGTGATGGCGATGAACCTGGTGCCGTACATGCGCAACCTGCAAGACCTGAACGTCACGTTCACGGTCACGTATCGGGTCGACTCGGTGGAGCAACGCGACGGGCAGCTGGTTGCCCACTTCGGTAGCGATTACGGCCAGGTGCACAAGCAGCGCGTGGTCGATCAGGTGGTGGTCAACCATGGCACCCTGCCGCTGGACGATCTGTATTTCGAACTACGCCCATATTCGAGCAACAACGGCGCGGTCGAACAGCACAACCTGATCGCAGGGACCCCCCAGAACATCGTGACCAACCCCGAGGGCCGCTTCCAGTTGTTCCGGATCGGCGACGCGGTGTCGGCGCGTAATACCCACGCGGCCATCTATGATGCGCTGCGGCTGGTCAAGGACATCTGAAGCCGTGCCCAACATGATCGTTTCAATTGCTGAAAACTGAAGTGGGAGCGAGCTTGCTCCCGATAGCGGTGCCTCAGTCACAGGATGTAGGACCGGCTGCCGTCATCGCGAGCAAGCTCGCTCCCACAAGGGTTTTGCGGATGCGGGACTCTTGGGGTCAGGTTTGAAGCCCTTTGCGCGCCACGGCGGCGCCCGCTTGCAATGCCCTTCCCACCTGCGCCTCGAAATGCCCCTGGGTCATCGATTGCAAGGCGGCGGCTGTCACGCCGCGGTAGGCAACCAGAGTATCGATCATTTGCTGGGCGTCGCGGGTGGCCAGCAACTGGCTGCTGTTGATCACGACATTGCTTGCGGCAAGCTGCGCAATCTCGCCGGGGATACCGGCTGCCATCGCCTGATTCGCCAACGCTGTCATCAACAAGGCAGGAAAGGCCGGGCCGGTGCCCGAAAGCGCGGAGAGATAATCGATAAAGTCTTCCTGCTGGACCTCCGCAGCAGTGCCCACGCATTCGAACAACTGCTGAATGAGGGTCTTCGTCATCGGTTCCACCGCGCCAGCGCAATACCAAGGCGTAAAGGACTGCCCGATTTCCACCGCCGCGTTGGGCATCGCCCGCACGACTCTTGAGGCCAAGGTCCGTGCGGCGATTGCCTGCGCCGTGATCCCGGCCATCAATGAGATCACCGTCTTGCCCGATGCGTCGAGGGTCAGGCTGGCGAATTGCTCGGGTCTTACTGCGATGATGATGACGTCGCTGCGATCCGCCAGTGCCTGGTTATCGGTGACCAGGCAAACGCCTTGCTTCGCCAATGGATGGGCACCTGAGCGATTGGAAATAACCAGATTACCCGCCGGCAACCAGGCCTTCGCCAACACGGCCTTGGCAATCGCCGCGCCCAACCACCCCGTTCCGCCGACGATTCCCAGCGTCACGTCATTCATTTTTCAGCCGTTTCTTCAAAGGTTTCCATCAGCGGCACGAACACCCCTGGCTCTTTTTCGGCATAGCCGAATTTGCCATAAAACCGATCCAGCTCACGCTGCTTGGGCACCTTGCCAGTGAAAATGCTCACGTAATGCGGGATGCGCTGGAAGCGCACGGTGATCAGCTCGCTGGTGTTCATGGTGATGTAGCCGATCTGCGTCAGATAAATCGTCCGAGCCCGTGCGTCGGCCCCCTGGCTGTCGTAGCCGAAGCGCTTGAACATGCTCGCCAGGGCGCCCATACGTTGCTCGTCGACAATGGCGACCTGTTGCGCGACGTCTGCGGACTGGAGCGCCCAACTGCGCACCGCAAATTCAAACTGAGAATCGAACAATTGCGGATTGAGCCAACATTCAAAAACATTCAGGATCGCCTCGGAGATGCTCTCGGCGTAGCTTTCGCTTTGCCGGATCAAACCCCCGGTGTTGGTTTCGCGCCAGCGCGACAGCAAGGCCGCCAGCAACTGTTCGCGATCCTCGAAAAACCAATAGAAGCTGGTGCGTGACAAACCTAGGCGTTTGGCCAACGGCATGACCCGGACCGCATCGATGCCGGACTCCTTCAAAGCCTCATAGGCCGCTTCCAGCCACCCTTCGGGCGACCCTCGCCAACCCGCGTCCTGGGCCTTGCCACGCGCCTTTCCCACCTGGGGCATCTTGCATCCACCTTATCGAACATACGTAACGCGAATGTACTCGGATGCCCGCTAAATGTACACCTAAGTACATTTGATTGACGAGCCGTTCCCTCCTCTCCCCGAGGTCGCGAAAGGACCAATGAGCGCAAGTCATGGGTCGCCCAAAGTGTCGCCCTGGCCTGGTCGCGGTTGCTCCGCGATCATTTGCAGACGAGCAACCTGGTCCGTCCTACCCCAACCCTCTTACGCACCGATGCCAAACTCTGCCTGCTGGGCCCGTTGGGCCGGACGTCTGAGCGGCAAAGTGTCAGGCGTTTTCGCGAATGGCTGATGACACCTCTGGCCCAAACGAAGGATGTTTGATCGGTGGCGCCTCGACCCGTTTTTTATCAATCTGCTTAAAAAACCGGGCCTGCGGCCGATACCCATGACAAGAGCCCAGCGACTGGGTAGCTGGATGGCGGCGGGAACCGGTAATGACAGACATATATCTGCTGATAGCGAGCGGTACGGACCAGAGCGATGCGTACGTCCTGGGTTGGTTCGATGACCGAACCAAGGCCCGGGAAGTGGCAGAGCAGAAGGAATGGGAAGCTTATCGAGCCAGTCTGAAGGCGGAACACCCTTGGTCAAGCCATAAACCACTGGCACCGGACAAGACCGAATACCGGCGCTACTGGATCAAGACCGTTTCGAAATTCGAACACGTTTCCATCCCGAGGTCCCTCGCGGTGCACTGACAGCCCTGCCCCTCATAGCATCGATTCATTGCGAAAATTTAACGAACCGCGCGCGCTCGCCAAGGGTCTAGAAAACTAAGCCCATCCGATGAGAGCGTTCCTATGTTGAAATTTCTTGGTGGTACCGTTGGGATCATTTTCCTGATCGGCCTGATCGTGGTCATTGCCTTGTTCAAGTTCATTTTCTGATCCGGCCAGCGGTAGCGCATTGCGCTACCGCTGGCTTTACACGGGTTCGGACGCGGGCAATAACGCCAGGATCCGATCACGGCAGACTTGCAGTATCTCATCCGCCAACGGAGCATCATCCGGACAGGCCCGCGACAGCATGACCGCGCCGACGGCCTGGGCGAACAGGTTGATCATCGCTGCCCGGCCCCCTTCTTCTGTCGACCCGAGCTTTTCCTCCAGTGCAGCCAGGGTGCCCTCCAATCCAGTGGCAAACGTGGTTTTCACCTCATCGTCCTGACGCGCCGCGTCGCCGCACAACGCCGCCATCGTGCAGCCGTTGCCCCGCGCATCGCGGTGCTCGCGCGAGACATACATGGCGAAAAAACCCGCGACATTCAGTTTGCTTGCGCTGGTCAATGAGCGCGAAAGACTGTCTGCGGCGGCTTCCGCCATCAGGTCGGCTTTCGAACCGAAATGCTTGTAGAAACCACCGTGGGTGAAGCCGGCGGCGGCCATCAGGTCCGCCACACCGATGCCGTCAAAGCCACGTTCACGAAACAGAACAGACGCCGTCTCGACGATATGTTGCCGGTTTGCCTGTGCCTGAGCCTTAGTCACTCTCATTTTTCATTACCTCGTACCGCTCGAATCATGCCTCGCATCATACATAGATGCCGACCATAATCAAATTCATTGACATCTTAGATTTCGGTCATCATCCTAACAACCAGCCCACACGCCCCCCCTAAGCTCGATGTGGAACGCCAACGGCGGCGAAAAACCCCGCCGTTGATCGCACGTCTTAATCCCTGAAGAGACCGACACCATGACCACTCGCAAAACCGTCCTCATCACTGGCGCTTCCACCGGTATCGGCGCTGTCTATGCCAAGCGCTTTGCCCAACGCGGCCACGATCTCGTGCTGGTGGCCCGTGACAACGCCCGGCTGGAAGCATTGGCAACCGAGCTGCGCAACGAACACCATATTACCGTCGATGTGCTCCAGGCCGACCTCACCCAATCCGCTGACTTGAACCAGGTCGAAGCGCGCCTGCGAGATGACGACCGTATCGGCATCCTGATCAACAACGCGGGCGCGGCCCAATCCGGCAGTTTTATCGAACAGACCACCGACAGCGTCGCGCACCTGGTTTCGCTCAACACCACCGCGTTGGTACGGCTCGCCAGCGCCGTCGCTCCACGCCTGGCAAAGGCCGGCGACGGCGCGATCATCAATATTGGCTCGGTGGTCGGCTTGGCGCCGGAATTCGGCATGTCGGTATATGGCGCGACCAAGGCATTCGTGTTGTTCCTCTCCCAGGGGCTCAGCCTCGAACTCAACCCCAAGGGCGTCTACGTCCAAGCCGTCCTGCCGGCGGCTACCCGGACCGAAATCTGGGAACGCGCGGGCATCGACGTCAATACGCTGAGTGAAATCATGGAAGTGGGCGATCTGGTCGACGCGGCGCTGATCGGCTTCGATCGTCGCGAACCGGTGACCATTCCGCCACTGCAGGACGGCGCTCGCTGGGATGCGTTGCAGGCCGCGCGCCAAGGGTTGCTGGGGCAGATCAAGCAATCGGCGGTGGCTGAGCGGTACAAGGCCTGACGGTTCCAAGGTCACCGCTGCGCCGCCGCGGTTCCCTCTATTGGTTAGCCAAATGGCGGTGAAGTGGATTAAGCGCTTTCCATGATCGCTGTTCACCCGCAGGATGTGCTCGGGATCACCACACCTGGACTGGATCATGCCATTTGAGACTTGGTTGCTCTATCTGCTCACCTGCT
This sequence comes from Pseudomonas algeriensis, assembly GCF_048847255.1. NCBI lineage: Bacteria > Pseudomonadati > Pseudomonadota > Gammaproteobacteria > Pseudomonadales > Pseudomonadaceae > Pseudomonas > Pseudomonas algeriensis. Next base: position 216,993 of record NZ_JBKKRK010000007.1, on the reverse strand, counting down.
GCGGCATTGCGGTAGCGCCAGGCCCCAATGCGTTGTTGGCGCTTACCCATGGGGCAATCCATGGAACCCGCAAGACGTTGTTCACTATCGCAGGCGGCGTACTCGGCTTTTCAGTCGTCCTTTCGCTTTGCGCATTGGGGCTGGGTGCGCTGATCCAGGCATCCGCCACTTGGTTCACAGCACTGAAGATCGTTGGCGGGCTCTACCTGATCTGGTTGGGCTTCGGTCTGTGGCGATCCCCGCCCGTCAGTCTCGACGCGACGAGTAACGAAGGCTTTCGACGGTGGTCGCTGTTCCGCCAAGGCTTGGTATCGGCCATCTCCAATCCCAAGGCGCTGCTGCTGTTCACCGCGTTCATCCCGCCCTTCCTTGATCCGCACCGCAATATCATTGCGCAGACACTCACTATTGCGCTGACTTACGCCGTGGTCGAATTCATCGTTGAATACTTTGTCGCCAGCGCAGCTCACCGGGTCAGGCCTTGGCTGGCTCGAACCGGGCGCCGGTTCAACAAAGTCTGCGGCGGCTTTTTTGTGGCTTTTGGGGTGAGCTTGCCCATTCATAGCTGAATACCTAAACCGCAATCATTGCCTACCCATCGGACCATCGCGTAGAAAGCGCCCCCGACTCCAGGCCTGGCTCTATCATGAGCTAACGTTCATGATTTGCTTTTGCGCCGAATCGCCGGGATACCTATACATGAGAGACCTGCCGCCGACCGCCACATTGCGTGCCTTTGAAGTCGCCACCCGACACCCCACGTTCACCGCGGCCGCGCAGGAGCTGCACGTGACGCAGAGCGCAGTCAGTCACCAGCTCAAGCACCTGGAGGCGCTTTGGGGGTTGCAGTTGTTCGAGCGTGGCAAGTCACTCACCCTCACGGCAGCGGGGGCTACGCTGGCGCCCATCGTGCGGGAGTTTTTCATGAGCCTGGAAGCGACCCTTGGCGATCTGCGCGAGCAGAAAGGCAGGGTCAGGCTCGAAGTCAGCACCACGTACTCCTTCGCGCTGAAATGGCTGCTGCCGCGCTTGCCGGGGCTTTCCCGCCATTATCCGGAACTGTTGGTCGCGCTGGACACCACCGATAAGATCATCCATTTCTCCAACGCCCAAGCCGATGTTGCGATCCGGCTTGGCAAAGGCAACTATCCCGGCCTGTATTCGGAATTCCTGTTCGGCGAGCAGGTGTTTCCAGTGGCGAGCCCCGATCTGCTGCAGCGCTTGGGCATGCCACACAGCCCCGCCGAACTGCTGCATTACCCGCTGCTGACCCGTGACGGCGCCGAGCTGGTACCAAAATGGGAGGACTGGTTTCAGAAGGTTGGGTTGGAATTGTCGCCGCTCAAGGAGAGCGTCAGGTTCGGCGACACCAACATGACAGTGGAGGCCGCGTTGCTCGGCCAAGGTGTTGCCTTGGTGCGTAGCGGCCACGTTGAAACCGAAATCAGCGACGGCCGCCTGGTACGGCTGTTCGATGTGCCGTTTGCGTCACCGCTTGCCTATTATTTTGTCTGTCCCAAGGGCATCGAATCGCAACCGCACATCGTCAGCTTCCGCCAATGGCTGGCCAGCGAGGCGTTGAAGGTTCAACACGTCTACGACTGATACATGAGATTTTGCTCATGAACCAATGAGGAGACTTCTCTGTCGCCCGGCCGTCGCGCTGCCTAGAATGGCGACCATGCCTACCCATATCGTCCTGCTGGTCCTGTTCGCCGCGCTCCTGCATGCCAGCTGGAACGCCTTGCTGCGTGGCGGCGCCGATCGACTCTGGTCAATGACGGTCATGTGTATCGTCATCGCCATCGTCTGTGCCATCGCCGCGATATTCATGGTGCCACCGGCGCCGGCCAGCTGGGGCTATGGGTTGCTTTCGGCGTTGCTGCACGTGGGCTACAACCTGTTTCTGGTGCGCAGCTACCGGGTCGGCGACTTGGGGCAGATCTATCCGATTTCCCGCGGATCATCACCGGCGTTGATCACCCTGGGGGCGGCGATCTTTGCCGGAGAAAACATTACCCCCGGTGAGCTGCTCGGTATCGGCCTGGTGTCCGGCGGCATCATTTCCCTGGCCTTCCGTGGACGCAGCCTGTCGGTTCCCAGCCTGCCCTATGCGCTGGGAACGGGTTGCTTCATCGCGGCCTATAGCGTCGTCGACGGCATGGGCGCCAGACTTTCCGGCGCGCCGCTCGCCTACACGGTGTGGATGTGCGCCGCGTGGGGTGTGCTGATGCCTCTCGTGTACATCGGCCTGCGCGACGCCCGCAGCTTATTCTCCGTCCGGCCCGGGATACTCGCCGCGTCGGTCGGCGGGCTGGTCTCGCTGATCGCCTATGCAATTGTCATCTACGCCATGAACGAAGCGCCTCTGGGCGCGGTATCGGCATTGCGCGAGACCAGCGTGTTGTTCGCGGTATTGATTGGCTACCTGTTTCTTGGCGAGACGCTCACCGCCCGCCGGGTCTTGGCGTGCACCGTGATCGCCAGCGGCACCTTCATCATCGGCTGACCCATCAACTGCCCAGGAGAATATTCCCAATGGCTGACATCCCGCAGGCGCCCTTGATCCTGATAACCGGTGGAAGCCGCGGCGTGGGTGCCGCCACCGCGCGGCTGGCCGCCGCACAAGGCTACGACGTCGCCATCAGCTATATCGCCAACGAGACCGCGGCACTGACCGTGGTGGCGGATGTGGAGGCATTGGGACGGCGCGCGCTGGCCATGCGCGCCGACAGCTCGGACCCCAAGCAGGTCGCCGATCTATTCGCAGCCATCGACCGCTCGTTCGGACGCATCGACGTCCTGGTCGATAACGCCGGGGTACTGTCGGCTCAGTCACGCCTGGAGGACCTCGGCTTCGAGCGCATGCAGCGCATCTTCGCAGTCAATTCCATCGGCCCGATTCTCTGCGCCCAGCAGGCAGTGAAACGCATGTCCCACCGGCACAACGGCCCCGGCGGAGTCGTGATCAATATCTCCTCGGCATCGGCGCGCCTCGGCAGCCCCAATGAATACGTCGACTATGCGGCATCAAAGGGAGCATTGGAGACGTTCACTATCGGGTTCGCCAAAGAGGTGGCCCGAGAAGGCATACGCGTCAACTGCATCCGCCCCGGGCATATCTACACCGAAATGCATGCCAGCGGCGGCGAGCCGGGACGGGTCGATCGGGTCAAGGATTCCATCCCCATGGGGCGTGGCGGTCAGCCGGAGGAAGTGGCGCGGGCCATTCTATGGCTGGCCAGCGCGGAGGCGTCGTTTGTGACCGGGACATTTCTTGATGTGACGGGGGGCAAATGACGTGGATGGCCTCATTGGAACGAAGCCTGGAGGCCAGAGCCGGTCATGCCGCTGAAGCGGAATGACCGGAGGCCTTATCGATTATTTTTGCGCCAACAATGCCTTTCTCGCAGCCTTGTCTTGCTTCATTGCGGCGATTTCACGCTCGCAGGCCTCGACGTCGAAAGAGTTGTCCCACTTGGCAATGGCGATGGTGCCGATGCCGTTACCAATGAGGTTGGTCACAGCCCGCGCTTCGTTCAGGAACCGGTCAATCCCCAAGAGCAAAACGAGGCCTACCAACGGGATGGAGTGGATGGTCGTGAGCGTTGCCGCCAATGTCACAAACCCAGCGCCCGCCACGCCAGCCGAGCCTTTGGACGTCAGCAGGAACACGCCAAGCAGGATCATTTGGTCGACGAAAGTCAGCGGCGTATTGGTGGCTTGGGCAATAAAAATGGCGGCCATGGTGAGATAGATACAAGTGCCGTCAGCGTTGAAGGTATATCCCGTAGGCAGCACCATCCCCACTACTGATTTTTTGCAGCCAAGCTTTTCAAGCTTCACCATCATTCGCGGCAACACAGCCTCGGTTGAACAGGTGCCCAGCGTGATGAGGATTTCATCCTTGAAATAACGCAAAAACTGCATCAGCGGCATGCCCGACCATCTCGCCACCGTACCCAGCACGACCACGATGAATATCAACGTCGTGACATAGAGCGCGACAAGCAGTTGTCCGAGTGAGAACAAGGTCCCAATTCCGTATTTGCCGATAGTGAATGCCATACCGGCCCCAGCACCAATCGGCGCCAAGCGCATGACCATCGCAACTATCTTGAAGAGACCTTGCAAGAACAGGTCAATGGTGTTGATCAACGGCTTGCTGGTTTCGCCCATTTGAACCAGGGCGACTCCCATCAATACCGAAAGCAGGATGACCTGAAGCATGACGCCATTGGAGAACGCACCAATGAAAGTCTGCGGGATGATATTGAGGAAGAACTCAACGGTGCCGCCCTGTTCATTCGCAACTTGGCTGTATTTGCCAATAGCACTTGCATCAAGCGCGCTGGCATTGATGTTCATACCCACGCCAGGCTTCACGATGTTGACGACGATAAGACCGACAACCAGAGCAATGGTGGACAGGATTTCGAAGTAGATCAATGCCTTCACACCGATCCGGCCGACTTCCTTGATGTCGCCCATCTTCGCTATGCCGACCACGACAGTGCCGAAAATAATGGGTGCCAATAGCATCTTTATCAGTTTGATGAAGCCATCGGCAAAGGGTTGGAGCTTGGCTCCGATATCAGGAACGAAGTAACCGATTGCTGCGCCGATCACGATACCGATCAGCACTTGCACGTACAGCTGGCTATACCAGCGGGACTTGGAATTTTCCACGGAAGCACCTCATTTTATTTTTGTGATGGGCTGTGGGCTGGCGCCGGTGGTCGGCGCCTGGTTCTGCGGCCTGCTCTCGCAGGCCGCAGCTTGAGGGTGATCAGCCTTCGCCCAGCTCACGCATGACTGCATACAAGGCAGACTTGGCTTCGAATCCCACACCCGGAATATCCGGCAGACCGACGTAGCCGTTTTCCACCTTGATCCCATCGGCGAACCCACCGAATGGCTGGAACACGTCTGGGTATGATTCGTTACCGCCCAGGTGCAGGCCGGCTGCGATGTTCAGGGACATCTGATGACCGCCATGGGGCACTACGCGACGGGAAGACCAGCCCAGCTCTTCCATGACTTCAAGGGTGCGCAGGTATTCCACGAGGCCATAAGACAGTGCGCAGTCGAATTGGAGGAAGTCGCGATCGGGCCGCATGCCACCGTGGCGCAACAAGTTGCGAGCATCCTGGTGGGAGAACAGGTTTTCACCGGTTGCCATGGGCAATTCATAGTGATTGGCCAGCTCAGCCTGCAATGCGTAGTCAAGCGGATCACCGACCTCTTCGTACCAGAAGAGGTTGTACTTTTTGATGGCTTGCGCGTAAGCGATACCCGTCTGAAGATCGAAGCGACCATTGGCGTCGACCGCCAATCGACGACCGTCCCCCACCACTTCAAGTACCGCTTCGATGCGACGGATGTCTTCGTCCAGTGGCACCGCACCGATCTTCATCTTGACCACATCGTAGCCACGATCCAGATAGCTCTGCATTTCCGCCTTGAGCTTTGTCTGATCCTTGCCAGGGTAGTAGTAGCCACCCGCTGCATAGACCCAGACCTTGTCATCCGCCACGCCATTGCGGTAGCGGTCAGCCAGCAGACGATAGAGCGGTTTGCCTTCAATCTTGGCGACGGCATCCCATACGGCCATGTCGATGGTGCCAACTGCGACGGAGCGCTCTCCGTGTCCGCCTGGCTTCTCGTTAGTCATCAGGGTCTTCCAGATCGCGAACGGATCCAGGTTGTCGTTTTCATGATCGACAAGGGAGTCGGGCTCAGCTTCGGTGACACGCGCCAGGAAACGATCACGCATCAGGGCACCCTGGCCGTAGCGGCCATTGGAGTTGAAACCGTATCCGATCACGGGTTTGCCATCGCGAATCACATCCGTGACCACAGCGACGACCGAGCAGGTCATTTTGGAGAAGTCGATGTAGGCGTTGGCGATTGGGGACGCAATGGAAACGGTTTTTTCACGAATATCGACGATGCGCATGAGAGGTTCCTCTTGTTGTTTGTAGCCCCACGTTAGGCTTTGCGACCTTTCCAGCCCAATGCTATTAATGCCGCACCCTATGCACAGGAGGCATGGCCCTTGGAACTCGTTTGGCTCGAAGACCTTTCAGCACTCGCGGAATATGGGAGCTTTGTTCGGGCGGCTGAAGCGCGGCACGTCACTCAGCCAGCGTTCAGTCGCAGAGTGCGCTCGTTGGAAAATTGGATGGGCGTACAGTTGTTCATCCGCACGCCTCATGGCGCGACGCTGACCGAAGCGGGGAGGCAAATATTGCCGAGCGCCCAGGAAGCCGCGCGGCGCTTGTACCGAATGCGCAACGAGGCTCAGGAAGTGGCGGGAATGGCCGCCAGATCACTGCAGTTCGCTGCAACCCATTCCCTGTCGTTTACCTTTTTCCCAAGATGGCTTCGCGGCGCAGAACACGGCGCCCCCATCGAGGCCGTGCAGTTGCATTCAGGTAGCATGGCCGTCTGTGAGCAAATGCTGATACACGGACAGGTTCAGTTTCTGCTCTGTCACCGCCATCCCGACGTTCCCCCGTTGCTGGCGCCTGACCAGTTCACGGGTAAGAAAGTTGGCGAAGACGTCCTGGTTCCCTTGGCGAGTGCTTCTGCCAACTTTGGCACCTCCCCAGCGGCACTGCCCTACCTCGCCTACACCCATGAATCAGGATTGGGGCGCATCGTTGCTCATCGATTGCAGGGCAAGGAAGACTACCTCCACCTCAAGCCCCTCTTCAGCAGCCACCTCGCGGCGGTGCTGATGTCGATGGCACTGGAAAGCAAAGGAGTCGCGTGGCTACCCAAAAGCCTCACCGAGCAGGAGATACTGGACGGGCGCTTAGTCAGGGCATTGGACGAGAGTTGGGATATCCCACTGGAAATTCACCTGACCCGCCCGACGGCGCCACTTAGCCAATCCGCGGAAGAGTTCTGGTCCAGGGTGGGCGTCTAGGCTTATCACGCATGGCCTGAGATTCATCTGAAGCCGTTGTATTGAGGGGTTGGGAACAACCATAAAAAAAGGGTCGCGAGATTAAATCTCGCAACCCTTTTGGATTGTATGGTCGGGACGGAGTGATTCGAACACTCGACCCCTAGCACCCCATGCTAGTGCGCTACCGGACTGCGCTACGCCCCGACTAGGCGTGAATCTTGTTCCGCTTCTCAACGGAACGCTCAGGAATATATCGCAAGCTTTTGAAAACTGGAAGTATTTAAAAGCAGAAATTTATTTCTTGAGCACCACCAGTACATCTTCGAGCTCGGCGATCATCTGGCGGATCATCTGTTTGTACTGGGTTGTATCGTCCTTGGCCTCGTCACCGGAGAGGCGCAGGCGCGCTCCGCCGATGGTGAACCCCTGGTCGTACAGCAGCGCGCGGATCTGCCGGATCATCAGCACGTCCTGGCGCTGATAATACCGTCGGTTTCCGCGGCGCTTGACCGGATTGAGTTGAGGAAACTCCTGCTCCCAATAGCGCAGCACGTGCGGTTTAACCGCACACAGCTCGCTGACTTCACCAATGGTGAAGTAGCGTTTGCCCGGGATGACGGGTAGTTCGTCGTTATGACTTGGTTCCAGCATAAGCCTCAACTCGGGCCTTCAACTTCTGCCCTGGACGAAAGGTGACCACACGGCGAGCCGTGATCGGGATTTCTTCTCCCGTTTTCGGATTGCGGCCAGGCCGCTGGCGTTTGTCCCGAAGGTCGAAATTGCCGAATCCGGACAATTTGACCTGCTCGTTGTCTTCGAGAGCGTGCCTGATTTCTTCGAAAAACAGTTCGACCAATTCTTTGGCCTCCCGTTTATTCAGGCCCAACTCCTCATACAGACGTTCCGCCATCTCAGCTTTCGTCAGAGCCCCCATACGTCACTTCCTTAACGTGGCGTTCAACCTGTGTTCGAGCGAGGTGAGGATATTCTGCGTTGCGGTATTCACCTCATCGTCATTAAGAGTGCGCGATGGATGCTGCCAGGTCAAGCCGACTGCAAGGCTTTTTCTATGCGGATCAATGCCTTTACCTTGATACACGTCAAATAGCCTGAGGTCCGTCAGCCATTCGCCTGCATTTTCACGGATTACTGCCAGTACGGCACTGGATGCAACGCCGACATCGGCTATCAAGGCAAGGTCGCGACGCACTTCAGGAAAGCGCGATAACTCCTGGAATTTCGGCATTTTTCCTTGGGCGACTTCAGCCAGGACCAGCTCGAAAACGAAGACTGGACGATCAAGACCCAGCGTCTTCGACAACTCAGGGTGGATCGCGCCGACATAACCGACTTCACGACCGTCTCGCTCGATGCGCGCGGTCTGACCCGGGTGCAGCGCCGGATGCTTGCCAGGCACGAAGGTGAACGCGCCGAGCGCACCAGCAAAGCCCAGCACCGCTTCCACGTCGGCCTTGACGTCGAAGAAATCCACGCCATCACGCCCTTGGGCCCAGCCTTCCGGCAGGCGGCTGCCGCAAACGACACCGGCCAGCATTGGCTCTTGCTTCAGGCCGTCCAATTGACCGACAAAACGCAGACCGCTTTCGAACAGGCGTACGCGGTCCTGCTGGCGATTCAGGTTGTGCTGGAGCGACTTGATCAGGCCCGGCCACAGGGAGGAGCGCATCGCGGCCATGTCATTGGAGATCGGGTTGGCCAACAGCAGTGGCTCAACACCTGGGCTGAACAATTCGAACTGACGCGGATCGATGAAACTGTAGGTGATCGCTTCCTGATACCCACGAGCCACCAGCAGGCGACGCAGCTCCGGCAGGTCACTGCGGGCCTCTGCCTTGGCTTGCGGGGCCAGGCGAGCCTGGGGATAGCGGACCGGCAGGCGATTGTAGCCGTACAAGCGGGCCAGCTCTTCGATCAGGTCGACTTCCAGGCTGATATCGAAGCGATGGCTTGGCACTTCGACCTGCCACTGCCCTTCCCCCTCGGCCCGGACGGTCAGGCCCAAGGCGTTGAGCAGACGCTCGACTTCGGCCGGGTCCATTTCCATGCCGAGCATCTGGGTGATGCGCTGGGCACGCAGCGTCACCGGCGCGATCTTCGGCAGGTGCTGTTCGCTGACGGTTTCGATGATCGGGCCGGCTTCGCCACCGGTGATTTCCAGCAGCAGGCCAGTGGCGCGTTCCATGGCTTCACGGGCCAGTTGCCAATCCACGCCACGCTCATAGCGGTGCGAGGCGTCGGTGTGCAGGCCGTAGGAACGAGCCTTGCCGGCGACGGCGATCTGGTCGAAGAAGGCGCTTTCAAGGAATACATCACGGGTCGTGGCGGAGACGCCACTGTGCTCGCCGCCCATCACGCCTGCAATCGCCAGGGCGCGGGTATGGTCGGCAATCACCAGCGTATCGCTGCGCAAGGCCACTTCCTGGCCATCGAGCAGCACCAGCTTTTCACCTTCTTCAGCCATGCGCACGCGGATGCCGCCGTTGATTTCGGCGAGATCGAATGCGTGCAGCGGCTGACCCAGCTCAAGCATTACATAGTTGGTAATGTCGACAGCCGCGTCGATGCTGCGCACGTCGGAGCGTCGCAGGCACTCGACCATCCACAGCGGGGTCGGCTTGGACAGGTCAACATTGCGGATCACGCGGCCCAGGTAACGCGGGCATGCGCTCGGCGCCAAGACTTCGATCGGACGGACTTCGTCATGCACGGCCGGGACACTCGCAACCACCGGGCGAGTGACCGGGGTGGCGTACAACGCGCCGACTTCACGGGCCAGGCCAGCCACTGACAGGCAGTCGCCACGGTTCGGCGTCAGGTCGACTTCGATGCTCGCATCGTCCAGGCCCAGGTATTCACGAAAATCCTTGCCGACCGGCGCATCCGCCGGCAACTCCATCAGGCCGTCGTTGCCTTCGCCAACCTGCAATTCGGCTTGGGAGCACAACATGCCGTTGGACTCGACACCGCGCAGCTTGGCTTTCTTGATCTTGAAGTCACCCGGCAGTTCTGCACCGATCATGGCAAACGGGATCTTCAGGCCGGGACGCACGTTTGGTGCACCGCATACGACCTGGAACGTTTCCCCGCCACTGCTGACCTGGCAAACCCGCAGCTTGTCCGCGTCAGGGTGTTGTTCGGTGCTCAGCACCTCCCCCACCACCACGCCACTGAATGCGCCGGCGGCCGGCGTCACGCTATCGACCTCAAGACCGGCCATCGACAGGCGAGCAACCAGCTCGTCCTGGCTTACCTGCGGGCTAACCCAGCCGCGCAGCCATTGTTCACTGAATTTCATCCTGCTCTCCTAAAGGTTCGTTACGACTAGCGAAATTGCGCGAGGAACCGCAAGTCGTTGTCGAAGAACAGACGCAAGTCGTTCACGCCGTAACGCAGCATGGCCAAGCGTTCCACGCCCATGCCGAAGGCAAAGCCCGAGAATTCTTCCGGATCGATCCCGGACATGCGCAGCACGTTCGGGTGAACCATGCCGCAACCCATGACTTCCAGCCAGCCCGTCTGCTTGCAGACGCGGCAGCCCTTGCCGCTGCACATCACGCATTCCATGTCGACTTCGGCCGATGGCTCAGTGAACGGGAAATACGAAGGGCGGAAGCGCACGGCCAGTTCTTTTTCGAAGAACACCCGCAGGAACTCTTCGATAGTCCCTTTCAGGTCAGCGAAATTGATGTCGCGATCCACCAGCAGGCCTTCGACCTGATGAAACATCGGCGAATGGGTGATATCGGAGTCGCTACGGTACACACGGCCTGGGCAGACGATGCGGATCGGCGGCTGCTGCGACTCCATGGTGCGGACCTGTACCGGAGAGGTATGGGTGCGCAACAACATGTTCGCATTGAAATAGAAGGTGTCATGCATCGACCGGGCCGGGTGGTGGCCTGGGATGTTGAGCGCCTCGAAGTTGTGGTAATCGTCTTCGACCTCAGGACCCTCGGCAATGCCATAGCCGATGCGGGTGAAGAACTGCTCGATGCGTTCCAGCGTCCGGGTCACCGGATGCAGGCCACCGGAAGTCTGGCCACGGCCAGGCAGGGTCACGTCGATGGATTCGGCCGCGAGCTTGGCCGCCAGGTCCGCCTCCTCGAACAGCGCCTTGCGCGCATTGAGGACTTCTGTGACACGTTCCTTGGCGACGTTGATCAGCGCACCAACCTGCGGACGCTCTTCGGCCGGCAGGTTCCCCAGGGTCTTCATCACCTGAGTCAACTCGCCTTTCTTGCCAAGGTAGTGAACCCGGATTTGCTCCAGGGCATTGATATCTTCAGCGCTTTGCACAGCCTCTAGTGCTTGAGCGACCAGCGCGTCCAGGTTTTCCATGTACAGACTCCAGATACAAAATAGGGGAAGAGCTTTAAGGCTCTTCCCCTATTTATGACGTTTGGCACCCGGGCCCACAGAGGTGAGCCCCGGTGACTGCCGGGGGTACTTAAGCCAAGGTGGCTTTAGCTTTCTCGACAATCGCAGCAAACGCCGCTTTTTCGTTCACTGCCAGATCAGCCAGAACCTTACGGTCGATCTCGATGGACGCTTTTTTCAGGCCGGCGATGAAACGGCTGTAGGACAGACCGTAGGTACGAGCACCAGCGTTGATACGAGCGATCCACAGAGCGCGGAACTGACGTTTTTTCTGACGACGGTCACGGTAGGCGTATTGGCCTGCCTTGATTACGGCTTGCTTGGCAACACGGAATACGCGGGAACGCGCACCGTAGTAGCCTTTAGCAAGTTTCATAATTTTCTTGTGACGCTTACGGGCAATGACGCCACGCTTTACACGAGCCATGAGTTACTTCCTCTATTCTTGATCCAAAAATTAACGAAGGCGCAGCATGCGCTCGACTTTTGCCACGTCAGACGGATGCAGCAAGCTGCTACCGCGCAGTTGACGCTTACGCTTGGTCGACATTTTGGTCAGGATGTGGCTCTTGAAAGCGTGCTTGTGCTTGATGCCGTTAGCAGTTTTCAGAAACCGCTTAGCAGCACCACTTTTAGTTTTCATCTTTGGCATGTTCGGATACTCCGCATTCAGTTGATAAACATAATCGCAAGGCCTGCCGTGCCCTGGTGATTACTTCTTCTTTTTCGGGGCGATGACCATGATCAGCTGGCGTCCTTCCATCTTAGGATGCTGTTCGACCGAACCGTACTCGAGCAGGTCTTGTTCAACCCGCTTGAGGAGTTCCATCCCCAGCTCCTGGTGGGCCATCTCACGGCCGCGGAATCGCAAGGATACCTTGGCCCTGTCCCCGTCACTCAGGAAACGTACCAGGTTGCGCAGTTTTACCTGGTAATCCCCTTCCTCCGTCCCTGGACGAAACTTGATTTCTTTTACCTGAATCTGCTTCTGGTTTTTCTTCGCCGCGGCAATCTGCTTCTTCTTTTCGAAGATCGACTTGCCATAGTCCATCACCCGGCAAACGGGTGGGACTGCGTCCGCGGAAATTTCCACCAGATCAAGCTTGGCTTCTTCAGCAATACGAAGCGCTTCATCAATCGAGACGATGCCAATCTGCTCGCCATCAGCGCCAATTAACCGAACCTCGCGTGCCGAGATATTCTCGTTGATCGGGGCTTTCGGTGCAGCTCGTTTATCTTGTCTCATTTCACGCTTAATAATAATTACTCCGAATCTGGGCGACCACGCCGGGAAACCGCTTGCGCGAGAAACTCGGCGAATTCGGCGACGGGCATCGAGCCCAGGTCAGCACCTTCACGAGTACGCACAGCGACAGTCTGCATCTCGACCTCCCGATCTCCAATAACCAAGAGAAAGGGAACCTTGAGCAAAGTATGCTCGCGGATTTTAAAGCCGATCTTTTCATTTCTCAAGTCGGACTTGGCACGAAATCCGCTTTGATTGAGAGTTTTTTCGACTTCGGCGGCAAAATCTGCCTGTTTATCAGTGATATTCATGATCACTGCCTGGGTCGGCGCCAGCCACGCGGGGAACGCACCCTCGTAATGCTCGATCAGGATCCCGACGAAACGCTCGAAGGAACCGAGGATCGCGCGGTGAAGCATGACCGGGTGCTTGCGGCTGTTGTCTTCGGACACATATTCAGCGCCCAGACGGATCGGCAGGTTGAAATCGAGCTGCAAGGTACCACATTGCCAGACGCGGCCAAGGCAATCTTTCAACGAGAATTCAATCTTCGGACCGTAGAATGCGCCCTCGCCCGGCTGCAGCTCGTACGCAAGCCCCGCGCTGTCGAGGGCGGCGGCCAGGGCGGCCTCGGCGCGATCCCACAGTTCGTCGGAACCGACGCGTTTTTCCGGACGAGTGGACAGCTTCATTTCAACTTCGGTGAAGCCGAAGTCCCGGTAGACGTCCATGGTCAGCTTGATGAACGCGGCGGATTCAGCCTGCATCTGCTCTTCAGTGCAGAAAATGTGCGCGTCGTCCTGAGTGAATGCCCGCACGCGCATGATGCCGTGCAGCGCACCCGATGGCTCGTTACGGTGGCAAGCACCGAACTCGGCCAGGCGCATCGGCAGCTCGCGATAGCTCTTCAGGCCCTGGTTGAATACCTGCACGTGGCACGGGCAGTTCATTGGCTTGATGGCGTAGTCGCGGTTTTCCGACTGGGTGGTGAACATGTTGTCGGCGTAGTTGGCCCAATGCCCGGATTTCTCCCAGAGGCTGCGGTCGACCACTTGCGGCGTCTTGATTTCGAGGTAGCCGTTCTCACGCTGGACCTGGCGCATGTACTGTTCCAGCACCTGGTACAGAGTCCAGCCGTTCGGGTGCCAGAACACCATGCCCGGGGATTCTTCCTGGGTATGGAACAGGCCCAGGCGCTTGCCGATCTTGCGGTGATCGCGCTTCTCAGCCTCTTCGATACGCTGGATGTAGGCCGCCAGCTGCTTCTTGTCCGCCCAGGCCGTGCCGTAGACGCGCTGCAACTGTTCGTTCTTCGCGTCGCCACGCCAGTAGGCGCCGGACAGCTTGGTCAGCTTGAAGGATTTCAGGAAACGCGTGTTCGGCACGTGCGGGCCGCGGCACATGTCGACGTATTCTTCGTGGTAGTACAGGCCCATGGCCTGCTCGTCCGGCATGTCTTCCACCAGACGCAGCTTGTAGTCCTCGCCACGGGCCTTGAAGACTTCGATGACTTCGGCGCGCGGGGTGACTTTCTTGATGACGTCGTAATCTTTCTCGATCAGCTGCTGCATGCGCTGCTCGATCGCGGCCATGTCGTCCGGGGTAAAAGGACGCTCGAAGGCGATGTCGTAATAGAAGCCTTCGTCGATGACCGGCCCGATGACCATCTTCGCGCTCGGGTACAGCTGCTTGACCGCATGACCGACCAGGTGCGCGCAGGAGTGACGAATGATCTCCAGCCCCTCTTCATCCTTGGGCGTGATGATTTGCAGCGTGGCATCGCTGTCGATGACATCGCTGGCGTCGACCAGTTTGCCGTTGACCTTGCCGGCCAGGGTGGCCTTGGCCAGGCCCGCGCCAATGGATGCGGCGACCTCGGCTACGGAAACCGGGTGGTCGAATGAACGTTGACTGCCGTCGGGAAGAGTAATAGTTGGCATGGCGCCTCCTCTCCTAGTGGTGACCCCTACCAAAGGTCACGTGGGTTGGGATGAGCCAGTACAAGATCCAGTCCAGGCCATTCAATGACGAACGCCTGCCTTACAGCGGCAGGAGCCTTGCGGCCAACCGGGAAAACCGAACCAGAGTGACTGGGATTCAAATCAGGGTTAATCGAACATTTGCCGCCGCCGGGACCTGTCGTCATCCGGAGCCTGAAAATACCCGACCCCGGCATGCTAACACAGATGAACGGTCATCGCCGCGCTCGCGTTGAAGCGAACGTAAAAGCGGGGCTTTTATGCCAAAGTGCTGAACTGAAGCGCCCGCAACCCCTCAGATACCAAGACATCGACCCGAAAGGAGCATCTCAGCATGCGTCTGAATACGTTATTCGCAGTAGTCGCCCCCCTCGCCCTGCTGCTCCCGATTGCCGCCCATGCCGACTGGCCAAAGGGCGAGCGCGAAAAATACATGGCCCAGTGCACCCAGGCGGCAACGCCACAGATCGGCGCGGCAGCGGCCAAGTCACACTGCGCCTGTGGCGCCGACGCCATCAAATCCTATCCGGCCAGTGATATCCAGGCTCTGATGGACAACAAGGCCACCCCTGAACTGCAACAGAAAGCCCTCGGCCAGATCGCCAAATGCAAGGCGAATCCGCCTGCGAAAAAATGACGGTTTGGGCGTCAGGAAGGCGCCCGACAGGGGTAAAAAGGCTTGAATAAGCGCTTTTTCCTACGATTTTTGCAGGTTTTTCAGCTTTTTTTATCGTCTTTACGTTCGGCTGAAAGCCTTTGAAACCGGGGCTTCCAGCCCGTTCAGACGGTAAAGAAAACACGACTGATTGGCAAACAGCTCGTCCGGGGGGCTCCCAAATCGAACATTTCGACTATGATACCCGGGTGTGCCCAGTTGGCCTGAGCAGCACAGTACACTGAAAATATATGTTTCTTGGAGATACACCATGTCTAATCGCCAAACCGGCACCGTTAAATGGTTCAACGATGAAAAAGGCTTCGGCTTCATCACTCCTCAAGGTGGCGGTGACGACCTGTTCGTACACTTCAAAGCTATCGAAAGCGACGGTTTCAAAAGCCTGAAAGAAGGCCAGACTGTTTCCTTCGTGGCTGAGAAAGGCCAAAAGGGTATGCAAGCTGCACAAGTTCGCCCAGAGTAATTTCCCGGCGCGCTAAAAAAACCCCGTCCATGTGACGGGGTTTTTTATGGTCAGCTTAAAACCAATCAGCCGCAATTGACCCGGTTGACCACCAGGTTGGCATCGGTATTGAGGTTCAAGCGATCGGAGCGGTACTCAAGCGTCACCATGTCGTTGGGCTTGAGAATACGGGCGTTTTGCGCGCCGGAACGGCTCCGCGCCTGCTCCAGCAACTGGGGCGAGGCCTGCTTGCCAATCGCGAACTCGGCAGCCTTCGCCTCGCAGCGACTATGCCCGGTTTCGGCCGTCACGGGATCAGGGGTCGATTCAGAGGTGCTGCTGCAACCGCTCAAGAGCGCAGCGGCCAGCAAAGTACTCAGTGACGCGAGCTTCCAAGGCATGAAGCCTCCTTTTTCAGTGAAATAGCAGAGAGCGTGCGACAACCCAAACGAAACTTGGTTTCAACGCCAAGGCCATCATGGTGCCCTCATCTGGAAAAACGGCAGTTTGCCTGAGCCCTGCCCAGCTGTTCACCGCTCAATCGTGACTGAATATGAATGGCGCTCAGTAGATGTCGATGTAATCGAAGGGCGGGTTCGGCCAGTTGTCTTTCAATGCATTGTAGATTTGCATCACCCAAACCTCATCGCTCGCCGCAACGTTTCCGACATACCCCGAACCCTTCGCCCAGGTTTCAAGCCGAAACAACAAACCTGCGATGTCGGCACCGCCTACGACACCCGAGGAAAGATAGGCAATGCCAGCCTTGGTCACACGCAACTGGGTATGTTCGTCATCACTGGCGGACGCGAGCAAATCACGCACGGCCTCAAGGGTGAACGCCTCAGGATCCTTCAAATCGATCTGCACGTAGGAGCCCCCGGGAAAAATAAAAAACCGAGTGTCGCACAGTGCTCGCCTGATGCCTAAGTCGCACTGCCAAACCCACTCCAAAAATGCTTAACTCAGCCTACAGATTTCCCAACCTGCGAGCCCCCGACATGAGCATCGTCAGCATCGAAGCCACCATCAATGCAAAATGGGCGCAGGGCCACAGCTCGTACAGCCCAGGCAGCCCGGAAGAACTGGCGATCCTCAGCATCGAGTTGCTGGTGAAAGAACTCGGGACGCAGGCCGCGCAGAACTTCGTCAAGCAAGCGTTCGAGCGCTATCCGAGCATCATCGAGACAACTGTATAAGGTTCCCGCAGGCAGACGCCTGCGGGGTTGCCTTGAGATGCGTTACTTGAGCCGCGCCAATCGCTCGGTCAGCAGATCGAAGAACCCCTGGGCATCGCCATCCTTCACCCAAAAAGCGTTTTTTGGCGCTTTCAGGCCGTCGTACCAATCGACGACGGTCTGGCCGAAAGTCAGGCCTTCACGGCTGTCCACCACAAGGTTGACCGCGCGCCCGCTAAACAGCTGCGGCTTGAGAAGGTAGGCGACCACGGTTGCATCGTGCACCGGCCCGCCCGTCATGCCGTAGTGCTCCATGTCGCCCTTGACGTATTCGTTGAGAATATCGCCGACCAACTTGCTCGCGTTGTTGTTCAGCGCAGCGATCTGCTTCAGGCGTGTCTCGCTGGTAAGGATCTTGTGAGTCACGTCCAAGGGCAGGTAGGTCAGCTTCACACCGCTTTTGGCGACGATCTCCGCCGCCTGAGGATCGGCATATAAATTAAATTCGGCCACCGGCGTGATATTGCCGCCGTTGAAGTGCGCGCCACCCATGATCACCACCTCCTTGATCCCCTGAACGATCCCGGGTTCCTGGACCAACGCCAAGGCCAGGTTCGTCTGCGGGCCGAGCATGGCAATGGTGATGCTGTGGGGCTTGGCCGCCTTAAGCGTGTCGATCAGGTAATTGACGGCATTACCCTCGGCCAAGCCTTTCTTCGGCTCGTGCACCGTGACACCCGACAAACCCTCCTTGCCGTGGATGTTTTCCGCGTAGATGGGCGTGCGCATCAACGGTTTCGGCGCGCCGGCATAGACCGGCACCTCTTCGCGACCCGCCCACTCACGGGCCAGGCGCGCATTGCGGGAAGTCTTGTCCAGGCGCACGTTCCCCGCCACGGTGGTCAACGCGCGAACGTGCAACTCCTCGGGGGATGCTAGCGCGAACAACAGCGCAACCACATCATCGGCGCCCGGATCGGTGTCGATGATCAAGTCGATCTTCTCCGCCGCCTGGGCGCTTGTAGCCGTGATGAATGACAAAAGCAGCAGACTCCGCAACAGTTGATGCATTTTTTGAGCATAGCGGTGCATGGCGCACTCCTTGTGCAGGTTGTGAATATCTAGAACGTGACGCCTGCGATCAGCACCACGTTGCAGTACGGTGAGCATTCTCCGGTGCGAATGACCGCCCTCGCTTCGCGAGTAAGCACCTTGAACTGCTCATGGCTGACCAACGCCCGCGCGCCTAAGACGCCTTCGGCATTCAACGCCTCCAACGTCGCCAGGGCTGACGGTTGCTTGTCGATAATTTCCTGCGCCAATACATGGCTTTCGACCTGCATCTCGCTGAGCAGCACGTTCAAGGTACTGACAAAATCGGGGACGCCATGGGTCAACGCAAGGTCGATAAGTTCGACGTGTGGCGGCACCGGCAGCCCGGCATCACCAATCACCACCTTGTCGCCATGCCCAAGGGAAGCGACCAGGCGTGACAGGGCGATGTTCAACAAAGGAGTCTTTTTCATGATTCGAACGCCTGAACTTCCGACAATGCAGGAATAGAGGGCTGGGCGCCCGCGCGAGTGACCGACAGCGCAGCGGCGACCTGCCCGAAACGAATGGCCTCGACTTCGTCCTTACCGTTCGCCAGGGCCGCCGCGAAACCGCCGACGAACGTATCGCCTGCCGCGGTGGTGTCAACCGCCTTGACCCGCGGCGCGGGGAAGTGTTCGAAGCTCGCTCCGTTGGCGAACAGCAACCCTTGGGCACCCAGCGTTACGATGACTTTGCCGGCACCCGCCGCGAGCAACTGCGTCGCGGCGGCTTCGGCGGTCTCCAGGGAATCCACGGCCAGGCCACTGAGGACCATCGCTTCGCTTTCGTTGGGGATCAGGTAGTCGACATAGGCGTACCAGTCGCCCGGCAGGGCACGGGAGGCCGGCGCCGGATTGAGAATGACAATCTTGCCAAGCTCATGGCCGCGCTTGAGCGCATGCCCTACGGTGGCGTCCGGCACTTCCAGTTGGCAGATAATGACATCGGCGCCTTGCAGCACCGCATCAAAACCATCGAGGACGCCGGGCGTCAGCTCACCGTTGGCGCCGGCAACGATGACGATCGCGTTCTGGCTGTTGTCATCGACCACGATCAGCGCCACGCCACTGGAGCCCTCCACCACGCTGACCGCCTGGCAATCGATGCCCTCGGCGAGCAGCGCGCCACGCAACTGCTGTCCATAGGCGTCATTGCCGACGCAACCGACCATGGACACTTGCGCACCCAGGCGCGCGGCGGCCACCGCCTGGTTGGCGCCCTTGCCCCCCGGGATGGTGGAAAACGACTCGCCAATCAGGGTTTCCCCACCACGAGGCAGACGCGGCGCGCGCGTCACCAGGTCCATGTTCAGGCTGCCTATCACCACTACTTTTGCTGGCATACATCATTACTCATCAATTCGGTTCAGCGGTATTGGGCGAATGTACCGGGCACCGGTGCAGTCGATTCTCGCAAGACAATGCTGGGCGTCACGATCCGCTGGTCAGTGGCAAGCCCCGGCGTTGCGATGCGCCGCAGCAACACCTCGGCCGCCATCTCGCCCAGGTCCAGGATCGACTGCCCCACAGTGGTCAGCGCCGGGTAGACATAACGGCTCATCTGAATATCGTCGAAACCGATGATCGACAGCTCACTGGGCACGCGCACATTGCGTTCGGCGGCGGCGCGCAATGCACCGATGCCGATCATGTCGTTGGCCGCGAAAATCGCGCTGGGCGGCCGTTGCCCAAGCAATTGGGCCGCCGCACGGTAACCGCCGATGCTGGTGAAATCGCTCTCGAGCATGCGCTCGACGGGCAGCTCGATCCCCGCCTCCTTCAGCGCACGGCAATAACCCGCCAGGCGCATCTGTGCCACGCTGGTGTCCGCCGGCCCGCCAATGAAGGCAATGTCGCGATGGCCCAGGTCCAGCAGATGCCGGGTGGCCAGGTACGCGCCATATTCATGGTCGATACGGACCAGGTCCGCATCGACGCCATCGAGGCCACGGTCAACGATCACCATGGGCGTACGCACGTTGGTCAGGCCCTCGGCCAGGCCGACATCGCCCCCGGCCGACGCCACGATCAATCCGTCGATACGTTTTTCCAGCAGCACCCGCAGATAACTGCGCTGCTTGTCCGGGTTGTCGTCGGAATTGCATAGGATCACGCAGTAGCCATTGCGCTCGCAGTAATCCTCGATTCCCCGAGCCAGCTCGGCAAAGTACGGGTTGAGGCTGTTGGGCACCAGCAGGCCAATGGTGGCCGTGGTCTTGGCCTTGAGCGAGCGCGCCACGGCGCTGGGCACATAGTCCAACCGTTCGATGGCGGCCTCGACCTTGCGCCGCACCTCGTCACTGACCGGCCGCGTCTTGTTCACCACATGGGACACGGTCGTGTAGGAAATCCCGGCAAGCGCCGCCACATCCTTGATCGTCGCCATGGTTCAAGCCCGCCGACTGGCGCGCTGGCTGCGGTACGTATCGAGCACCACTGCAATCACGATCACCGCGCCGGTGATGATGCGTTTGGTCGGCTCGGTCGCGCCGATCTGGGCCAGGCCTGCCGCCAGCACCGAAATGATCAGCACGCCGAAAAAGGTGCTGATGACCGAGCCGCGCCCGCCCATCAGGCTGGTGCCGCCGATGACCACGGCGGCGATGACTTGCAGCTCGAGCCCCGAGCCTGCGTTGGGGTCCGCCGCTTCCAGGCGAGAAATCTGGAACAGCGCCGCAACACCGGCCAACAAGCCCATCAGGCTGAACACCAGGATCTTGTAGGGCTTGGGGTTGATGCCGGCCAAGCGCACGGCTTCTTCATTGGTGCCGATGCCAATCAGGTAGCGCCCGAACACCGTGCGGGTCAACACCGCTTGGGCAACGAAGATCACCAGTAAGGCGATGATGAACGAAGGCGAAATACCGAAGGCAATCGGATTGGACAGCCAGGCGAAGGAGTCGCCGATATAGGCGGTCCGCGAGCCGGTCATCTGGTACGCCAGGCCCCTGGCCATTTCCAGCACACCCAGCGAAACGATGAACGACGGGATACGCCATGCCACGGTAATCGAACCGGTGACCGTGCCCGCCAATGCGGCCACGGCCATGCCAAGCAAGGCCGATGGCCAGACGCTCCAGCCCCAGCCCAGCACCGCCACGCTGACCGTCGAAGCCGCCAACGCCAGCACCGAGCCCACCGATAAATCGATGCCGCCGATGATCAGGATAAAGGTCATGCCGACCGCCAGCACCATGAGATCGGGGATCTGATTGGCGAGGGTGCTGAAGGTGTCGTAGGAAAGAAAGTGGCTGCTCAGGACCGAGAACAGCGCGACCATGGCGAGCAAGGCGCCAGCCAGGCCCAGGTAAGTGCCCAGACCATAAAAGTTGCCATTGGATTTGCCGACGGCAGGTGCGGTTTTCATGAGAGATCCCTAGGCGCCGCTTCGTTGAGCAGCGCATCACGTTTCTGGTAGCCGGCGAACGCGGCGGCAAGCAAGTCATCCTGGGTCCAGCTGTCGCGCTCGAATGTGTCGATCAGCCGCCCGGCGGAAAGCACACCGATCCGGTCACAAATCAACATCAGTTCCCGCAGGTCACTGGAGACCACGACCAGCGCCTTGCCCTGGCGAGTCAGTTCACCCAGCAACGCATAAATATCGAACTTGGCGCCGACGTCGATGCCACGGGTCGGCTCGTCGAACAGCAGTACTGAGCAATCGCGTTCGAGCCAACGGCCGATCACCACTTTCTGTTGGTTGCCGCCAGACAATTCGGACACCAGCTGCGTCGGGCTGGAACTGCGGATGCGCATGGCGTCGATCTGCCGCTGCGCCAAGGCCTGCTCCGCGCTGGCATTGACCAGGCCCGCACTGGATATCTCCGGCATGTTGCCCAGCGCGATGTTGGCGGCGATGGATTGGCTCAACAGCAAGCCCTCGCCCTTGCGATCCTCGGTGATCAAGGCAATGCCGTGGGCCACCGCATCGGCCGGGGAACGGATGCTGACCACATTGGCTGGCGAGCCCAGTGCCACCGTACCGCTGTCGGCTACATCCGCGCCGAAGATCAACCGCAACAGCTCTGTGCGCCCTGCCCCGATCAGCCCGGAAATACCGAAGATTTCACCGCTGCGAACTTCGAACGACACATCGCGGACCTTGTCGGAACGGGTCAGGCCCTTCACGGTCAGCGCGGGGGCGCCGATCTGGCGCGGGCCCAGGTCGATATGCTCGCCCAGCTCCCGACCGACCATCAGCGTCACCAACTGCTCACTGTTGTAGTTGGCCATCGGCTCGACGCAGACCAGGTTGCCGTCGCGCAGCACCGCAATGCGCTGGGCCACCCGCGCCAGTTCCTCAAGGCGATGGGAGATATAAATGATCGAGACGCCGCGGGCCTGCAAGCGGGTGATCTGCTCGAAGAGCATTTCGACTTCGCGGGCCGTTAGCATCGCGGTCGGCTCATCGAGAATCAGCACATGGCAATCGCCGATCAGGTTGCGGGCGATCTCGACCATCTGCTGATGACCGATGCCCAGTTCACCGACCAGCGTGTCGGGATCGATTGCATCGAGCCCCACCTGGGCCATGGCGTCGATCGCCGCTTTGCGTAATTGCTTGCGACTGATCCAGCCGCCGTGGCTGGGCAGGTTGTCGAGGAACAGGTTCTCGGCCACGGAAAGAGTCGGCAGCAGGTTGAGTTCCTGCATCACCATGCGCACGCCCAGCTCTTCCGCCTGGGTCCGGCTGCCGGGACGGTAATCCTGCCCGTGGAACTGCATCTGCCCCGTCGTCGGCGTGACCAGCCCACCGATGATCTTGGACAAGGTACTTTTGCCGGCGCCATTTTCACCGGTCAACGCCAGCACTTCACCGCGCATCAACGTCAGGTTGATATCGCTCAGTACCGGCTGGGCATAGGTCTTGCCGATACCGCTGACGCACAGGACAGCGTTCGGGTCGCGAACGGACATAACAAACTCTCCAATGCGCCCGCCCGGACGGGCGAGCGCCGTTGTGTCGCCAGGATTACTGCTTGGTCACCAGCTCGACCGGAGTTTCGATAACGCCGTTGGCGCCGCTGTCGACTTTTTCGCCCTTGAGCATTTTCAATGCGGTCTCGATGCCGAACACAGCCTGCTTGGCAGCGAACTGGTCGGCTGTGGCCAGGACACGGCCGTCCTTGAGCATCGGCTTGATGGCGTTGATATTGTCGTAGCCGACCACTTGCACCTTGCCCGCCTTGCCAGCAGCGCGCACGGCCGAGACCGCACCTACCGCCATGCTGTCGTTGCCGGCCAGCAGCGCCTTGATGTTCGGGTATTCGCTGAGCATCGACGAGGCAACCTGGTTGCCCTTGTTGATCTCCCAATCGCCCGATTGCAGGGAAACGACCTTGATCTGCGCGGCCTCCATCGCATCCTTGAAGCCCGCGGTGCGCGCCTGGGCGTTGGTGGTGGTCGACACGCCTTCGATGATACCCACCTCGTCACCAGCCTTGAGCTCCTTGGCCAGGTATTCGCCCACCAGGCGAGCGCCCTTGCGGTTGTCAGGGCCTACGAAAGGCACGGTGATGTTCTTGCTCTTGACCACCGCTGGATCGAGTTGATTGTCGATATTGATCACGGTGATGCCGGCATCGACGGCTTTCTTGATCACCGGCACCATGGCCTTGGAATCGGCAGGCGCGATGATCAGCGCGTCGACCTTGGACACGATCATTTGCTCGACGATGCGGATCTGGTTGGCGGTGTCGGTTTCATCCTTGATCCCGTTGGAGATCAGGTCGAAGTCGGCGGAGTGTTCTTTCTGATAAGCCTTGGCGCCATCCTCCATCGTCAGGAAGAATTCGTTGGCCAGGGATTTCATGACCAGGGCAACCTTGGGTTTTTCGGGAGTCTGGGCGAGCGCCGAGGAGAAAGGCAGCGCAGCGGATGCGGTCGCGAGCATGGCAACGGCGAGCAGGCGACCAGCGAATGGCAGCTTCATGGGTTCACTCCGATTTTATGATTATTGTGAGCAAAAATCGTCATACGACGACTGCGCAAACGTTTGCGTGGAATGAACTATGGTAAAGCATCGGCGTTTTGTCAACGCTCCGATTTTATCCGGAACATTGTGGATCAAGCCGTGGTGTTGACCAGCGTCCCCGAACTGGAATCCTTCGCCAATTCCTTGATCAAGCTGCCCGTGACTTCCTGCAGCGCACCGGTGGTATCGGCGATCTGTCCCTGGATGGCCATGACCGCGGCAGTCTTGGCTTCAGGCGTGGAATAAGGACGCGCCTGCGCAGCGGCGAGCTGCTGCTGTTGCTCACGCAGTTGCTGCTGTAGCTCTTGCATGCGCTTGAGCAGGACTTTCATGGCGATGCTTTGGGTGCTGTCGCTTTTTTCGGTCTTGCTCTCGGCGTCGGTATGCAGGTTCGCGCGCACCTTACCGGGCGCTTGCGTTTCGCCAAGGGCTTGGTCGGCAGCATCGGCGGTTGCCTCGCTCAAGGCATTCAACGTCGCTGCGGATTTACCGCCGATGGTGACGGCGGCGGCATTTGGAAAGCCGATTGAAAAGCTCATGTCTCGCTCCATGAATGAATTCCTACAAGGTAGATCGTCCATTGGCGCGTTTTCTTTAGCCTCACAACCCAACCTTCCTTCAGACCGTTCTGCTCCGGTTAACCGAACAGCAAACAGCATGATGTTCGGAAATCCGGCCATGCATCCACCGAAGGGGCATCTCGTTAAATACACATCGTTTTGATTTTCAAGGCGTTAGAAGGGAGACCCACGCTTGCGCAGCAGTGGTACGGATCGTGCTCTGAGAGGAGTGCTCTCGGCATTCAGGTCTGCCAGAGCATCTAGATGAATCCTCATGACTAGAGA
Organism: Pseudomonas algeriensis; assembly: GCF_048847255.1. Classification (NCBI taxonomy): domain Bacteria; kingdom Pseudomonadati; phylum Pseudomonadota; class Gammaproteobacteria; order Pseudomonadales; family Pseudomonadaceae; genus Pseudomonas; species Pseudomonas algeriensis. The sequence goes on along the minus strand of NZ_JBKKRK010000007.1, from coordinate 192,245 downwards.
GAAAAATAATGACATCTGCCTTAAAGACTCTTGTTCCGGGCGCTTTGGCCCTCTTGCTGCTCCTGCCCAGCGCCCTTCAGGCGAAAGAAAACCCGGTTGAGCAAAAGCTCTCCAACGTCGTCATCCTCGCCACGGGCGGCACCATCGCCGGCGCCGGCGCGAGCTCCGCCAACAGCGCCACCTACCAGGCAGCCAAGGTCGGTATCGAACAACTGATCGCCGGCGTACCGGAGCTCAGCCGGTTGGCCAACGTGCGCGGCGAACAGGTGATGCAGATCGCATCGGAGAGCATCACCAACGAAAACCTTTTGCAACTGGGACGCCGTGTCGCCGAGCTGGCCGACAGCGAGGATGTGGACGGCATCGTCATCACCCACGGCACCGACACGCTGGAGGAGACCGCTTATTTCCTGAATCTTGTCGAGAAAACCGACAAACCGATCATTGTCGTCGGCTCGATGCGGCCCGGCACCGCAATGTCTGCCGATGGCATGCTCAATCTCTACAACGCCGTGGCGGTCGCCAGCAGCAAGGAAGCGCGCGGTAAGGGCGTACTGGTGACCATGAACGATGAAATCCAGTCGGGCCGTGATGTGAGCAAGATGATCAACATCAAGACCGAGGCATTCAAAAGCCCGTGGGGCCCGCTGGGCATGGTGGTGGAAGGCAAATCCTACTGGTTCCGCCTGCCGGCCAAGCGCCACACCTCCGGTTCGGAGTTCGACATCAAGACCATCAAGAGCCTGCCGGACGTGGAAATTGCCTACTCCTACGGCAACGTCAGCGACACCGCGTACAAGGCCCTGGCCCAATCCGGCGCCAAGGCGATCATCCACGCCGGCACCGGCAACGGTTCGGTGTCTTCGCGCGTCGTCCCTTCGTTGCAGGCCTTGCGCAAGGAAGGCGTGCAGATCATTCGTTCGTCACACGCCAACGCAGGTGGTTTCGTACTGCGAAACGCCGAACAGCCTGACGACAAATACGACTGGGTCGTAGCCCACGACTTGAATCCTCAAAAGGCCCGTATCCTGGCAATGGTTGCCCTGACCAAGACCCAGGACAGCAAGGAGTTGCAGCGAATTTTCTGGGAATATTGATTTCCCCCGCCCGACCGAGCCCGGTCGGGCACCGCTTTTTTCATCGTCCGCCCCACGGGCCCATTACCAGGTCCGGTAAAAAATCACCTTCGTCCTACATCAAAATGAAAAAAGCGCTGTCAGACGATTTTCTTGAAATTTAAGCAGTTGCGTAAATGCCTACGGTTAAATACTGTATGCACGTACAGCTTAATAAGGATAATCCTGTGGCCATGCCCTCCGCTGCAACTGCCCCCTTAGATTCCTATACACGACTCGGTCTACGGGTCTCGAAGATCATCAACGCGCCCACCGCACAAAATGCCAAGGCCGCTCTGATCTTTCGCCTGCCCGATGAGCCGGTGGAGGAATGGGAACGCCTGCTGGCAGAAATCGACGAGAACGACAACGTCACCCTCGCCTATCGCGACGATGGCGGCGTGCAGGTTTTCTGGGTTGTGCCGAAGGAAGATTGAGCATAATGAATTTCCGCTGTCTGGTTTTATTGCTCGTCTTCGTTGCCATGGGCGCACAGGCTGGAGCGCCCCGTACCTTCAACGAAGCCAAGAAAGTCGCCTGGAAGCTCTATGCCCCCCAATCCACCGAGTTCTACTGCGGCTGCAAATACACCGGCAACCGCGTGAATCTCGCCGCCTGCGGTTATGTACCCCGCAAAAACGCCAGTCGCGCCGCCCGCATCGAGTGGGAACATATCGTTCCGGCCTGGCATATCGGCCATCAGCGTCAATGCTGGCAACAAGGTGGGCGCAAGAACTGCACTCGCTACGACCCGGTCTACCAACGGGCCGAGGCCGACCTTCACAACCTGGTGCCCAGCATTGGCGAGGTCAATGGCGATCGCAGCAACTTCAGCTTCGGCTGGTTGCCGGTGCAGAAGGGCCAATACGGCTCGTGCCTCACCCAGGTGGACTTCAAGGCCAAAAAAGTCATGCCCCGCCCTTCCATCCGCGGGATGATCGCCAGGACCTATTTTTACATGAGCAAACAATATGGCCTGCGGCTCTCCAAACAGGACCGGCGCCTGTACGAAGCCTGGGACAAGACCTACCCGGTGCAACCGTGGGAGCGCCAGCGCAACCAGAGCGTGGCATGCGTGATGGGGCGTGGAAACGAATTCGTCGGACCGGTGGACCTGAAGGCCTGCGGCTGACCTGGCCTATACGAACGGCACAGCTCAACTGTGGGAGCGAGCTCGCGACGGCGGTGGACCCGCAACATTGACGCTGACTGGCAATGGCTCTATCGCGAGCAAGCTCGCTCCCACAGGTTTGGTTTTGTCTGATTATCGTGCTGGCGGAAAGTCCACGACCAAGGTCTCGATGTTGCGCTTCTTGGCTCGTACCAGCGCAGCATTGATCTGCTCCTGTTTCGCCTGAGCTTCAGCCTCGGAACCCAACGGCCCGACTAGGACCCGATCCTTGCCATTTTCCCTGACGACACTGGACATGAAGCTGTGCTCGATCAGCCAGCCCGTCAGGTCGCTGACGGCCTGGGGCGTCTGGCCTCGCACCTCGACAGCCCACTGCGGCGCCGCGACTGCCGGCGTGGAGGTCGCCGCCGGCTTCGGCTTGGGTGCTTCGACGTCGCGCCCTTCCCCACATCCCGCCAGCGCCAGTACCGCAATTACCCAAGCCAATTTACGCACAACGATTCCCCCGCAAGACATGAAGCGAGGATTTTAGCATCCAGTTTCGCCGGAAACGCCCTAAACAGTGCGCAAAACACGAGAATCCTCTCCAACGTCTCTGTATAGTCGCACCCTGGGAATTAATGCAGCATCTGCACGTCAGAAAGAGGCACCCACATTGTGACACTTAGCACTAATCTATAAGCAGTACCGACATCTGCACTGTCTGAATCAGGTGCCCTATAAAGCAATCAAGGAGAACACCATGCTGATACTCACCCGCAAAGTCGGTGAAAGCATAAACATTGGTGACGACATCACGATCACCATTCTGGGCGTTAGCGGCCAACAGGTCCGGATCGGCATCAACGCCCCGAAAAACGTTGCGGTGCATCGCGAAGAAATTTATCAGCGCATCCAGGCCGGCCTCACTGCCCCTGACAAACCGCAAACGCCCTGAGCCCTGCCGCAGTCCGCAGCCAGCCCGTTTGCATCGCCGCAATGGCTGGCTAAAGATGCATGCCGACCGAGCCGCACCCTGTCCAATCCCGCCTTGTAAATCCAATCAACCCGGAACCGATACTACTGGCATGCCCCACACCATGGCTGTCAGACGTTTCGTTTTAATGGCGATGAAGCAGGCGCTAGCGCCGGTCAGCCCAAGCGCACGCCACGGGTCATGCCCGTGGCCGCCACGACCATCACGATCAGCAACAACGCTTGCAGGTGGCTGATCCGCGCCACCTGCCAGCGCCGCAGCGCCATGCCGAAGGTCAGCACTGCCCAGAACTCGAAGGCAAACGCCAGCAGATGGGTGGCCGCGACAGATCAACGGAAAAGCATGGGAAGGCTCCCGTCAGGGATGTCGAGCGATCGGTCAGAATCAATTGAAATGCAAAAAACTGTGGGAGCGAGCTTGCTCGCGATGGGATGTATCAGTCGACAAAATTTTCGTCTGACACTTCGCCATCGCGAGCTTGCTCGCTCCCACAGTGGGTATTGCGCGTTCTAAGAGATGTTAGTCCGCCAAACGCCAGGTCGTCCCGCCCTTCCCGTCTTCCAGCACCACGCCCATGGCAGTGAGCTGGTCGCGGATGCGGTCGGATTCGGCCCAGTCCTTGTTGGCCCGCGCCGCGAGCCGTGCTTGAATCAGCGCGTCGACCTCGGCAGCGTCGACGCGGCCTTCGGCACCGGCCTGCAGGAAGTCATCGGCTTCGAGCTGCAACACACCCAGAACGCTGGCCAGTTCCTTCAAGCGCGCCGCCAAGCCGGCCGCCGCATCGAGATCGCTCTCGCGCAGGCGGTTGATCTCACGCACCATCTCGAACAGCACCGCGCACGCTTCCGGCGTGCCGAAGTCATCGTTCATCACTTCGGTAAACCGTGCCACGAACGCTTCACCACCGGCAGGTGGCACGCTCGGCAGGCCTTTCAACGCATGGTAGAAACGCTCCAGGGCACCCTTGGCATCCTTGAGGTTATCTTCCGAATAGTTGATGGCGCTGCGGTAGTGGCTCGACACTAGCAGGTAACGCACGACTTCCGGATGGTACTTATCGAGCACGTCGCGGATGGTGAAGAAGTTGTTCAAGGATTTGGACATCTTCTCGCCATTGATGCGAATCATGCCGCAATGCATCCAGGCATTGGCGTAGGTCTTGCCGGTGGCCGCTTCACTCTGGGCGATTTCGTTTTCGTGGTGCGGAAATTCCAGGTCGCTGCCGCCGCCATGAATGTCGAAAGTCTCGCCCAGGCAGCAGGTGGACATAACCGAGCATTCGATGTGCCAGCCCGGACGCCCGGCGCCCCACGGCGACTCCCAGCTCGGCTCGCCCGGCTTGGCGCCTTTCCACAGCACGAAGTCCAGCGGGTCTTCCTTCGACTCGTCGACCTCGATGCGTGCGCCGATGCGCAAATCTTCGATCTTCTTGCGCGACAGTTTGCCGTAGCCCATGAACCTGGCGACGCGGTAGTACACGTCGCCATTTCCCGGTGCGTAGGCATAGCCCTTGTCGATCAAGGTCTGGATCATCGCCAGCATGCCCGGGATGTGATCGGTGGCACGGGGCTCCAGGTCCGGCTTCTGGATATTGAGGCGCGCCTCGTCCTCGTGCATGGCCTTGATCATGCGCTCGGTCAGCGCATCGAACGCTTCACCATTCTCGTTGGCGCGATTGATGATCTTGTCGTCGATGTCGGTGATGTTGCGCACGTAGGTCAGGTCGTAGCCGCTGAAACGCAACCAGCGGGTCACCAGGTCAAAGGCGACCATGCTGCGGCCGTGACCCAGGTGGCAATAGTCGTACACGGTCATGCCGCAGACGTACATGCGCACCTTGTTGCCATCCAGCGGCTTGAAGACTTCTTTGCTCTTGGTGAGCGTGTTGTAGATCGTAAGCACAGGGTTTCCCTTAAGACTTGATCACTGACCCCAGGAGTCGCGCAAGGTCACGGTACGGTTGAACACCGGAGCACCGGGTTTCGAGTCCTTGATATCCGCGCAGAAGTAACCTTCCCGCTCGAACTGGAAACGGTCTTCCGGCTGTGCGTTGCCCAGCGAAGGCTCGGCACGACAACCAGTGAGTACTTGCAAGGAGTCAGGGTTGATGTTGTCCAGGAAGCTGGCGCTGTCTTCGGCCTTCTCCGGGTTCGGCGAACGGAACAGGCGATCGTACAGGCGCACTTCGCACTCGACGCTCGCGGCGGCCGGCACCCAGTGGATCACGCCCTTGACCTTGCGACCTTCCGGGTTCTTGCCCAGGGTGTCGGGATCATAGGAGCAACGCAGCTCGACGATATTGCCGTCGGCGTCCTTGATGGCCTCGTCGGCGCGGATCACGTAGCTGCCACGCAGGCGCACTTCGCCGGCAGGTTCCAGGCGCTTGTAGCCTTTGGGCGGCTCTTCCATGAAGTCTTCACGGTCGATGTAGATTTCCCGGGCGAACGGCAGGACGCGTACGCCCATGTCTTCCTTCGGGTGGCACGGCAGTTCGAGGTTCTCGACCTGGCCTTCCGGGTAGTTGGTGATGACGACTTTCAGCGGACGCAACACGCACATGGCGCGCGGCGCGCTGTGGTCGAGGTCGTCACGGATGCTGAATTCCAGCATGCCGAAGTCCACCACGCCGTCGGAACGGTTGGTGCCGATCATCTCGCAAAAATTGCGGATCGACTTCGGCGTGTAGCCACGACGGCGGAAGCCCGACAACGTCGACATGCGTGGGTCATCCCAACCGTTGACGTGCTTTTCGTCCACCAGTTGCTTGAGCTTGCGCTTGCTGGTGATGGTGTAGTTCAGGTTCAGGCGGCTGAATTCGTACTGGCGCGGGTTGGCCGGCACCGGCAGGTGCTCCAGGAACCATTCGTACAGCGGACGGTGGCTTTCGAATTCCAGCGTGCAGATCGAGTGCGTGATGCCTTCGATGGCGTCCGACTGGCCGTGGGTAAAGTCATAGTTCGGATAGATGCACCATTTGTCGCCCGTCTGGTGGTGATGGGCATGACGGATGCGGTACATGATCGGGTCGCGCAGGTTCATGTTCGGCGAGGCCATGTCGATCTTGGCGCGCAGCACGCGGGCGCCGTCCGGGAACTCACCGGCGCGCATGCGGGCGAACAGGTCCAGGTTCTCTTCCACGCTGCGGTCGCGGAACGGGCTGTTCTTACCCGGTTCGGTCAGGCTGCCACGGTATTCCTTGGCCTGCTCCGGGGTCAGGTCGCACACGTAGGCGTTGCCGGACTTGATCAGCTCGACCGCCCAGTCATGCAACTGGTCGAAATATTGCGAGGCATAGCGCACTTCGCCCGCCCATTCGAAACCCAGCCACTTGACGTCGCTCTTGATCGCGTCGATGTATTCCTGGTCTTCCTTGGCCGGGTTGGTGTCATCGAAACGCAAGTGCGTGACGCCACCGAACTCCTCGGCGAGGCCGAAGTTCACGCAGATTGATTTGGCGTGACCGATGTGCAGGTAGCCGTTGGGCTCCGGCGGGAAGCGGGTGACGATCTGCGTATGCTTACCCGAATCCAGGTCCGCCTGGATGATCGGGCGCAGGAAATTGACCGGCACGGCCGGGCCGGTCTTGGAATTCGAGGTAGGGTCGACAGTGGGCTTGCTCATAGGATCCTTGAACGTACAAGTGCGCGGCCGGGTGCGGCCTGATAAATCAAAGCCCGTATCATAGCCGATGCTGTCAAGCACCTGACAGGCCGAGCCGGCAAACGATTGAATTTAATCGATGACCCGATGAAAAACAGCCTCGAAATTCGTGCATGGCACGCTAAACTGCCCAACCTGGCGATCGCGGCCAGACCGGTTGCGGGCGCCCGCGCCCCCCAAACCCACGAATTCCTTGAAGAGTAGTAATCATGACCCAAGTCAAACTGACCACCAACCATGGCGACATCGTCCTGGAACTGAACGCCGAAAAGGCACCGATCACCGTTGCCAACTTCGTCGAATACGTCAAGGCCGGCCACTACGAAAACACCGTTTTCCACCGTGTCATCGGCAACTTCATGATCCAGGGCGGTGGTTTCGAACCGGGCATGAAGGAAAAGAAAGACAAGCGCCCAAGCATCCAGAACGAAGCCGACAACGGTCTTTCCAACGACAAATACACCGTCGCCATGGCCCGCACCATGGAGCCGCATTCGGCCTCCGCGCAGTTCTTCATCAACGTGGCCGACAACAGCTTCCTGAACCACAGCGGCAAGAACGTCCAGGGCTGGGGCTATGCGGTATTCGGTAAAGTCACCGCCGGCACCGATGTGGTCGACAAGATCAAAGGCGTGTCCACCACCTCCAAGGCCGGCCATCAGGACGTCCCGGCAGAAGACGTGATCATCGAGAAAGCCGAGATCATTGAGTGATATTGCTGATTTCAGACTTGCATCTGGAAGAGGAGCGCCCGGACATCACCCGGGCGTTTCTGGATCTGCTCGCCACACGCGCCCGTGCGGCGCAAGCGTTGTACATCCTGGGCGACTTTTTCGAAGCCTGGATCGGCGACGATGCCATGACGCCGTTCCAGCGTTCCATCTGCCAGGCCCTGCGCGAATTGAGCGACAGCGGCACGGCCATTTTCCTCATGCACGGCAATCGCGACTTCATGCTCGGGCAGGCGTTCTGCAAAGCGGCTGGCTGCACCTTGCTCAAGGATCCGAGCGTCGTGCAGTTCAACGGTGAACCTGTATTGCTGATGCACGGCGACAGCCTCTGCACGCGGGATATCGGCTACATGAAGCTGCGCCGCTGGCTGCGCAACCCGGTCACGTTGTTCGTCCTGCGCCACCTGCCACTGGGCACCCGCCAGAAACTGGCGCGCAAACTGCGCAGCGAAAGCCGCACGCAGACGCGGATGAAAGCCAACGACATCGTCGACGTCACGCCCGAAGAGATCCCGCTGATCATGCAGCAGTACGGTGTGAAGACCCTGGTCCACGGCCACACCCACCGCCCCGCCATCCATAAGCTGCAACTGGGCGAACACGCAGCGAGACGCATCGTGCTGGGGGATTGGGACAAGCAAGGGTGGGCGTTGCAGGTAGATGAACAAGGGTTTGCGTTGGCGCCGTTCGGGTTTGCCCCGCCGCCACAACTGCCGGCACCCGACGCAATCCCCGATCCGATATAAATCCCCTGTGGGAGCGAGCTTGCTCGCGATAGCGGTGCATCAGCCAACGAAAATGTTGGATATGAGTCCGCAATCGCGAGCAAGCTCGCTCCCACATTGAAACTGCATTACCCAGTCAATGCCCTGCCGAAGCAGGCCCCGCCTTCGCCGTGAACGGCGGTTTCGCCAGCCACACCAGCAGGATCAACCCCATGAATGCCCAGCCCAGCAACGTGAAGTAATCCACGGTGGAGAGCATGTACGCCTGGCTGGTGAGGATCTGGTCGAGCTGGGCATAGACCGGCGTGCTCGCCCCGCCGAGCTGGTTGATCGTCTCGCGCGTGGCCGGCTCGAAGGTGCTGATGCTTTCGCTCAGGTACGCGTGGTGTTGGTCGGCCCGACGGATCCAGATCCATGTGGTCAAGGATGCGGCGAAGCTGCCGCCCAGGGTCCGCAGAAACGTCGCCAGCCCCGCGCCATCGGCGATCTGGTGAGGCGGCAGGTCGGACATGAGGATGCTCAAGGTCGGCATGAAAAACAGCGCCACGCCGATGCCCATGAACAACTGCACCAGGGCGATGTGCTGGAAATCCACTTCGTTGGTGAACCCGGCGCGCATGAAGCAACTCAGGCCAATCGCCAGGAAGGCCAGCCCGGCCAACAGGCGCAGGTCGAACTTGTGGGCGTATTTGCCGACGAAGGGCGACATCAACACCGGCAGGATACCGATCGGCGCTACAGCCAGGCCGGCCCATGTGGCCGTATAGCCCATCTGGGTCTGCAGCCATTGCGGCAGGATCAGGTTGATGCCGAAGAAACCGGCGTAACCGCCCACCAGCACAATGGTGCCGATGCGAAAGTTGCGATAGGCGAACAGCCGCAGGTTGACCACCGGGTGGCCGTCGGTCATTTCCCAGATCACGAACACCGCGAGGGCGATCACCGAAATCAGTGCGCCAATGATGATGAAGTTCGACTCGAACCAATCCAAGTCATTGCCCTTGTCGAGAATCACCTGCAACGCGCCGACACCAATGATCAGCGTGATCAAGCCGACATAGTCCATCGGCTGGCGGCTGGTGACCACCGGCCGCGCCTTGAGCTGCTGGCGCACGACCATCACCGCGAAGATGCCGATGGGCACGTTGATGAAGAAAATCCAAGGCCAGCTATAGCTGTCGGTGATCCAGCCGCCGAGGATCGGCCCGGCGATCGGCGCCACCACCGTGACCATCGCCAGCAACGCCAGGGCCATGCCACGCCTGGCCGGTGGGTACACGGCGATCAGCAAGGTCTGGGTCATCGGATACAACGGCCCGGCCACCAGCCCTTGAAGCACACGAAAGCCGATCAGCTCAGGCATCGATGTCGAGATTCCGCACAGGAACGAGGCCAGGACGAACAACATCGTTGCCCACAGAAACAGCTTCACCTCGCCAAACCGCCGGCTCAACCAGCCGGTCAATGGCAGCGCGATGGCGTTGCTCACCGCGAACGAAGTGATCACCCAAGTGCCCTGCTCCGAGCTCACGCCCAGGTTGCCGGAAATGGTCGGCAAGGCGACGTTGGCGATGGTGGTGTCGAGCACCTGCATGAACGTCGCCAGCGACAACCCGATGGTGCTGAGCAACAGGCTGGGCGGCGTGAAGGACGCGTTATTGCTCATTGCGAGAATCCTATGAAGCGGTGGTGGTGAATCACTGGCGCACCGATGGAATGGAATTACGCCCTGTGGCGAGGGGATTTATCCCCTCGCCACAGAGGCCGATAGCGCTGCTTCAGCGCTGCGCGGTCTTGCCCGCCGCCGCGCTGTTTTCATGAATCAGGCGCGTGATCATCGCGTCGGCGTCGGCCAGCTGGCGGTCGTAGACCTGGGTGCTGAACGTGGCTTTTTGCGGTGGCTGCTGGGCCAGAACCGGCCCGCTCTGGTCATGCAGGTTGACGTCGACCTGGGTCGACAGCCCCACCCGCAGCGGATGCTTGGCCAACTCTTGGGCGTTGATATGAATGCGCACCGGCACCCGCTGGACGATCTTGATCCAGTTGCCGGTGGCGTTCTGTGCCGGCAGCAAGGCGAATGCGCTGCCGGTCCCGGCGCCCAGGCTGTCGACCGTGCCGCTGTACTTCACATCGCTGCCATACAGATCGGTCTCGATGTCCACCGGTTGGCCGATGCGCATGTCGCGCAGTTGGGTTTCCTTGAAGTTGGCGTCGATCCACAACTGGTCCAGCGGGATCACGGCCATCAACGCGGTGCCCGGTTGCACCCGTTGGCCGAGCTGAACGGTGCGTTTGGCGACGTAACCGGTCACTGGCGCGATCAAGGTGCTGCGAGCATTGGTCAAGAACGCCTGGCGCAGTTGCGCGGCGGCCGCTTGCACGTCGGGATGGGACGACACCACGGTGTCATCCACCAAGGCGCTGGTGGTCTTGAGCTGCTGCCGGGCATTGGCCAGGGCGTTCTGCGCCGAGGTCAGGTCATCCCGGGCATGGGACAGCTCTTCCTGGGAAATCGCCCCGCCCGCCGCCAGGTTTTTGCGTCGGTTGTAGTTCTCCTGGGCCTTCTGCACTTCGGCTTCTTGCGCATGGACTTGCGCCTTCATGCCATCGACATTGCTGTACAAGCCACGCACCTGGCGCACGGTGCGGGCCAGGTTGGCCTGGGCACTTTGCAGCGCAACTTCGGCATCGTTCGGGTCGAACTGCACCAGCACCTGGCCTTCGCGCACCAGGTCGCCGTCATCGGCGCCGATGCTTATCACGGTCCCGGTGACCTGCGGGGTGATTTCCACGACGTTGCCGTTGACGTAGGCATCGTCGGTGCTTTCGCTCCAGCGCCCATACAGTTCGTGCCAGGCCCAGACGCCCAGGCCACCGAGAATGACGATCACGGCCAGGGCCAGCAGCATGACCTTGCGTTTGCGTGGGTTGCCGCTGTCCTGTGGCGTTTGTTGCGTTGTTTCGGCAGTTGCCATGACAAATACCTCGAATCAGTGAGCCGGCGCGGTGGCGGCCGGTGCGGCCGAAGCCACGGTTTGGGTGTCGAAGCCGCCGCCCAGGGCCTGCATCAGTTGGATCGACAAATCAATCTGCTCGGCATTGAGCGTTGCCAGTTGGCGCTGGGCCTGGAGCAACTGCTGCTCGATGCTCAATACGTCCAGGTAATTGCCGATGCCGGAGCCGTAGCGCTGGACCACGGTGTCATAGGAGTTCTGTGCGATATCCACGGCGTGCTGCTGGGCGCCGATCTGCCGGCCGATGTCACGCAACTGATTGATGGTGTCGCTGACATCGCCAAGTGCCGCGACCAGGCTCTTGTTGTATTGCGCCACCGCCAGGTCGTAGTCGGCGTCCCGGGCGTCCAGGTCCGCCCGCAAACGTCCACCGTCGAAAATCGGCAGCGACACCGTCGGCGCCACGTTGAAGAAGCGACTCGCTGAACCAAACATCGCGTCACCCAGCAGCGATTGCACCCCGGCCGCCGCGCTCAGGTTGAGGTTGGGGTAGAAGTTCGTCTTGCCGGCCTCAATGTTCTTGCTAGCCGCCTCCACCCGCCACCGCGCGGCGACCAGGTCCGGACGACGGCCCAGCAACTCGGCCGGCAGGTTCGACGGCAAGGCGACCGCGCTGGCCTGCAACACGTGGGGCCGGGCGATTTCGTTGCCACGATCCGGCCCTTTGCCCAGCAGCACCGCCAAGGCGATCTTGGCGCTTTGCAAACGTTTCTCCGCGTCGATCAATGTCGCATCGGCGCTGGCCTCCAGGCTTTCGGTCTGCTGGAACTGATATTCGCTGTCGATCCCGGCGCTGAGACGGCGCTTGCCCAGGTCGAGCATTTGCCGCGTGCGCTTGAGATCTTCGTTGGCCAGGTCATAAATGATATGGGCCTGGCCCAAGTCGCTGTAGGCCCGGGCCACGTCAGCGGCCAGGGTCAGCTGTGCGGCCTGGCGGTCAATCTCGGCGGCGCGGGCCTGGCCGAGGGCAGCTTCCCAGGCAGCGCGCTGGCCACCCCACAAATCGAAGTCGTAGTTGAAATCCACGCTCAGCGAACGCAAGGTGCTGTAGGCGCCGCCCTGCCCTTGCGGGTCCTGGTCGCGAGCCAGGCGCGAACGGCTCACGCTGCCGCTGGCGTCCAGGGACGGCAGACGCGCGGCATTGGCGGCGTAGGCAGCGGCGCTGGCCTGGTGAACACGGGCGCTGGCGATCTGCATGTCAGGGCTGTCACGCAGCGCTTCGCGGATCAGGCTATCGAGTTGCGGATCGCCGAGGCTCTTCCACCAATCGCTTTTGGGCCACGAGGCCGGCGACAACGTGACGCCATTCAGCGATTGTCCTGCCTGGAGGCTTTTGGCCTCGAGGCTGACACCTTCGGTATTCAGGCCACTGTAGCTGGCACAACCGGCCAGGCTCATGGCCAATAGCACCAGGCTCAGGCCGGTACGCAAGGTTTGACGCTTCATTTTTCCCCCAATCGCAGGACGGTGAAGGGATCACCGGCGGCGAGCAGTATTTTCTTGAGGATGTTCTCGAGGGTTTGCAGCTCCTCGCGGCTGATGGCACCGGCCAGTTGATTCATGGCGTCGGCCCCGATGAATGGCAGGCGGTCAGCCAGCGCTTGGCCGGCCTCGGTCAACACCAGGCGGACCTGCCGTCGGTCCTGGGCCGAGCGTTGGCGAACCAGGAAGCTCTTCTGCTCCAGGCGGTCGAGCATTCGTGTCATCGAGCCGCTGTCCAGCGACAGGTAACGACACAGCTCCACCGGCGTGTCGATGCCGTGCTGGGCCATGATGATCAACACCTTGAACTGCGCGGCAGTGATGCCGACGGGCTCCATGTGCGTGTCGATGATCCGATCCTTGAGCATCGCGGCACGGCCGAGCAGCATGCCGAGATGGCAATTGTGGAATTCGTCGGGGGTGAAATGCTTCATCTGACCACCTTTTGCTGCCTAGGCAGTGAATGTATGACGAGATGTTACTGCCTAGGCAGCAAATGTCAAACAAATAGTTAGTTAGCTACGCATGAACACGCAAGGTGCAGGAAGGTGACCCAATGTGGGAGCGAGCTTGCTCGCGATAGCGGTGTATCAGTCAACGAACATGCTGAATCTGATGGCGCTATCGCGAGCAAGCTCGCTCCCACAAGGGGATTCTGTTTTTTGGGAAGGAATCAGAAATCGCGCTTGTAGAAGATATCCAGCGAACTGGCGACGCCGCTCGCGGCTTCGAGGTAGACCTTTTTGCTCAGCTTGTAGCGCAACGCGATGGTATTGGCCGGTTCGAACACACCCACGCCATAGCGCAGGCTGAGTTTTTCCGACAGGTTGCCGCTGGCGACCACGCTGGTGTCGTTGCCACTGCCTTGGGTGTCGAGCTGGAAATCTTCGATCCCCAGATTGTTGGCCAGGCTGGTGGTCACTCCGGAGCTGCCCATCAAGCCCAGGCCCAGCGCTGCCTGGGCGAGCATGTTGTTGTCCTCCCCCGTGGTGCTCAACGGCCGGCCCAGCACCAGGTAGGACAACGCCTGCTCCTGGCTCATGGCCGGCTCCGAGAAAATCTGCGTGGCTGGCTGTTCGGCGCTGCCGCTCAGGCGGATGCCGGCGATCACATCGTCGGTCTGGCGGATCGCCTCGATGTCCAGGTACGGCTGGTCAATCGGCCCGGCGAACAACAATCGCGCCCGACGCACCGTCAGCCGTTGCCCATAGGCTCGGTATTTGCCGTCGTTGAGCCACAGCTCGCCGCGTGTGTCCATGTTGTCGCCGATGTGGACCTGCCCTTGCACATTGGCCGTCAGGCCGAAACCTGAGAAGGCGAGTTTTTCCTGGCCGACGATCACATCGATGTCCATCGCCATGGCCATCGGCACCTCGCCCTGTTCGGTCTGGTGGCCGACGATCACCGTGTCATCCGAGACCTTGACCGTAGACGGCGGCAGCTCGCGTATGGTGATCTCGCCCTTGGGCACCAGGACCTTGCCCGCAACCGAAAGCCGCTCCCCTTGCATCGTGATGTTCAGGTCTGGCGCGACATCCAGCACCGCGTAAGGCTCGACGGTGACCGGCAGTTGCGAGCCCTTGAGCGCCAGGTCCAGGGTCAGGGCCTCGCCCCAGCCGATGTTTCCCGTCAGTCGCCCTTGCCCGCTCTTGCCACTTTTCCAATCACCATCGAGCCGTACGGTTTCGCCAGCGATCATCGCTCGCATTTGCAGGGCTTCGAGGCTGACCGGCAGCTCCGGGCCGGAGACTTCGCCGTCACTGAGCACGAGGTTGCCGTTGACCTGGGGCGCGAGCAAGCCACCGGACAGCGTGCCGCTGCCGTTCAAACGACCGGTCAGGGTTTCCACCATCGGCACGAACGGCCGGGCTACCGACAGGTCCAGACCGCTCAGCCGGAAGGTGCCGCTCAACGGTTTGCTGGCCGGCAACGGATTGATTCGCGCCTGAAGCGTCAGTTCACCCAGCCTCTCGCCGACGAAATTGACGTCCGTATCGATGCGCGTGGGCGTCAGGCGGCTGTTGAGCGTCAGGGTCTGATAGGGGAAATCCAACCATTGCCCCTTGCCCTGCTCTTTGTCTCGAATCCGTAACGTACCGCCGCTGGCATCCACCAACACTCGACCGCTTGGGCCGCTGGCCGGCAAGTCCAATTGCAGGTCGGCATTGAGCCGGCCCTGCCAGCCGAAGTCCTTGGGCATCCACTGGGCCAGGCTTTCGATGGGGAATTGCTTGAGGTGATAGCGCAGCTTCGGCTCCGGCATCAGGCGCTGATCCTCGCCGCAGAGGCTGGCCGGGCCGGATCGCCAACAGTGAGCACCGAAGTTCAGCGTGCCGTTGGCCAGGCGCTCCAATTTGGCCGGCGCCTGCAAGCGCCAGGTTTGCCCGCCGACTTGTACATCTCCCTTGGCAAGGCGTCCGCGCCAGTTGCCTTGGTCGAGCGAACCATCAAGAGCCAAGTTGGTTTCCAACTGGGGCCCTTGCAGGTCGAGATTGAGCCTCTGTTGCTTGATGTCGCCCTGTCCGCTGACCGTCAACACGCCCAGCGATGTTTCGCCGGCCCGGATGCCGCTTGCCTTCAGGTCGACCTTGCCCCGCTGCGCACTGTCGAGCGTCGCGTCCAGGTTCAGGCTTTGCAGGCGGTTGTCCTGAAAAGCCAATTGCGTGCCTTGCACACCGAGCTTGCCTTGGGGCGCCTTGAGCGTTCCGGCCAGGTCGACGCGTCCGAAGACTTTGCCACGCAATTGCGGCCAGAGTTGGGCCAGCCGTGACAGTTTGATGTCGATCTGACCGCTGAGCTTCTGTTGCAGGCTTGCGGTGCCGTTGATGCGATTGTCGCCCAGGCGAATGTCCAGGGCGCCGAGGTTCCATTGCTCGCCTGCACCGTTTGCCTTGGCCTGGAACATCGCCGGTTGGCCGCGCAGCTTGCCCTTGAGGTCCAGGTCCGCGTCGAGTTCGAGGCGGTCGTTTTTCATCGCGCCTTTACTGCGCAACGGCCCAGCCAGCGTGCCGGGAAGCTCGCCAAGCCAATACGCCGGGTTGATGGCCGACAATTGCAGCGCCGTATCCCAAGCGATGCCGTCGGCAAATTGCAGGCTCAAGTGCCCCTCGGCCTTGCCCTCCCCGGCGGCGACCTTGAGCTGCGGCAGGTGGATTTGCGTCAGGTCGCCACTGAACGGGCTGTCGAGGCTGAACGCCCCGGCCGGACCGTCCAACGCCGCCTGGAAGTTGCCGAGGTATTGGCCATCGGTGTACGAGACCTCGCCATTGAAACTGCGCAGCGTGACTTGCGGTTCTTCGATCAGCGGATAGAGGCGATGCCAGGGGAAATCCAGCCAAGCCACTTCCGCTTCGGCGCTCAGGCCCTCGCGCCAATCCAACCGCCCGGTGAGCTTGAGGCTTTGCTGGTCGCCGGCGTCAAGATCAAGGCCGGCGATCTGCGCACCATTGGCGTCCACCTTGCCCTGCAACAGCAACGCCACCGGTTTTTTTTCGGCGCGAAGGCTCGCCTTGCCATGCAACTGGTAACCCTTTTTGAGGTCACCTTCGCCGGTCAATTCCACCTGGTCGAGCAGCAGCGTGTCCGGTAAATCGGCGCTGGCCTTGAAGCCATCGGCAGTGATGCGCACCTTGGCCGGCAGGTTATCCGCCAGGGGTTGCAGCTCGCCGGTCAGGCGGCCTTGCAGATAGCCGCTGCTGTCGGCGGCCAGATTGAGGGTCTTGAGCAACTCGCCATCGACTTTCAGATCCAGCGCCCAAGGCGTCGCACCCGGTGCCGGCAACGTCAGCTGGCCCGCGGCACTCAGCGGCCAATCACCATGCGGCTGCAACAGGCCGGAGAGTTTCAGGCTCAGTTCGTCGCGTTGCAGTTGCACCGAGTCGATCTGCAAACCCTCGGCGGTCCAGTGCGCCGCCAGTTGCAGGCCCTTGAGTTGCTCGCTGCCGTTGAACGACAGGCTGCCCACCTGGACGTCACCCAGCTCGATCGCCAGGGGCAAGTCCAGGTCCGGCAGGCTGATCGGACCGCTGCTCGGCTCGTCGGTAGAGGCCGGCAGTTGCACCGCAACGTTGTCGGCCTTGAGCTGATCGATGCACAGGGTCATGCGCAGCAGGCACGACGGCGACCAGGCGAAGATCGGCTGATGAAGCTCCACCCGGCTGGCGTCCTGCTGCCACAGCACCCGGTCGGCACTCCATTGCCCGCCCAACCGCCCCTGGAAATTCTCCACGGTCAGGCCCGGCACCAGGCCGAGTGCCCAGCGGCTTCCGAACGCCGTGCCCAACACGATGCTCGACACGAGCACGAGCGCCGCCAGCAGCCCGCCGAGGGCCAGCAACGTTATCTTCAAACCGCGATTCACAACTCTGGCCCCATGGAAAAGTGCAATCGAATGCCGCCGTCGTCGTCCAGCGCGTGGGCCAGGTCGAGGCGGATCGGGCCGACCGGCGACACCCAGCGCACGCCGACGCCGACGCCGGTCTTCAGGCTCGGCAGCTCGAGACTGTTGAAAGAGTTGCCCTGATCAACAAAGGTTGCGACCCGCCATTTTTCCGCGACTGAATACTGATACTCGAGGCTGCCGGCCACCATGTAGCGGCCGCCGATACGGTCGCCCTCGGAGTTCTCCGGCGACAGGCTCTGGTAGTCGTAGCCGCGCACGCTCTGGTCGCCGCCGGCAAAGAACCGTAGGGACGGCGGAATCGATTTGTAGCCATTGGTGGCGCTGCCGCCAATCTGGGCGCGCGCCAGCAGGCGATGCTTGTCGAACACGGTGGTCAGGCCCTTGACCATGGCGGTGCCGTACAAAAGGTTATTGTCCGACCCCAACCCCTCCTTGGCGACCTTGGTGTCAAATTGCAGCCGATAGCCATTGTGCGGGTCGATACGGTTATCGCTGCGCAGGTACGAATAGCTCACACCCGGCATCAGCAACGTGCTCAGGCCCGAATCGTCACCGAGACGGTACTCCTCGCGCTGCCATTTGAGCGACACCACCCGCTGCCAGCCGCTGGGCAACTTGCTGTGCCATTCCGGCCCGACGGTCAGCAGTTTGCTGAGGGTGTCGGTGCCGGCCAGTTCTTCATATTGATAGCCGCCGGCGTAGCGCAGCTTGTCGGTCAGCGGCGGGTCCAGCGGCACGTCATACCAGAGGCCGACGTTCTGCCGGGGCGCCGAGACTTCCGCTTCCCAGCCGTAGCTGTGCCCCTGCGGGTTGACCCAGTGACGCGTCCAGTTGGCCTTGGCCCGTGGCCCGACGTCAGTGGAGAAACCCAGGCCCAGGCCCATGGTGCGCGGCTTGCGAGTATCGAGTTTGACCGCCACCGGGATCACGTTGTCGGTGGCCGCGGTGGGTGCTGCATCGACGCGAACACCTTCGAAATAGCCGCTCGATTGCAAAGCCTGGTTGAGTTCGGCAATGAGCTCGGAGTCGTAGGGCGCGCCCGCCTTGAACGGCACCATGCGTTGCAGCAGGTCTTCGTCGAAGGGCGTGTCGCCTTCGAAACTGACCGGCCCCAGGGCGTAGCGCTGGCCGCTGTCGTAGATCAACTCGATATCGGCAATACCGGCCTGCGGATCCACGCGCAACGTCTGGCTGACGAAGCGTCCGCTGAAAAAACCATAGCGCGAGGCCTGGTTCTGGATCGTCCGCTTGGCGTCTTCATATCGACCGTGATTGAGCACAGCGCCTGGCTTGAGGCCCGCGCCGCCGGGCACGCGAAACCCCTCGAGCGATGACGCTGGGCCGTCGATGCGGATCGTGACATGACGCAAGTGCACCGGCTCGCCGGGGTCGATGGTCAGGATCAGGCGCGGCGCCTTGCCCGCCTTGACCTCGCTGTCGATCTGCGGCTGGTAGTAGCCCAGCGCCTGGGCCGCTTTGCGCGCCTGCTCTTCGGCGCCGCGACTGAAGCGCAGCAACGCTTCTTCATCACGGTCGCCCACACCACCGATGTAGCCTTCTATGTTGGCCTTGAGTTCATCATTGGACGGTTTGACCCGCACATCCAATTCACTTTGTGCCAGCGCCACGCAGCTGAGAGACAGCAAGAGCGCGCCACCGGTCATTCGTCCTGGGAAGTTCATGGCGCGGATGCTATCACGAGGTTGGGAGCCTGATAGAGCCAGACGATTCCCAAAAGTTCGTCTGATTAAGCCGTCGCGCTCCGCAGAACCTGCGGGTTCGCATGAAAGAACACATGCTCGCGGATCGGTCCTACGGCGACTTCGCCAATTTCCTCGTAACCCTGGCGTTTATAAAATTCGAGGTAACGGGAGTTTCCCGTGTCCAGCACCACGCCTTGGGAATGCTCGTCCACGGCGCACCAGTTATGCACTGCTTCGAGTAACTGCTCACCGTAGTGTTTGCCCTGGAATTGCGGATGAACCCCCAACAACGGCAATACGTGCACCGCCTCCGACGGCAGGCAGGCCAGCACCGCGGCGTGGTACTCCAAGTACCGCCGGGTACAGCGAAATCCGGTGCTCAAGACCATGCGCAGGCGCCAGGCCCAGCTTTCGGTAATACCCAGGCGGCGCTGCGGTGGGGCAATCAGCGCGATGCCGATCAAGCGATCGTCCACCAACAGACCGATCGCCGGCAGATCCTGGAAGAAATGCTGTTTGACCAGCTCTCGCACGGTCGCCCGCACCCGCTGCTCGTAACCGGGACGCTCGGACTCGAACAGGTAGCTGAAGGTCGGCTCGTGGCGATAAGCCTGATACAGCAATGAACGCGCTTCGCGGGAATAACCGCTGTCGAGCATGTGGATATCAGCAGTGGCGGTTTCAGGCATGGCGTTGCGTCTCCTGGGCGGGCTCGGTGAGGCCCTGCTCTTATTGACTACGAACCCGGCAGGGTTGCGATCGTTCCTACATGCCAAGGACATTAGCAGTGCATTTGTCCTACTGCCACGCTGGCTCCGCTCCCACATGTCAGCTAGCATCGCAGTTTTGCCAGGACAGCCGACCATGAAGATCGTCTCCTTCAACATCAACGGCCTGCGAGCCCGTCCCCATCAGTTGGCGGCACTGATCGACAAGCACCAGCCGGACGTGATCGGGTTGCAGGAAACCAAGGTCCACGATGAACAGTTCCCACTGGCCGAGGTGCAAGCCCTCGGTTATCACGTGCACTACCACGGGCAAAAAGGCCATTACGGTGTCGCCCTGCTCTCTCGCCAGCCTCCGCTGAGCTTGCACAAAGGCTTCGAGACCGACGACGAAGACGCCCAGCGGCGCTTCATCTGGGGCACGTTTGCCGATGCCAACGGTGCGCCGGTGACCATCATGAACGGCTATTTCCCACAAGGTGAAAGCCGCGATCACCCCACCAAGTTCCCAGCCAAGGAGCGCTTCTACAGCGACTTGCAACAACTGCTGGAAGCCCGCTTCAGCAACGACCAACCGGTCGTGGTGATGGGCGACGTGAACATTTCCCCCGAGGATTGCGACATCGGCATCGGCCCGGACAACATGAAGCGCTGGTTGAAAACCGGCAAATGCAGCTTCCTGCCGGAAGAGCGCGAATGGATGGCTCGCCTGAAGAACTGGGGCCTGGTGGACAGCTTCCGCCACTTGAACCCGGACGTCACCGACCGCTTCAGTTGGTTTGACTATCGCAGCCGTGGTTTCGAAGACGAACCCAAGCGCGGCCTGCGCATCGACCTGATCCTGGCGTCCCGGGGCTTGCTGCCACGGGTCAAGGACGCCGGCGTGGACTATGAACTGCGGGGCATGGAAAAGCCGTCGGACCATGCGCCGATCTGGTTGGAATTGAACTGAATCCCAGCCTTCGGATTCCCTCCAAAGGCTGCCCTGTGGAAGCGAGCTTGCTCGCGATAGCGGTTTATCTGCCACATCAATACTGACTGTGCTGCCGTCATCGCGAGCAGACTCGCTGCCACAGTTGCTGCGCCGGTTATTGGCCGGCGTCGCACCGCTGTCATCTTTCAGTAACCCGACTGACTTAATCTTCCGGCATTTCCCAAGGTCAGAAGGTGGCCGGCATGCGGCTGTGCGTTGTGTTTTTCCTGGGCCTCTGGCTGCCGTGCGTGGCATGGGCCGGCCGTTTGCCCATTCCTGAACACGGCCCCGCCCTGCGCCTGCAGGGCTCCAACACCATTGGCGCGGCGTTGGGGCCGGCCCTGGTCCGAGGCCTGATGGAAGACCAGGGATTGCTCAAGGTCAGCACTGAAATTACCGGCCGCGACAACGAGCAACGCATCGTCGGACAAACCGCCGAAGGCCAGCGAGTCTCAGTCGAGATCGCCGCCCACGGCTCCAGCACCGGATTCACCGCCCTCAAGCAAGCCAACGCCGACCTGGCCGCCTCTTCCCGGCCGGTCAAGGACAGCGAACTGCACGACCTGGCGGCCCTTGGAGACCTGAAAAGTCCTACCGCCGAGCAAGTCATCGCCATCGACGGCCTGGCGATCATTCTTCATCCACAAAACCCGTTGCGACAGCTCGACACCCGGCAACTGGCGCGCATTTTCAGTGGCGAGGCGAAAACCTGGGAAGCCGTGGGGAGTGTCGGCGGGGCAATCCACCTGTATGCGCGGGACGAGCAGTCCGGGACCTACGATACCTTCAAGGAACTGGTACTCAACCGACAAGGGAAAAAGCTGGATCCTACAGCTCGGCGCTTCGAATCCAGTGAGCAGTTGTCGGACGCTGTCAGCCAGGACCCGCAGGGTATCGGTTTTATCGGTTTGCCCTACGTAAGGCAGGCCAAGCCCCTGGCAATTGTCGACGGCGATTCCCAGCCGATGTTGCCGCTGAACAACCTGATTGCCACCGAGGACTATCCCCTGTCCCGACGATTGTTCTTTTACCTACCCCCTCTGCAGAGCAATCCCTGGGCCGAGGCTCTGGTCGATTTCACCCAAAGCGAACAGGGCCAGGCCATCGTTGCAGCGAACGGGTTCATTGCCCAGACCGTACAAGCGATGTCCGTCACCCCCAACGCGCTGATGCCAGAGGGTTATCAGGCCCTGAGCCGCCATGCCCAGCGCTTGACGGTGAATTTTCGTTTCGAAGAAGGCAGTGCCAGCCTGGACAACAAGGCCCAACAAGACCTGGGCCGCGTACTCGATTACATCAAGCAGCACGGCAAGGCCGACCGGCGCGTGACCCTGGTAGGTTTCGGCGATCTCAAGGACGACCCGGCGCGAGCCGACCTGCTGTCCAGGCTTCGGGCCATGGCGGTGCGGCGCGAACTGGTCAAATACGGCGTGACCTTGCGCGAGGTACGCGGATTCGGCGCGTTGATGCCGGTGGCGGCCAACAGCGAAGACGAAGGAAGGGTCCGGAATCGGCGGGTGGAGGTTTGGGTATATTAAACGCCACAATCAAAAAGCGAACTCGGTTTTGTGGCGAGGAGCTTGCTCCCGTTCGGCTGCGCAGCAGTCGTTGAACGGCCGACGTGGTGTTCCTGATCACCACGCCAGCCCCTTTTGGGGCCGCTGCGCAGCCCAGCGGGAGCAAGCTCCCTTGCCGCAAAAGCCAGTGCGCTACCGCCGGCCGACTCGACCACTGACGCTTTCAACGTTCTCCATGAATCTTGGCTATACATGAAAAAGGAGATTCGCTGGCCGACATCGCGTGTTTCACAGCAAACCCGCCCCGTCGTCGCGGTATCCCCAGGTTTGAGCTTCACTTACGTAATGACGCCGCCGACTCAGGAGGCGGGTCGAATCCACCATGACCCATGGAGGTAAAGACATGCTGGTGTTGTGGGTGGTCCTCGCCGTGTTCATCGTCTGGAGCTGGCTGACGTATCCAGGCATCGGACATGTGTTGTACGACCTGGGTATGGCCTTGGAAGCGCGCCTTTATCGGCTGCACAAAATCACCGTGCCCATCAGCGAAATGACCGTGTCGACCTGGCAAGGCGGGCCTTACGAAGCCTCCGGCAGCATCCTGATGTTGCATGGCTATAGCGCCGACAAGAACCTGTGGCTGCGCTTCGCCCGGCACTTCGTCAACCAGTACCGGGTAGTCATACCAGACTTGGCCGGCCATGGCGAAACCGGCTTCAAGGCCGGCGGCGGCTACGACATCCCGACCCAGGCCCGGCGAGTCATCGAACTGCTCGATGCCTGCGGCCTGGACAAGGTCCACGTCATCGGCAACTCCATGGGCGGCCACCTTGCGGCGTGGCTGGCGGCGACTTCGCCTGAACGAGTGCTGACCCTCGCGCTGATCGACCCGGCCGGCGTCACTGCTCCCGAGCCCAGCGACATGGAGCGTCACCTTGCCGCCGGCCACAACCCGTTTCTGGTCCACTCCCGGGATGATTTTGCGCCCTTCTATGCCATGACCATGGCATCCCCGCCGTGGCTGCCCAGCGTTGTACTCGCGGCGTTGGCCCAGCGTTACGAGCAGCGCCGGGAGGAATTGGCGGAGATTTTCGTCGACTTGCGCGCCAGCCCGGCGATGGAGCCTCGCCTGGACGATATCCGCGCACCGTCATTACTGCTTTGGGGACGCAAGGACCGGCTGATCGACGTCAGCAGTGTGCCGGTGTGGAGCAAGGGCATCGCCGACCTGCGAGTGGAAATCTGGGAAGGCGTGGGGCACATGCCCATGGTTGAAAAACCCGGCAAGACCGCGGCGCTGTATCGGGACTTTCTTGAGGGATTAGGGCAGTGAGGAAGATGCAGGGCTGAAATGAGCCACCCATCAGTCCTTGGCAGAATGAAGTCCTGAAGATTCTTCGTTTGCCGGCACTGGCGAAGGCTGCGATCTTTCGTCCAACTTTCCCACAGCCCTCGCCAGGAATCCTTACGATGAGCTTCGTCAGCCCCGACTTGATCCGCCAACGCTTCTCCAAGGCGATGTCCGACATGTACCGCGACGAGGTCCCGTTGTATGGGGCATTGATGAACCTCGTGGAGCAAACCAACGCCCAGGCACTGGCCAACGACCCATCACTGGCCGAGCACCTGAGCAGCACCGGCGAACTTCAACGCCTGGACATGGAACGCCATGGCGCGATCCGCGTCGGCACCGCCTCGGAACTGGCGATGCTGGGCCGGCTGTTCGCGGTCATGGGCATGCAGCCGGTGGGTTACTACGACCTGACGCCGGCTGGGGTGCCAGTGCACTCAACGGCCTTCCGCGCCGTTCATGAAAAGTCGCTGCAAATAAGCCCGTTCCGAGTATTTACGTCGCTGTTGCGCCTGGAATTGATCGAAAACAGCGAGCTGCGGACCTTTGCCGAGTCGGTGCTGGCCAGACGGAAAATCTTCACCCCGGGCGCCCTTGAACTGATCGATCTGGCCGAACGCCAGGGCGGCCTGACGCAACCCCAGGCTGACGATTTTGTCCTGCAAGCGCTGGAGACTTTTCGCTGGCATCACAGCGCCACCGTTACCGCCCATCAATACCGACAACTCAGCGCCCAGCATCGCCTGATCGCCGATGTCGTGGCGTTCAAGGGGCCGCACATCAACCACCTCACGCCGCGGACGCTGGACATCGACGTCGTCCAGGCCCAGATGCCGCTGCATGGCATCACGCCCAAAGCGGTGGTCGAGGGGCCACCGCGTCGTCGGTGCCCGATCCTGCTGCGCCAGACCAGCTTCAAGGCGCTCGATGAACCCGTCGCGTTCACTGACCAACCCCAATCCCAGGGCAGCCACAGCGCCCGTTTCGGGGAAATCGAACAACGTGGCGCGGCTCTTACGCCAAAAGGACGGGCGCTCTACGACCAACTGTTGAATGCTGCGCGGGATGCCTTGGGCGGATTTCCCAATGAAGCCAATGCCGAACGCTACAACGCGCTGATGGCCGAACACTTTGCTCAGTTTCCCGATGATCACCAATCATTGCGCCGACAGGCGCTGGCTTACTTCCGCTATTTGGTGACGCCGGCGGGGCTTGCCGCCAAAGGCGCGATGGAACCGAATGTCTCGCTGGAACGCCTGTTGGAACAGGGCTATCTGCGCGCCGAACCGCTGGTCTACGAAGATTTCCTGCCGGTCAGCGCCGCCGGGATATTCCAGTCGAACCTTGGCGACGCCGCCCAGAGTCACTACGCAGGGCAATCCAATCGACAAGCGTTCGAAACTGCACTGGGACGGCCGGCCATCGATGAGTTGGGGTTGTACGCCGAGACACAAAAGCGCTCCCTCGAGGAATGCCTGTTGGCGTTGGGCGCTCAGCAAGCGAGCCACGAATAAAGAGCAGGAAATGGCACAACAGCTCATCGGCCATGCCCTGTCGTTGCTGTTCGTTGCCCGAGGCAGGCGCCCTGCGCTGCGTGGGCAATGGAACGTGGAGCGCGGTGCAACCTTCTGCGTGAATTTCGCGACTTTGTCGCTATACCCAATCGCAGAAAACCTACAACTGATTGATTTTTAAATATTTTCTAAAGATGGCATAGCTCTTGATAACGGTCAGCCGCCTCGGGACGATTCCCGCCCCGGCATCCCGTTATCCAGGAAGGAGAGCATCCATTGGCTACCCCCGCTTACATGTCCATCGAAGGCACCAAACAAGGTCTGATCACCGCCGGAGCGTTCACCGCCGACTCGGTGGGCAATACTTATCAGGAAGGTCATGAAGACCAGATCATGGTGCAGGGTTTCCAGCACCAGGTGACTATCCCCCGCGACCCTCAGTCCGGGCAGCCAACCGGCCAGCGCATACACAAACCCTTGGTCATCACCAAGGTGTTCGACAAGGCCTCGCCGCTGCTCCAGGCAGCCCTGACCAGCGGCGAACGGCTGACAAAAGTCGAAATCCAGTGGTATCGCACCTCGGCCGCGGGCACCCAGGAACACTACTACACCACCACTTTGGAAGACGCGATCATCGTTGATATGAACGACTACATGCTTAATTGCCAGGACCCTGGCAACAGCCACTTCACCCATTTGGAGGACGTCCACTTCACCTACCGCAAGATCACCTGGACTCACGAGGTGAGCGGCACTTCGGGCTCCGATGACTGGCGCACCCCCGTCACAAGCTAAGCCTCACGGGTGTTCGCCCAGTGCGACGGCCTCGGCATTCCATGCACTGGTAAAGAGCCTGGCACTGGGCGAACGCAAACAATGATAGTGGAGCTTGCGAGGGATGTGCGTGAGCCAGGCTTAAATTATTCTTTATGAGGATGGCAAGGCAGCCTGATCCCGGCAGCGTTATTTGCGCCTTGCTGTTTTCTGCGCGTCGGTTTCCTGCGCATCGGGGTTGCCCTGCTGCTGTTCGCGCTTGGCCGGGTCGTTGGGCCGCAAAGCGTCGTTGTCACGCTCCACTTCACCGGGCAAGGCCGGGGCGTCGGGGTTCTGCTGGGTTTGATCATGGCTGGACTTCATCACGAACTCCTTGGGTTGGCTTGAAAGGTATCAAGCGTCGGGGTCTGCCATTTCCTCGGCAACGTTGGCATCTGGCGAGCGTTGGTGGAGCTCCTCAGCCTTGGTTTTCAAATCTTGCCACCGGTCCAGGTCAATCTCTCCCAGGCCGAACAGGTCGTCGGCGAGCCGCATCAGCTCAGTGAAATGAGCATCAGGCGACTCCTGCCAATAAGCCTTGTCGTCGAATAGCCGCTGCCAGTTGGCCAGCGACGGTTGTTTGATGTCATCGCTCATGACGGACTCCCGCGAGGCATTCATAGGTATGAGGGGCGATGAACGCAGGGAGTTCCGACGAATCAATACCCCGTCATTTCCAGATAACCGGTGCCACCATGGCTGCCGCTCAGTTGCACCGGCCCCTCCCAATACGGGATGCGAAGGTTCATCCAGGCATTGGGGTTCAGGGCTCGCGTGGTGATATCGAATTGCTTGCCGGGAATCCTGATTGACCAGCTCACTGGCATGGGCCTTCCCGCAACTTCGGCGGTGTCCAGCGGTGTGAGGCTGATTTGGCTGGCGGCCAGTGTCGTCGCCTGGCCTTGGGCGTCAATCCAGGTGCCGGTGAGGTACGGCTCACCGTCCTTGTGGCGCATGCGGTAGAGCATCACGTGCTCGCCTTTGTCCAGGTGCAAGGAAAACCAGTCCCACCCGGTCTGGTTTTCCGTCAGGGGCTGGCTGCTCCATTCCCGGTCGAGCCAGGCCGGGCCACTGACCTGATAGCGCTGGCCATCGATTTCCAAGTGACCACCGGCTCGAAAAAACGGTTGGCTGTAATAGTACGAGGCCTGGCCTTGCTCGGATTTCTGACTGAAGCCTTGGTTGCCCTGCAGCACCAGTGGACGGCTCGACGTCAGCCGCAGGTCGTAGCTGAAGCGCGGCCCGCGCGCCTGCAACTGCATGTCTGCGAGCGGGTCCGGGCCAGCGGCTTGAGTACCGAATCGCCAGTCGTCGATCCAGGCCTCGAAGGGCGTGGTACGCACCCCGGCCTGCCCCACTCCACCCCGGGCGTAGCGCTCGGCGGCGTGATGGACGGTGGCGGACGTGACGGCGGCGTGGCCGAGCCAGATCGTCTGGTTGCGCCAACCGCTGGCCGGAGGCGAGGCATCCAGGGCGCTGCGGAACAGCGTCCACTGCACACCGAAATCCCGCCCCTCGACGTCCTTGAGATTGGCGGTGACGTACCACCACTCGATGCGAAAGCCTTCATGCGCACCATGATCGGCTGGAAAGCTGAACACGCGCCCAGGTACCACCGGCGTAAAGGCGACAGCCTCGGTACCCAGCCCTGCAAAGCCCTTGTCCGGAGGCGTTGCGTTGTCACAACCGCCGAGCAGTGCCAGCAACACCAGGCCGATTCTAATCCTCATGGGCGAAAGTCCTCAGCAGGTCCGCCGGCCGCGTGCGGTACAACGCATAGAGCGGCCAGGCCGATGCCAGCAGCGTGGCGAACATCGCCAGGCCCAGCAACTGCGCCAATTGCATCGGAAAGATGCGCAATGGCAGGCGCCAACCAAAGGCCTGGACATTGATGACCGCGTCCAGGCACCAGGCCAGGGCAATGCCCAGCGGCAGGGCCAGCAGCAGCGTCAGCAACGCCAGCAGCCAGGTCTGTCCGAGGTTGAGCAGCATTAATTGCCGCCGCGTGATTCCCAATGCCCATAACGGCGCCAACTGACTGAGGCGACTCTGGCTCTGGGTCAGCAGGCTGATGAACAGCGCAACGCCAGCCACCGCCAGCGTCAAGCTGTTAAGCGCCGCCGTGGCGGCAAAGGTGCGTTCGAACACTTGGGTAGACCAGCCCTTGAGTCGAGCCTGATCGACAATGCGGTTGTCATCCAGATTGAAGCGGTCTTGCAACGCCGCCAGCATCGGGGGAATCGCCGACGGCTCGATACGCAGATTGAAGCGATTGGGTGCCAACTGCGGCCAATGCGCCCGTAAATGTTCGGCGTTGATGAGCACATGGCCCTTGGGGTTGCCGTAGTCGGCATAAATCCCGACAACCCTTGGGGTCCAGGGCCCTTGCGGGGTCGGCAAGCTCAAGCGGTCGCCGATCCGCACCTTCAGGCGCCGAGCCAGCTGTTCGCTGAGCATCAGCGTGTCGGCTGTTGCCAGTTGCTGCCAGGCTTGGTCACCGGCGGACTCCAGCAACGGCCAGTGCTGGCGATAGGACGAGTGATCGATAATACCGTAGATGTCCGTCGGCCAACCTTGCAACGGCATCGACACCTGCCAGTTGGGCAACACGGCGGTGATCGTGGGTTGCTGGTTGAGCCAGTCGTGCAGTTCGGCCGCCTGGGCCGGCGTTTGCGGGTTGATGTACAGCTCGGCGGTCAGTCGCTGCTCGAGCCAGTCACTGAACGTCTGGCGAAACCCCGACGTCATGCTGCCAGCGCCGATGTTCGCCGCCAACGCCAGTAGCAGCGCCATCAGTGCCAGGCTCAGCGTCGGCAGTTGTTGACGGCAATCGGCGAGGAACCATTGGCCGAGCACCGAACGGCTGCGGCGCAGCAGTCGGTTCAATACGGCGTTGAGCAACACCGGCAAGGCCAACGCCGCGCCCAGCAACAATGCGGCCATCAGGACAAAACCGCTCGCCAGGCTGTCGCCCCAGGCAAGCGCCAACGCGGCGACCAGCGCCGCCAACAGCGCCACCCCACCTTGGCGCCGCAACCAACGCGCATGGGCCTGGTGCCAGGCCTGGGGATTGGCCAGGGCCAACAACGGCAGGCGAGCGGCGCGCAACAGGCTCTGGGCGCCGGCCAGTACAGCGCCGAGCAGGCCCAGGCCGATACCGCCCAGCCACCACCAGGGACTGAGGTTCAGTTGTCCGGGGACTTCGGCGCCGTACAAACCTCGCAGGCTCGCCGCTACATCAGGCAACAACAGGCTGGCCAGCCAATAACCACTGAGCACGCCGGCGATCCCGCCCAGCAGGGCCAGTGCGCCCAGTTCCAGCGCCAGGCTGCTGATCAGCACCCGCGCGCTGACGCCGCAGGCCCGCAGGGTCCGCAGCAGGCCGCGGCGTTGCTCCAGGGCCAGGCCAATGGCGGCATGGACGATGAACAGGCCCACCACGAAGGACAAAAACCCCAGTGCGTCGAGATTCAAGTGGAAGCTTTCGGTCAGGCGCGACAGGTTGTTTTCGTCCTCGGCGCGCTTGAATTGCAACAGCCCGTTGAAGGCCTCGGGCAAGGCGGCGGTGTAGGTGCTGGGCAGTACCAATCGTGAAAGCTGGTCCGGCATCCGAAGTAGCGCTTGAGCAAAACCGATGTCCATCAGCAGCACGCCCGGGGCCATGTCCGGCTGCACGTGCAAGGGTGGCAGGGCCTGGCCATCAACGGTGCGGGGGCTGTCGCCTTCCTTCAACCCCAGGGCCTGCAATGTCTGCGGTGCAATCCAGGTGTGGCCGGCACCTGTGAAAAATTCCACCACCTCGGCAATCTCCCGCGCCTGCCCCGCCACAGCCGAACCCGGCGGCAGCGACACCGGGTCGATCCCCATCAATTGCAGGCGTAGGTCTTCGTGCCCCTGGAGCGTCACTCGCGCCTGCAACACCGGCGACACCGGCCAGCCCTGGCGGCGCAGGTCGATGAACCATTGCTGCGCGAACGTGCCACCGCCGGGGGCGCTCAAGCTGGCCTGGGGTTCGCCGCCGATCAACTGACTGGCCCGGGCGTAGCTGTCGCGGGCCTGACTGTTCAACGCCTGCACACCAGTCAGCAGGCTGGTGGCGAGCCAAAGCCCGGTCAATACACTGAAAAACTGCACCGGGTGCCGGCGCCAATGGCTGAGCAGCGCCTTGAGGGTCTGGCGAACGATCATCACCCCTGGGTCGCCTCTGCCAGGCGCCCGCCCTGCAATACCACCCGATGGGCCAGGCGCGCCGCTACCCGCTGGCTATGGGTGACCATCAACAGGCTGGTCGGGCTGCCGTCGAGCAATTCCAGCAACAGCTTCAGCACTTCGTCGCTGGTGGCTTCGTCCAGATTGCCAGTGGGTTCGTCGGCCAACAGTAACGGCGGACGTGACGCCAGCGCCCTGCCCAGGGCGACCCGTTGTTGCTGCCCGCCGGAAAGCTGCTCGGGATAACGCCGCAGCAGCTGCGACAGCCCGAGCCGCTGCACCAGATGCGTTTGCCAGGCCGCGTCGAAACGCCCACACAGGCGCGCCTGGAACGCCAGGTTGTCTTCCACCGGCAAGCTGCTGATCAGGTTGAACTGCTGGAACACCAGGCCGATTTCCGTGCGCCGCCAGTTCGCCAACTCATGTTCACTCATGCCGTCGAGCCGATACCCGCCGCTGCGAATACTGCCGCGATCGACCTTGTCCAGGCCGGCAACCAGGTGCAACAAGGTGCTCTTGCCACTGCCCGATTCGCCCATCAGCGCCAAGCTGCTGCCGGGGGGCAAGGTCAGGTCGATGCCTTGCAACACCGGCAAAAGACCTTGGGGGGTTGGGTAGCTTTTGAATACTTCTCGAACTTCAAGCATTGAAAGGCTCATTGGGTAAAA
Source organism: Pseudomonas algeriensis (assembly GCF_048847255.1). Taxonomy (NCBI): domain Bacteria; kingdom Pseudomonadati; phylum Pseudomonadota; class Gammaproteobacteria; order Pseudomonadales; family Pseudomonadaceae; genus Pseudomonas; species Pseudomonas algeriensis. Next base: position 161,535 of record NZ_JBKKRK010000007.1, on the reverse strand, counting down.
CCATTGGCTCTCAGGATAGCGGAATCGAGGGCCACGGCCATTGGCCGACGCCATCGGCAGTTTCCGTTACCACTGGTCGCCACCCCTGCCTGACGCGCCGGATAATCTTGCGCTTCATCAACTTTCTGCTATTGATCAATAACTAACGCGCGCCGTTAAAGGCTGTCGGCGCAATCGTCATTAACATGACGCATCAAGGATTCCTCCTTTCACGGACGATCGCCGCCATGCCTCACACCCAATATCGCCCCGATATCGATGGTCTTCGCGCTGTTGCGGTGATCGCCGTGTTTATCCATCACCTCAACGCCAGCCTCTTACCAGGCGGCTTCGTCGGGGTGGACATTTTTTTCGTCATCTCGGGGTTCCTCATCACGTCCCAGGTGTTCAGCGAGATCCAACAGAACACCTTCTCCATGAAGCGTTTTTATCAGCGGCGCATCAACCGCATCGTACCGGCGCTGACGACGGTGGTGGTGGCGAGCGTGATCGCCGGGATCTTCATCCTGTCTCCGGTCGACCTGACCCGACTGAACATCAGCGCGCTGTCTTCCCTGCTCGGTGTTTCGAATATCTATATCTGGATGAAGTACGGAAATTATTTCGCGGCGGACGCCAGCGAAGCCCCACTTATGCATACCTGGTCACTGGGCATCGAAGAACAGTTCTACCTGCTCTGGCCGCTGCTGATGCTGATGCTGTGTCGATGGGCACCCCGCTACTTGCTGCCGCTGATGTGCATCGGCGTTGTCGTGACGGTTGGCGTTTCGCAGTACGCCACGACCCTCGTTCCCTCTGCCTCCTACTATCTGCTGCCCACACGTTTTTTCGAACTGCTGCTGGGGGCGACGTTGGCGATTTATCTCGCGCAGCCACGTACGTTCAGTGACGGGGTGGGCCGGATCTGGGCGCTGGCGGGAGCCGGATCGATTGCCTATTCATTGTTTGCACTGAGTCCGGAAACAACCTTTCCCGGCCTCAATGCGCTTATACCTTGCCTGGGGGCGGCGCTGTTGATCCTCGCTGGCAGCGGCGGAACACGCTCGCGCTGGCTGACCAACCGGCCGATGGTATTTGTTGGTCTGATTTCCTACTCGCTTTACCTCTGGCATTGGCCCTTGATTGCGTACCTGAGATATCTGGATGTCAACATCACGCTCCCGCTGGGGCTGGGCCTGATGGCAGTGGCGACGCTACTGGCCTGGGGTTCCTGGCATTTTGTCGAAGTCCCCTTTCGACGAACCGGGGCGCTGTTGCCGTTCACCCGCGCATTTGGCCGTCGGTTCATGGTTCCAGCGTTGGGGCTGGCCGTGCTGGCTGTACTGAGCGTGCAATGGCAGGGGTTCCCGCAGCGTTTCGTACCGCAGGTGTCGATCCTTGAAGCGATGAGCCTGACCGAACCGAACAAACTGCGTGAGCGCTGCCACATGCCCAATGCGCGCTACAACGCCGCGCCCGATCCGGCGTGCCACCTCGGGGCACGCAAGGCGCAGATCGACGGCGTGATGGTCGGAGACTCTTTCGCCAACCATTTCACCGGCATGGTCGATGTCCTGGCCGAACCCAACGGCATCGCCTTGATGGATTACACCCTCGACAAGTGCCCACCCATCTTCGGCCACGCCGCCGAGATGTCGGCGGGTTACGGGGCACGCTGCGTGGCGCGCAATGAGCAAGTGTTGCAGTTGATCGAGCGGAACCGGTATCCCTACGTGGTGCTCGCCGGCGCCTGGCCCCGGGACCCGGCAGCAGGAGCTGTCATCGAGGCAAGCATCCGGCAAGTGGCGGACCGGACCGGCCAAGTCATCGTCGTTCTCAGCAATCAGCCAATCGACAACGCCGCGACGTGCCCGGTGCGCCGCTTGATGTTCGCTCCTCTTCGGCAGTGTTCAACGCGGTTGGACGCCGCGGCGCCCTATTGGACGCAGATACGCGCCAGGCTGCCCCAGGTGCGCTTCATCGATCCCAACCAGGTGATTTGCCCGGCCGGCCTGTGCAGCCCGATCATCGACGGACAACTGCTCTACCGGGATGACGCGCACTTGAACGATGTCGGCTCGCGTTTCATTGGCCGCGCGCTCCGCGACCTGGGCTTCACGCTGCTGTACGACCCAGCGCCAACCACGCCGATCGCTACCACCCGATAGGCGCTCGCTCAATGCCCCGCCGCCATCTCGGTCTGGGCCGGTTTCGGTATGACGATGTTGCCCAGATCGATGTGCTTCCAGGCTGGCTTGGCCCCCAGCCGCGCGTTGAAGCGGTAGTTGAACGTGAAGTCGTCCTCGGTGGGTTGGCTCAGGGGTTTTCCATAGCGCGCCACGACCGCCGCCGGGTCGTAGCCCATCAACTCAAGCAGCGTCGCAAAGATGTTGTAGTGGCTGGAACGATCCTTGTTTTGCGCCCAGGCGCCGCGCCAGTCCAAGGTGCGCAGCTGACTGCCCTGGATGACCACCAACGGCACCAGCCCCTCCTCCTCCACCGGGTCGCCGCCGCAATGCGTATTGAGCCCGGGATTGCCACGCTCATGCAGATCCTGGCCATGATCGGAGGTATAGATCAGCACCGCATTCTGAAGATTGCCTTGACGCAACAGGCGCCGGAAGAACTCGCCGACGTTCCATAGGAGCGTGTTCTGGTACGCATTGCGATACAGCAACCAGTCATATTGCTGGCCGTTGAAGCCGTCGCGCTGGCCGGTGTCGGCCACGTCCTGGAACCGCCCCCGGGGCAAGGCCGGACGGTGTTTCATGAATTCGTCGGGGTACTTGTCGTGGACCGGAAAATGCGCCCCCACTTTATTCACCACCACCAGTTCGGCCCGGTCATTGCCCAAGAGCTCGATCAACTGCGCCGCGGCTGCCATGTCGCGATCCAGCACTCGGACCTGGTCGAATTGGATGAATTGGTCGATGTCTTGTTTTTCCTGTTCGGTCATCAGGTTCTGCAAGTTGCCGCCGGTGCGCTGGGCATCGATATAGACGGTATGCAAGCCCGCGACATGGGCGTACTGCCAGATTGACGGCTGCGTGCTGTTGATACGCACGTAATCAGCCCGCGTACCGCCATAACGCAGGGTAATGTTGGTGTCGGCGCTGCAATTGGCGATGGAAGCGGCATAACCGTAATTGAAGATGTCCACCCCAGGCGGCGGGGTCTTGAGGCCGCTGTTCACACCGAACGGGGTGTTGATATCGAGGTAGTTGCCACCGATGCTTTCGTCGATGATCAACACGATATCGTGCTCGATCGCAGGAGAACGGCGAGCCAAGCTGACCGGCTCGCGGACGCCGACGGTGTCGTGCAGCGCCTCGTAGGCAAACAGGTTCAGATAGGCCAGCGGCGTATACATCGCGGGTAGACCACGGGCGCCCTCGCCCGCCCTTGCGAACAGCACACCACTGAGCAGCAATACCCCGAGCAACGGCGCGGCGACCGGTACATAACCGGGCAATGGTAAACGCCGCCGAGGCTTCAGCCCGATGCCCAACAGCAGCAACAGGCCGCCCGCCATCGCGCTGAGGATCACCTCTCGATACTGATAAGCCGCCTCCTGGATAAAGCCGCCCGAATACACCAGCGACACGAACTGGCTGTAGGTCAGGTAACTGTCGGTGACCCGGGTATACACCTCGAAGAACACCGCCGAGGCAAACAGTGTCAAGGCAAACAGATGCCGGACCAACGTCTGGCGGATGTAGGCGCTCATCCACAACGCAAGCACCAGCACAAGGAACATCGCACCGAACAGCACCGTTGCAAAACCAAGACCCAGCGCAGCGAGACGCTCCAGGTAATAGTCATGCCCCCTGAAAAGGTACAGCAACAGCAGCAGTTCCTTGAGGTATCGGGTCATGTTTTTCTCGGCGGTGGCGCGGCGGATGGAAGGTTCGTTTTCTGCACACTAGCAGCGGGATTTCAAAGCGCAAGAAAGAGACTGATCGGTCGCAGCGTCAAAAAAAAGTTACCTCAAAAATGACACCTTTGACGCATCAAAAACATAAAAATCTATGGATATATACCGTTCATCGGTTACTTAAACGTCTCCAAAGCCCTTTAAAAATGGCGCTTTTCCAAGTCAGTCAATGACTTGATATCAAAAAGCCCTAATCCGTCGAGATTTGCCAACACTGACAACTGTCATTTTGCTGACACGTTTTTTTGAAGCTGCGCTATACCCTCTAAACAGTTTCATCCGAGTTACATCAACCGGTTTGCGAGGCGCGCCTAGAATGGACGTGAGCGTATTTGGCACGGGGTATGTGGGGCTGATTCAGGCAGCGGCATTGGCCGACGTCGGGCACCGCGTCCTGTGCGTCGATATCGACCCGAACAAGATCCGTCAACTGCAACAAGCCGTACCGCCCATCAGTGAGCCTGGGCTGTCCGTATTGCTGGAAGACAACATCAAGGCCGGCCGGCTTTTGTTCAGTTGCCAGGCCAGCGATGCGGTCAACCATGGCGAGTTGATTTTTATTGCCGTCGGCACGCCAGCCGACGAAGACGGCTCGGCGGACCTGAGCCATGTGCTGGCGGTGACCCGCCAGATCGCCGACTTCATGGACAGTGACCGCACCCTGATCATCAAGTCGACCGTACCGGTCGGAACAGCCGATAAAGTCGCGGAGTGCGCCCGCCAGGCGCTGGCTCGTCGGGGCCTTAAACAGCTGAATGTGCGTGTGGTATCCAACCCGGAGTTCCTCAAGGAAGGCAGCGCTCTCGCCGATTGCATGCGCCCGGACCGCATCATCATCGGCGCCAGCGATCAACTGGCGCGGGATCAGATGGGCGAGCTCTACGCGCCGTTCTGCCGCAACCACGAAAAACTGATGTTCATGGACAACCGCAGCGCGGAGCTGACCAAGTACGCCGCCAACGCCATGCTCGCCACCCGCATCAGTTTCATGAACGAACTGGCCAACCTCACCGAACGCCTGGGCGCCGACATCGAAGCCGTGCGCAAAGGCATCGGCTCGGACCCACGCATCGGCTATCACTTCATCTATCCGGGCTGCGGCTTCGGCGGCTCGTGCTTCCCCAAGGACCTGCGCGCCCTGCTGCACACGGCCGAACAGAGCGGCATGCCGCTGCGCCTGCTGCGCAGCGTCACCGATGTGAACGACAGCCAGCGGCACATCCTTTTCGAGAAGCTGGCGCAGCAATTTCCTGACGGCTTGGCCGGCAAGTCGATTGCCATCTGGGGCCTGGCCTTCAAGCCCAACACCGACGACATGCGCGAAGCCCCGAGCCGCTACCTGATGGAAGCCCTCTGGCGCGAAGGCGCGCGCGTGCAGGCCTACGACCCGGAAGCCATGTCCGAATGCCGGCGCCTATACGGTTATCGCAAAGACCTGAACCTGTGCGCCACCCGCGATGACACGCTTGAGGACACCGATGCCCTGGTGATTTGCACTGAGTGGAAGAATTTTCGCGTGGTGGATTTCGACCTGCTGGCGAGCAAGCTGCGCGCCCGGGTCATCATCGATGGCCGCAACCTCTACAACCCCGAGCACCTGGCTGCCGCCGGGCTGCTGTACCGTGGCATCGGCTTGCGCCACACCGTGCCCAGCGCCCCGGAGCCACAAGCGTGAACGTCCTGGTGACCGGCGCCGCCGGATTCATCGGAGCCCACTGCGTCTTGCGGTTGATGCGCGATGGCCATCACGTGTACGGGCTGGACAACTTCAACGATTACTACGACCCGCAGCTCAAGCACGACCGCGTGGCGTGGGTGCGTGACCAGGTCGGCGCATTTCCCTTGGCGCGTATCGACCTGGCCGACGCCTCGGCGATCGACGGACTTTTCCAGAGCCATCGCCCGGAGGTGGTGATCCACCTCGCCGCCCAGGCCGGCGTGCGCTATTCGCTGGACAATCCCCGCGCCTATGTCGACAGCAACCTCGCCGGGTTTCTGAACATTCTCGAAAGTTGCCGCCGTCATCCGGTCAAGCACCTGATCTACGCCTCTTCCAGTTCGGTGTACGGCGCCAACCAGCGCACGCCCTATTCGGTACGGGACGGCGTCGATCATCCGCTGTCGTTGTATGCGGCAACAAAGAAGGCCAACGAATCGATGGCCCACAGCTACAGCCATCTGTTCGGCATCCCGTGCACCGGCCTGCGCTTTTTTACCGTGTACGGCCCGTGGGGCAGGCCAGACATGTCGCCGATCCAGTTCGCCACGGCCATCGCGCAAAACCAAGTGTTGCGGCTGTTCAACCATGGCGAGCACGAACGCGACTTCACCTACATCGACGACATCGTCGAGAGCATCGCCCGGTTGATCGAACGTGCGCCGCAGCCAACGCCCCACTGGGATCGCGAGCAACCGGACCCGGCCACCAGCCTGGCGCCATGGCGCATCTACAACATCGGCGGACAGCACCCGGTGGCGTTGCGAACCTACGTGGCGCTGCTGGAAAAACATCTGGGCCGCACCGCCCGGATCGAGCTGCTGCCCCTGCAACCGGGGGACGTGCTCAACACCTGCGCCGATGCCAGCGACCTGGCCCGGGCCACCGGTTTCCAACCGTGCATTGCACTGGATGACGGCCTGGGTCGCTTCGTCGACTGGTTCCTCGATTACTACGCGCAACCCATCGTTAACACGCCGCTTGCGGCCGTACCTCAGCGGAGGAGTCTATGACCCGACACGAACAAGACATTCCGATCAGCACCTCCGGACGCGACAAACGTGTCGACCCCGAGCATCGCCGACGCCTGGATGCCGCCATCCACCGCCAGGGCCGTGGCTGGCTCACCGGTCGGGACGGTGGTCGGCCCTGGACGGTTTCGCGGACCAATCGGGTCGTGGCTTGCCTCGGCGCGCTGGCGATCCTGGTACTGCTCACCCCGCTGCTGCTGGGTCTGGCATTGCTGATCAAGTTTTCCAGCCCTGGCCCGGTGTTTTTCGTGCAGAAACGCACCGGTTATCGCGGGCGCGTGTTCGGCATGTACAAGTTTCGCACCATGGTCGTCGATGCCGAGGCCCTGAAAGAGTCGCTGCGCCACCTCAACAAGCACGGCGCCGACGCGATCGACTTCAAGATCGACAACGACCCGCGCATTACCCCGATCGGCAAGTTCCTGCGACGCAGCAGCCTCGATGAACTGCCGAACCTGATCAATGTAGTGACCGGCGACATGCGCCTGGTAGGCCCGCGGCCCACCTCGTTCAACGCCTATCGCTACAAGGACAACCATTTGGTGCGCCTGAGCATCTACCCCGGCCTGACCGGCCTGTGGCAGATCTCCGGGCGCAGCAATATCGACTTCGACCAGCGCGTGGAACTGGACCTCAGCTACATCGCCGAGCAGAGCCTGCTGTTGGATCTGAAGATCCTGATGATTACCCCCTTCAAAGTGTTCAGCGGCCACGGAGCGAGTTAAATGGACGGTTCGACGAATATCCTGACCATAGCCAGCCCGAGCGAGACCAACCTGACCTCGACCGTGCTCGACCCGGATCTGCGGATCCTTCTCATGACAGCGGCCAACACCGGCACCGGCACGAGCACCAGCGCCATGGCGCTGTCCGCCCAGCTGGCGCAGATGAGCAATGGCCGGGTGTTGCTGGTGGACGCCAGCCAGTCGCCGCGCAACCTCAGCCAGCAGCTCTCGCTGCAAAAAGAGCGCGGCTTCAGCGACCTGTTGTTCAACAGCCTGTCCCCACCGTTGTTGCAGGACTGCGTAGTACAGGTGTCGAGCCTGCCCTTCGACGTGCTGCCCCACGGCCGCCTCGGCCACAACGCCGAACGCCTGAGCCCCGAGCGATTGCGCCCGCTGTTCCGGCAACTGGCGGCGCAGTACCGCTTCGTGGTGATCGACGCCGACGCGGTGTATTCGGCCACCGACACGCTGGTGATCAGCACCCAGGTGGACGGCGTGGTGCTGGTGGTGCGCGGCGAAGACACCCGCTGGGAAGTGGCCCAGGCCACCCGACAAAGGTTGGCCCAGGCCGGCGCGAAAGTGGTCGGCAGCGTGTTCAACCGCCGCAAGTACTACATGCCCAAATGGCTCTACAACAACCTGTAAGCCTGCAAAAGGATGACGAGATGAACGCTAGAATGCTTGTCCTGCTGTTGCTGCCGCTTGCCGGTTGCTCCAGCAACACCGATACCCGCTCGATGCCGGTGCAGATCCTCACCGCGGCGCCGGCCAATGCCCAGGCCACCGACATGCCCAAGGTCGAGCAGACCTTGCGGCCCCAGGATGTGCTGGACGTGATATTCCACATCGGCACCACCTCTTCCCAGGCTTATCGCGTGCAGCCGGGCGACCAGGTTGCCCTGAACTTCACCGCCGCCAGCCAGCTCAACGGCACGCAACAGGTGATGCCCGACGGCAGTATCGAACTGCCGGGCGCCAACACCTCGGTGAAAGTCGGCGGCCTGACCACCGACGAGGCGCGCCTGGCGGTGCAGCGCGCCTATGACCAGAAGATGTTGTTCCAGCCCAATCGCAACCAATTGACCGTACTGGTGACGAGCCCGCTCTCCGGCGAGACGAAGCTGCGCAACACCCTGACTCACCCTGGCACGGGCATGAGCCGGGAAATCACCGTGGGCAGGGATGGCTACGCCAGCTTCCCGGAAATTGGCGCCGTGCCTTTGCAAGGCATGACTGTCAGCCAGCTGGAGACTTTCCTCAACGAGCGCTACGCCCAACTGCCCGGCCACATGACGGTGGACGTGCTGCTCAAGTCCACCGCCGGCAACGAAATCTATGTCCTCGGCGAAGTGGCCCAGCCCGGCTCCTACCCGATCCGCCGGCCGATCTCGGTACTCGAGGCCCTGACACTGGCCAGGGGCACGAACGTCAAGGCCCGGCTCGACTCCGTGGTGATCATGCGCCGCAACGGCAATCAGGTCGAAGCCCGCCACTACGACGTGGAGAAAGCCTTGAGCGGCGACGCGTCGCAGATCGCCTATCTGCAACCGGAAGACATGCTGTTCGTGCCCAAGACCAAGCTTGCAAGTGCCGGTGAACTGGCCAGGCAATTGGCCGATGTGGTGCTGTTCCAGGGCACGGGGTTGAGCTTCGGCTACCGCGTCGACAACAAAGGCAGCGACAACTGAGACTCAGGTGACCGACATGAACCCCAAGGAAAATTATCTGCACGAGTTTTTCAGGATCTTCTTCGCCAACAAGCAGTGGGTGAAGCGCGTCTTCCTGGTTTTCGCCGTGATCGCTCTGGTGTTGCCGTTGATGCTCAAGCAGAGTTTCGACATCACCGCCCAAGTGATCGTCCAGTCGAAAAAACTCTCCCAAGGCGACGCCACTACCTCGTTGAACCAGGAAAACGCGACTTTCATTCCGCCGTCCCTGGCGGACATGGAAACCGAGAGCAACATCCTGCGCTCACCGGCGTTGATTCGCGAAACCATCAAGACCCTGCGCGACCAGGGTGAATACACCCCGAGCCCAGGGGCCCTCAATAAATGGGTGAGCGAACCGCTCAAGCGCTACATCACCCAGCCACTGCGTGAATACGTCATCAATCCGCTGCGCGACGGCCTCGGGCTGGAAGTCGATCCGGTACGCGACACGATGCTCGACACCCTCACCGACGAGGCCATCGCGAACCTGAAAATCGAGACCCTGCCCGGCTCGAACGTCATCTCCATCATCTACAGCTTCGGCGATCCCGCCCAGGGCACCCGGTTCGTCGCGCAGCTGCTGGAAAACTACCTCACCGGCCGCCAGGACCTGCAATCGATCGAATTGCCCCAGACCTTCTACGAGCAGAAAAAAGTCCAATACCAGACGCGCCTCGACGGTCTGGAAGGCACCCGGCTCGGCCTGCTCGAAGGCGTCGGTTCCTCCGATCCCAAGGAAGAAATCACGTTTCGCCTGAACGCCATCAATACCGAAGAACAGGCCCTGAACCTGTACCAGGATCGCCTGCTGCAAAGCCAACGCTGGCTCGATTACCTCAAGACCAGCCTGGCAGCGGCGAACAGCTCGCGGTTCAACGACTACACGTTCCCGTTCACCTTCACCACGACCGTGGACAACATCGCCTTCGAGGACCGGGAAATCAGGCAACTGGGTGAACAGCTGACCAGCCAGGTCAGCCGCTACATGAACGACCTGGCGATCTTCCAGCCCAGCAGCGAACCGATGCTGCTGGCCCGCGAACAGATCATGCGCACACGCCAGCAGTTCCTCAAAGTGGTGAACAACCGCATCCAGGAACGCACCACCGACCTGGCCGTCGTCAGCTCGGTGATCAACCAGAAGGTCGAGCGCATCGCGGCCTTCAAGGAACGCATCCACCAGTTACAGGAAACCCAGAGCAAGCTGCGGCAGATGGACACCGAGATCAACGCACTCCACGCGGCGTTCTCCACCTATGCCCAACGGTTCGCCGAAGCCAGTTCCGCGCGCTCGCTGGACAATGACCTGTCCAACGCCCGTGTCCTGAGCCCCCCGTTCGAACCCACCGCCGCGGTATTCCCCAAGCCGATGCTGATTATCCCGTTCGGCTTGTTCTGCGGCCTGCTGCTGGCGATCGCTCTGGTCTACGTGCGTGAGTTCTTCGACCATCGCTTCAAGCATCCTGCGCAAATCAGCCAGCAACTGGACCTGCCGGTCTTGCTGGTGATCAATGAGCAGTCGCCCGAACAGGTCAATCCGCACCGCAACTGGAGCCTGCCAAGCCTTGTCCATTGGGTGAAAAATTGAACGCGCCGTTCGGCCCGTCCCACCGCAGCAGCCCCCTGTCGATCATTCATCTGCTCGACAGCGGCGGCTTCTATGGGGCCGAGCGGATGCTGCTCGATCATTGCCTGGCGACACCGGGGCAGCACCAAGTGCTGTTCCTGGCGGCGCCGCCGACCTTGATCACGCGGTTTCGCCAGGCCGGGGTGGATTGCCGACACTGCGCCAGCTTGGGCGAATTGTTGCAGCATCTGCGGCAACGTCGCGCGGACCGGCCGCTGATCAACACCCACAACTTCAAAGGCTTGCTGTTCGGCTGGGCCGCGGCCACGCTGTTGCGCCTGCCCCTGGTGATTACCCAGCACGGCTTCACGCCGCGCAGCACCAAGCAGCGTTTCTACACCTGGTTGAGCCTGCAACTGTGCCGCACCGCGCCGGTCAAGCGCGTGGTCTGCGTCGCCGAAAGCATCGCGGCATTGCACCGCAAGGCCAGCGTCAAGGCGGACAAGCTCGACGTCATTCCCAACGGTTTGCCGGCCGTCACGACACCGCTGCCCCATCGCGACGACAGGCAGCGCTGGCGGGTCGGGTACGTGGGTCGCTTGAGCAGCGAGAAAGGCCCTGACCTGTTCCTCGACGCGATGATCCCGCTCTGCCAGCGCCATGGTTCGCTCCATGCGGTCATGCTCGGCGACGGTCCGGAACGCCAGCCGCTGCTCAAGCGCATCGCCGACGCGGGGTTGCCGACGCGCATCGAGTTGCCCGGTTATCAAACCGACATGAATGATTGGTGGAGCCGCCTCGACGCGTTGGTGATCAGCTCACGCACCGAAGGCACGCCGATGATCCTGCTCGAAGCCATGCAAGCCGGGGTGCCGGTGGTGGCGTTTGGCGTCGGCGGCATTCCCGACATCCTGCAGGACCGCCACAACGGCCTGCTGGCCACGCCGGCCGACAGCGACGAATTGGCCCGCCAGATCGAAACGCTGTTCAGCGAACCGCCCCTGGCGCGGATCCTCGCCGACAACGCCCGGCGCACCCAACGCGACCGCTACGATCTGCGCACGCTGGCCGAACGCTGGTCGCAACTTTATATCCGCACGGCACGGGAGGCTCGACCATGATCGTCCCGCTCTCGATCATCAGTTTGCTGGGGCTGGTCTGCCTGGCATTGCTGGCCAGTCCTTATCCGTTCCTGGCGCCCGGCGCGGTGTTCGGCCTGGTCGGCGTCGCCGTGCTGTACCGCAAGCCCGGCTGGGGCCTGCTGGGCATCGCCGCGCTGGTGCCATTCGAAGGGCTGTTCAAGGAAAACGGATTGTCGGGCAGCAAGTTCTTTGGCCTGGCGCTGATTCTGATTCTGGCACTGCAACTGGCCCTGCACCAGATTCCGGCGACGCGCCTGCGCAGCAATATCTGGAAGCCGCTGGTCGGCTTCATGGCGCTGTATGGCCTGAGCCTGCTGCTGTCGGAAAACATGGACCTGTCCCAGACCCATCTGCGGGAACTGACGGTAGGGCTGATTCTGTTCGTGATCACCTTGTTGATCGGACGCGAGCTGAACCTGGACCTGTTTGCCCGCTTGATGACCGTGAGCGTGTCCACCACGTGCGTACTCGCGATGTTCTCGGCCAAATACCAGGACCAGGGCCGCGCGTCCGGACTGCTGGAAGACCCGAACTCCTTTGCGCTGCTGATCGCGTTCACCATACCGCTGGCCTTGTTGCTGGTACTGCGCAGCCCGAACCTGTTGCACCGGCTGTTCTGGGGCGGCGGTTTCATCCTGCTGCTGGGCGGCATGACCAAGACCGAATCGCGTTCCGGGCTGGTGGTGTTGCTGCTCAGCCTGATGATCGGCTTGTACCACTACCGCGCGCAGCTACCGCGGATTCGTCCACGGCACCTGGGCTTCGCCATGCTCGGGCTGGCACTGATGATTCCCCTGGCGATCGCGGTGATGCCCGCCGGCTACGTGGCACGCATCCAATCGTTGAGCATCCTCAGCGCCGGCGCCAGCGCTCACAAGGATGAATCCCTGGGCCGCCGCGCCTCCTACATCCTGGTGGGCAGCCAGATGATCCGCGAGAACCCCATCCTCGGTTCAGGGCCCGGGACGTTTCCCCTGCACTACGCGCCGACCGGTTATGCCAAGGCCTTCTCGGCCAACCGCAAACTGGGCGACCTGTACCGTCGCGCTCACAACACCTACCTGGAAATATTCAGCGAGATCGGCGTACCGGGCGGGTTGATGTTTGTCGGCATGATCGGTCTTGGCCTCTACAACCTGGTGCGCGCGCGCCAACTCTGGCTCCAGCGTCGGGACTGGGCCCAGGCCGACCTGCTCACACATTTGGGGATGAGTTTCCTGGCGCTGGCCTTGTTCCTGATGTTTCTCAGCGCGCCGAACCACAAGTTGCTGTGGATCATGCTCGCCTTGACCAGTGTGTTGCGCTACGACGCCGAACAATCCGCGCCACGGGAGGCCCGCCCATGAGCCGCGTCAGTATCGTCATCCCGATGTTCAACGAGGCCCGCCACATCGGCCGCACCCTGCTGGCCGCGCAGCAAGCTGCTCGCCAGGCGCAACTGGAATGCGAACTGATCGTGGTCGACAACGGCTCGGACGATCATGGCCCGCGCATCGCCAATGAACTGGGCGCCCGGGTGCTGATTGTGCCCGGTGTTCACATCGGCGCCCTGCGCAACCGTGGCGCGGCCGTTGCCAGCGGTGAGTGGCTGGCATTCATCGACGCCGACATGGAAATGCCCGCCGACTGGCTCAAATTGTTGGTCGAAATGGAGGGCCGTCAGGGCGATGTGTTGGGACTGGACCTGGACACGCCCCGACACGCGCCTTGGTTCGCCCAGGCCTGGCAACGCCGCAGCCAACGTCCGGGCGCCCGTCCGCTGCATCGAGTGCAGTGGCTGCCCAGCGCCAATCTGTTGATGCGCCGCCGTTGGTTCGAACAGGTCGGCGGCTTCGACGAGACCCTGCGTACCGGTGAAGACAAGGATTTTTCCCTGCGCTTGCGCCAAGCCGGTGCGCAGTTGTTGCTGGTGAACGAAAGCCTGGCCCTGCATTGGGGTTACGAAGGCAGCTGGCGCGAATGGATGAGCAAGGAGCTGTGGCGCCAGGGCAGCCATTGGCAGTTGCTGCGCAGCCATGGGCCGAGCCTGCGCTTGCTGCGCTTTCCCGCCTTGTCCGTTGGCGCCTGGGGCCTGGATCTGCTGGCGCTCACCGCCCTGCTCCAGGGCCAGGTGCGCCTCGGGTTGACGCTACTGTTCATCAGCACGTTGCCGGCCTTGTTTCTCAGCCTGCGCCAGAGCCAGCGCGACCCGCGCCTGGCGTTGCAACTGTGGGCCTTGCACGGGGTGCGCCTGCACCTGACCGGCGCCGCGTTGCTGCTCAATCTTTTTCAATGGAACGTCAGGAGACCCGCCCGTGGCTGAATTCATCTATTGGTCTTGCCTGTTGCTGCCGGTGTACGCCTACCTCGGCTACCCCGTGCTGTTGACCTTGCTGACACCGTTGTTTCCGCTACGGCGCTATGGCAAGCCCCTGCCGATGGACGTCAGCATTGTTATCGCCGCCCACAACGAGGCACGGCACATCGAAGCGAAATTGCGCACGCTGTTGGCCCAGGATTATCCGGCACGCTCGCTGCAAATCATCTTGGCCAGCGACGGTTCCACCGACGACACGGTGGCCTGTGCGCGCAAAATCGGCGACTCACGCATCACCGTGCTCGACCTGCCACGCCAGGGCAAGGCCGCCGCCCTCAATACCGGCGTGGCCCATAGCTACGGCGAGATCCTGGTGTTCACCGATGCCGACAACCAATGGGCCCACGACACCCTCGGCCACCTGCTGGCGCCGCTGGGCGATCCTGAAGTGGGCGCCTGTGCCGGGCACATGGTCATCCCCGTGCCCGGCAAGGGCCTGAGCCTCGGCGACAGTCTGTATCGGCACTACGAAGGGTGGCTGCGCCGGGTGGAAAGCCGCACTGGCTGCATGGTCTCGGCCGACGGTGCCTTGCTGGCCTTGCGCAGGGCTTTGTTCCAGCCGATTCCGGCCCAGGTCAACGATGATTTTTTCCTCAGCACCTGCGCGCCGGCAGCCGGCAAATCCATTGTTTATGCACCCAAAGCGCGGGTGACCGACCAGGGCGTGGACGAAGCCGACAAGCAGTTTCGTCGTCGTCAGCGCGTCACCGTCGGCGGGTTGCAGAGCCTGGCCCAGCGCCGGGAACTGCTCAACCCGCTTCGCCATGGGCTCTACGCCATTGGTCTGATCAGCCACAAATTGATCCGCCGCCTGGCGCCGGTGCTGCTGTTGCCGTTGCTGCTGAGCAACGCCTGGCTGTGGAATGACCATCCGTTCTATCGCCTGACGCTGGTGGCGCAACTGCTCGGTTATGCCACAGCGCTGATCGGCTTGCTCGACGCAGGCCACCGCTTGCCTCGGCCATTTCGGTTGGCCGCGTTCGTGCTGGTAACACTGGCCGGCATGAGCATCGGGCTCTGGCAATTCCTGCGAGGCCAGCGCTACAGCCAATGGAACCCCGACCAAAACCGCTAAGGAGTGTGGCCGATGTCGATCAAACATGTTTTCAAGCGCACCGGCGGCTGGCTGTACCTGAACACGTCCATGGGTCGCCATCCATTGCGTGGCGCAGGCGTCATCCTGATGTTGCACCGGGTATTGAACAACGACCGCGCCGCCGAGCTGCCCCACCGCAACGAGCTGTGCGTGGGGCCCGAAGCGTTCGAACACCTGTTGATCTGGTTGCAACGGCATTTTGAATGCGTGCCCTTGATGACCTTGCTGCTGGCCGACCCGGAAAGCGTTCCGGACCGTCCTCGGGTGGCCCTGACGTTCGATGATGGCTGGCGTGACAACGCCATGAACGCCTTTCCCCTGCTGCGCCAGTACCAGGTGCCGGCGAGTATTTTCCTGTCCACCGATTTCGTCGGCAGTCGCCAGCATTTCTGGTGGGAAAGCATCGGCGAAACCCTGTGGGGCAGCCACGGGCAAGTGGCGCGGCATTCGCTGATCGAGCACTTGCAGCACGTCGGCCGGCCGTTGCCGGTGCTGCTCGACGACATCGACGACGAGCGCCGCAGCCTGGCGCTGCTGCATTACCTGCAAAGCCTCAAGACGCTCGAACCAAGCACGTTGAGCGATCTCACCGAAGCCTGCCCGCAAGGCTCGCAACCCCAGGCACTGGATTGGCCCCAGGTGCGCATGCTCGAAGATTCCGGGCTGATTCGTTTCGGCCCCCATGGCGCCAGCCACGCGATTCTGACCGGGCTGGACGATCAGCGCCTGCATGAAGAACTGACCCGCAGTTGGACCGCGCTGGAAAATGGCTGCGCCCAGCCGCTGCCGGTGTATTGCTACCCCAACGGTGACAATGATGTGCGCGTGCGCGAGCAGGTGGCGGCCCACGGTTTTCCGTTCGCCCTGGGCACCGAGGCCGGGCTGTATCGCCACGACGGCGACCCGTTGAACCTGCCGCGTTTCGGCGTCAGCCAGCGCAACGCCCATCACCCTGAATTGCTCGCCTGGCGCATTCGCCGAGGAGCCCGTCCATGAGCCGTGCACACTATCTCAAGCATTTGGCGCTAAGCATGGGCACGCGCCTGGCGATGATCGGCCTGCGGCTGTTGCGCAATGTGTTGCTGGCACGAATCCTGGGGCCCAGCGAACGCGGACTGTTCGCGCTGCTCAGCACCCTGCCCGACCTGATCAGCGCCGCCACCAGTGGAGGCCTCAATTCCGCGGTGGGTTACCAGGCGGCGCAGCAGCGCTCCATGGGTCTGTTGCTTTGCCAGGTGTTGGTTTTCGGGTGTCTGCTGGCCGGGTTGCTGACACTGTTGGTGGTGGCGCTGGCGCGTGAGTTCGGCGCTGAGCTGGACATCACCGCGCAGCTGGGATTGCTGGCTTGGCTGTTGTTGCTGGCCGTCCCCCTGACGGTGCTCAAGAGCGGCCTGCTGACATTGCACAATGCTTCCGGCGGCGTAGGCGCGTTCAATGCGCTGCGACTGATGGAATCCCTGGCGCCGTTGCTGCTGTTTGTAGCGCTGTTCTGGATGTGGCAAGACACGGCGCTGGAGGCGGCGCTGATCAGTTGGCTGGCGGGCCTGAGCCTGGTGGTGCTGGCCGGCTGGATGTGGTTGCGGCGCGATCATGTGGTCACCCTGCGCTGGGATCGCACCGGCCAGAACGAACTGTTGCGTTATGGCGCCCGTAGTCATCCGGACCTGTTGTTCCAACAAGTGATGCTGCGCTCGGATTTTTTGTTCATTGGCGCATTGCTGGGCAGCACGGCGCTGGGTCACTACGCCATGGCCAGCGCCGCGGCCGAACTGCTGCTGATCGTGCCCGAAGCGGTCACCACGCCGCTGATGAAACGCCTGCTCCAGCAAGACACCGACATGCAGCGCCTGACCCCGCTGGCCTTGCGCCTGACTGCTACGGTGATGCTCGGTGCCTGCCTGGGCATGGCGCTGATTGGCGAATGGCTGATCATCACCCTGTTCGGCACCGCCTATCAACCGGCGTACCCGGCGCTGTTGGCGTTGCTGCCGGGATTGTTCGGCCTGTGCTACGCCAGCATCTTGCGCCTGGACCTGCTGGGCAAGAACCGTCCCGGCACCGTTTCACTGCTGATGGGCGTGGGCGCGCTGCTGAATCTGGCCCTGAACCTGATCCTGATCCCGCGCTACGGCATCGTCGGCGCTGCCGCCGCTTCCTCGATCGCCTACCTGGGCGTGACCCTGGCGCTGCTGACAATGTACTGCCGTCTCAGCGGTGTGGCGCTGTGGCAGACACTGATCATCCTGCCCAGCGATTTGTTGCCGATGCGCCAGATGTTGTTGGGTAAATCCGCTTTAATAGCGTCGCCCGCCAGCCCGCCAGCGCGAGCAAGCTCGCTCCCACAGGCGCCGGTTGCGTCCAGCCGAGTTCCCCTGTGGGAGCGAGCTTGCTCGCGATGGCGGTGGGTCAGCTTGCTGTGATGATGAAGCTAACCGCCTCTTCGCGAGAAGGCTGGCTCCCACAGAGGAAAATGGCCGCGGGTCTATGTCTTCTGGTATTGGCCACCTCGGCCCATGGCGCGTCCATGCACTGGACCAACATCCGCGACGGCAGCCTGTATCTGCAAACCGATCGCCCGGACCAAGTGACCGTCCGCTGGGTTCCGGCCTGGCAGGCCGAGGCCAATACCGAACACCTGTATCTGCTCAACGGCCAAGGCCGGTTAGTGGGTGAGCGCCTGGTCAAGGCTGCCCAAGTGCGCGGCGAGCAGCAATGGCCGCTGTTGCCCGGGGCGGCCAGCTATAGGTTGGAGATTCCCGGCTACAGTTTCCGGCGCTATACGGTCGAACACGATGCCCGCACCCGCGCGCTGTTCGCCCCGGCCAAAGTGCACTTCAGCTCGGAAACACACGATGGTGATGAGCTTTATTTCAAAGTCGCAGCCGGTGAACAGGCTGTGCTGGCCGGCAAATTCCACGGCGGCGTACGTGCGCTGCAAGCCCGGCGCGTTGCCGATGGCAAGCAGGTGCAACTGAACCTCAAGCCCTACCGGGCCTATTGGCAATTCGACACAGTGGCCCTGCCGGTGGCGGACGCGGACCAGGTCTGGCGCCTGCATCTGCAAGGCAACGGCAAGGCGGCGTTCTGGCTGGACGGCACCGCCAACCTTTTCGCCCAGGACCCGGCGCAACTGCAACCGCTGCGCCAGGATCCGGGGCGAACCCACCTGACGCTTCACGCCGATGTACTCGGCACGACTCCAAAGCTGGGGATGTCCCTGCCCTACGTACTGCCTCCGCCCTCCAGCTACGCCGTGCTCGATGCGCTCAACCCCCGGGCGGCCAGCTATTACAGCCTCGTCGATGTCACGGCGGCCAAGGCCGATCATGAGGACGCGTTTCGACGTCTGTACCAGGATCGCTTTGGCATCACCCAAGACATCACTCTGCTCGCTGGCAGCCAGCGCAGGGCCGATCTGCAAGCCGACCGGACCAGCGGCAACGGCCTGCAAGCCTGGCTCGAATCGACCCGCGCCCTGGGCGGCAAAGGCATCCACTATCTCAGCTTTGCCGATGAGCCGAACCTCAACTATCCCGACTTCGACAGTTTTCAGCAGGTGTTCCAAAGCCTGTCCGCCCAGGTCCGCGCCAACCCTGCCAACAGCCGCGCCGGCGTCCGCATCGCCATACCGGCCAGTTCGCGGTTCACCAACGGTCCATTGGCCGAGAACGCCGCAGACAAACGTGGCATCGACTGGGCACGACGGCTGCTGGAAACATCGAGCGCCCAGATCGACGCCCTGGCCTGGCATGAATGGATGATCCGCGACCTGCTGGCGACCCGCGTCTATCGCAACAGTGTTCGTCGGGCCGCCAACCTGGTGGGACTGGACAACCAGGGCCGGCCGCGCAAAGCCTTGCTGCTGGACCAGACCAATATGTCCAGCGGATCAAGCCTCAGCCCTTACGACCAGGAAACCCATTACGCCGCCCTGTGGTGGACGTCGGTGGCCATCAACGCCTCGGCCGACGGCTGGCTGGACATGCTCAACTGGTTCATGTCCGCCGACGAACCGGAATACCCCAAGGGCATGGTGCGGATACTGGACAATCAACGCTTCGAGCTCAAGCCGGTGGGGTTGGTCCAGCAATTCATCCAACAGCATTGGCTCGGCCAGGTGCTGCGTCTGGACAACGATGCGTTTGAGGTCGATGCACTGGCCATGGCCAACGGCCTGGAGCGCAGCCTGCTTGGCGTGAACAAAAGCGTCCGGGCCCATCAAGTCAGCCTCGACGGCATGACCTGTCCGCAGCCCGGCGCTGCCCTGGTTTATTTCGGCCCGGACAACATCAGCCGCAACGTCCCATTCGAATGCAAAGCCGGCCAACTCGGTTTCCTTTTGCCAGGTGAAACCGTCTTCGCCCTGAGTTGGACGGCCTCTGTTTTTCCTCAACCCGCCACCCGTCAGGAGGCACCATGAAAGCTCTGCAAAAATTGCGCGACCGCATTCAGAAAAAAGGCTTGCGCTCGGTTATCAAACTGCTGGTACGCCGCTTCGTGTTCTTCCATTCGCGACTGGTATGGCTCGAACACGATGTAAGGATCCCGCTCAAACCGCATAACCTGCGGCCCTACCCACCGGTGCGCCGCGAGTTCATCACCGTCAGCAATGCCGATGCCTTCGCCACGCATTTTGGCGACCGTGTCGAAACCATGCGCGAGTTGGCAGCCGAAGGCTATACAGGGTTCATGTACCTGGATGACAAGGGCAATACCGTGGGGTTTGCCTGGGCGAGCACGCGAGACTATTTCGATCGCCATTTCTATCGCTGCTGGTTTCCGGTCAAGCCCGGTGAATACTTTCAGTTCGGTGGAGAGATGACCCGTGCCTACTGGGGTTCGCAGCTGTCGGCGGATGTCCAGGCCGACGTTTGGAAAGTCATGGCTGACCAGGGTTGCAACAAGATGGTCGATGTCTGCGACCTGGAAAACACCCCGGCGATCAAGATGCATATACGCATGGAGTTCGTGGAGCGTGGGCAGATCACCCATGTGTACTGCCTGTTTGGACGCTTTCGGTTTTTCCGCGATACGTTCTACACCGGCTCGGTACTGGACGCCTTCCGTAAACCGGCTCGGCCGGTTGCATCGACTGCGACGGCTTGATGCTCATGGCGATCCGGTTCCAATGGTATGGCTCTCTGAGCGCGGCGGATTTCCCTGTAACGGCTTTTGAACAGCTGCGCGCACAGGTGACCGACGCAACGCCGTTCAACACCTTGGCCTGGCTGCAAGCATCGGAGTTCGCGCTCTTGCCCGACCAGCAGTTGCATGTGCTGCTGGGCTGGCAGGACCAGGACCTGCTGCTGTGCCTGCCATTGATCAGCGGAAAGGAGCGTGTCGGCGGCCTGCGGTTCCGGGTCTTGCATCACCTGGGTTACCCCTTGGCCGACCGTATCGCCTTACTGGCGCGCCTGGACGCCGACGGCATGGGCCAGGCGCTGACGCAGATCCGCCAGTATTTACCGCATGCACTGCTGCAATTGAACGAAGTGGTCGAGCCGGTGGGCGAGCAAAGCGTGCTCAGTGCATGGATGGCGATGAGCTCAACCGGGGAGCGGCGGCTCAGTTGCCGGGTTCCGGTGCACTTGATCAGTGCCAGCGATCACCAGGAAATTTCCGGCGACCCACGCTACAAGTTGCGCCGGGCGCGCAAGCGAATCGCCGCGTGTGGTGCACAGATTCGCCGCATCACGCCGGACGCCATCGGCATGGGGCCGCTGCTGCGGACCCTTGCCGAGGTGGAGGCCGCCAGCTGGAAAGGCGAGGAAGGCGTCGGCATCTTCGCCGACCCCAGGCGTCGGCAATGGATGAACCATGCCTTCACCGCCCTCGCCGCCCAAGGCCTGGTGCGGGTGGTGACGCTGGAGCTGAACGGCGAATGCATCAGCTATCGCCTGGGCCTGTTGGATCAAGGGCGACTATATGACTACAACCTGGCGTTCCTGCCACAGCACGCCGACCTGGGCAGCGGCCGCGTATTACTCGAGGAATGGATTCGCTGGGGGCTGGACGACAACTGGCGGTGGATCGACGCTTCACGGGTCAGCCTGGAAAATTCGAGCCATCAACTGCACGAACGCATGACCGGACAACTGGAACATTGGCGTTGGAGTTTCTATTCCTGGCAGCCCGATGGCCTGCTCATGGGATTCGCCTTGCGGCTATGGAAAAGCCTGAAGCCTTGGCTAGGCAAGCGCCGGGCCAGACCGACCGCGACGACGGCCTCGTCCTCTTCCAAGCGCCAGGAAAACACACATGCCTCGCCAAGTGATCATCAACGCTGACGATTTCGGACTCAGCCTCAGTGAAAACGAACTGATCCTGCGGGCGTTCGAAGCAGGCGTCATCAGCTCCGCCACCGCCATGGCCAACATGCCGGCCTTCGACCAGGCCTGTGAACTGTCCCGACACCCGTTGCTTGAAGGACGCATCGGGTTGCATTTCAATCTCAGCTACGGACCGCCACTAAGCCAGGCAATCAGGGCGCGACGGAGGTTTTGCAATGCCAACGGCGAATTCGACCTCAACCTGTCACGCTACTGCCTGCACTTGGGAGCGGCCGATCTGGCAGCGGTGCAAGCAGAACTTCAGGCGCAATGGCAGCATTGCCTGGACCGCGGCCTGCGCCCCAGCCACCTGGACTCGCATCAACACGTGCATAACATCTGGCCCGTCGGAGAACTGGTGGCACGCTTCGCAGCGCGACAAGGCGTGCCTATGCGCCTGGCACGCAACCTCGGCCCCAACCTGAGCGTGCCCAAGCGCATCTTCAAGATGCTGCTCAACCATCGTCTGCGCCAGCTCTGCGGCGCAACCGCCGATTACGTCTGCACCCCGGCGGACCTGCACTACGCCGCACCGCCGGTCCATGGCTCGCTGGAAGTGATTGTCCATCCACTGGAACTGGACGGGGATTTTGGCGATGCCAGCCTGGCGCCTGGCAATTCATTGACCCAAGTGCTTCAGCGGCGCCTGGCGGGGGTGCCAAAGGTCGGGTATGGCGAGAATGGCCGCAGGTTGGCGCTGGTTGAATTTGGGGATGTGCACTGAAGGGGCACGTGGCGAGGGAGCTTGTTCCCTCGCCACGGAGGGGCGTGTGTCAGTGGTCCAGGCTTGCCCGCGCCAGCGAGGCGCGGCGATCGATGGCTTCGCGCAGTCGACGTTTTTGCTCCTCCCATACGTCGGCGTCGACCCGGGCCGAACGCATCAATGCGAGCATCGCTTGCTTGGCGTTGACGTATTCAGCCCATGCATCCCGAGCCTTGAGCCGGAGTCGTTCTTCATCGCTCATGTCCATGCGACGCAGGGCCAAGGCGCATTCGTCCTTGATCAGGGGGCCCAGGGTCGTCTGGATCTTGTGCGGTGCCTTGAAGCCTGCCGTACCGGCGACGATTTCCCGCGCCCGGCCCAAGCCCCACTCCAACGCCTGGCACAGCGGCTCGCGCATGCTCCGGTCATGGAATTGCTCGACCCAAACGGCGCCGTTTGGACGATAGACACAGACGAAGACCTGCGTGACGGACTGGTGATTGATCCTCGCCTGGACCTCGACATGGGTGCCGTCGTCGAGGATTTCTTCATGGTTGCGGCCCGGCAGCCGACTGTTCACCCAAAGCCAATACTGTGCGCTTCTACGTCGCATCCCGTCGCCCTCCCCTAAGGAACAGGCAGTAAGGCACACGGGTGGAGTAATTTCCAGTTGCGCAAAGGGCCCTCCGGACGAATGACAGGCTTGCCTAGCGGTCGAGCTTTTTCTCCACTTGAGCCACCTCGTCCTGCAGTTTTTCGGCATCCTGCTCGTGGCTTTTGATCGACTTGGGCGTGATGGTCTTATCTACCTTGTCGGTCGCCGGATCGGGGTGGTGAACGTCGCGCTCCACCACTGGCACCGGGGCGCCGGTGGCATCCTTGGCGGGTGCATGATTGTCGGCTTGGGTTTGTCCTTTGGAATGTTCGTTCGTCATGGCGTCGTCCTCGGTAAGGATGGATATTGAGTTTCGAGTGGGACGAAACGGCGAGAGTTCGATCGGCTTGCACTCGCCCTCCCAAGGCAGAGCGAGGCACCCAGTGGCAAGTTGTCCGAAACTCCTGCGCGCCCCTGCGCGAATCTGCTAAAAGGCAACTTCTGTTACCCGTAGCGAATCGCATCGATGCCTTCTTTATTCTCTCGTCTCAAACAGCGCTGGCTGGCCTGGTCGTTCATGGTCGCGATAGTGGCCGGTTTGCCGGTCGGCTGTGCAGTGTTGCAACACAAGGAGCGCGAGCTGGTGTTTCGCATCGAGCCGGGGACGGCGAGCTGGTTCAGTGGCCTTCCCAGCGGTGTGCAGGAATTCGATCTCAAGCCCAAGCAGCTCAGGGCCGGGGAAAACATTCACGGCTGGTGGTGGCCGGCCGAACGCAAGGACGCGCCGGCCATCCTGTACCTGCACGGCGTGCGCTGGAACCTGACGGGCCAGTTGTTTCGCATCCAGCAGCTGAGGGCCTTGGGCTATTCGGTGCTGGCGATCGATTACCGTGGCTTCGGCAAAAGCCAGGGCGACCTGCCATCGGAATCCAGTGTCTACGAGGACGCGCGAATCGCCTGGGAGCGCCTCGAAACGCTGCAACCGGACCCGGCCTTGCGGCTGATCTACGGTCATTCACTGGGCGGTGCCGTCGCGGTTGATCTCGCTGCGGATCTGGCTCAGAAAGCCGCGAGCAGTGGCAGCGCCGTACCGGCCAGGGGCCTGGTGATCGAATCCACGTTTACGTCGTTGGGTGATGTCGCCACTGCGATGGCGGACACATCCTTGCCGGTGCGCTGGTTGCTGTCGCAGAAGTTCGATTCCATCGACAAGATCGGCCAGATCAACATGCCGCTGCTGATTGTCCATGGCGCCGCCGACCGCTACGTACCGCCGCGTTTCAGCGAGCAGTTGTTCAACGCCGCCCGTGAACCCAAGCGTTTGCTGTTGGTGCCAGGAGCCACGCACAACAACAGCATGAGCCTGGCGGGCCGCACGTATCGCCAGGCGCTGGATGCGTTGATGAAATCCACGGCGTCGCCAATTGCCGGACACTCCGGGGCGAGCCCAGCCAAGGCGGGCTGACCGTTTCCGCTCGATTTAACTTTGTAGGAAACGGCTTCAGTTTTCCGCTTAATATCCCCGACGAACGCACGATGCTGGGCCCTGGATTACAACATCCGAAGAAATCACCTCCCCGTACGCCTGGCAGTGTCTTGCTTCGTAGCTAATACAACCCTACATCCAAATCCTTATTCAGCCCCAATCGCATCCTCGCACCAGGGCCCGATAGCGGGATTCACTCTTTCAAGCACCACAATGAAAGCGGATGTGTTCGCCGTGCCCCGCTCCTGCCCTGCTTACAAATCGTCATGTTTGACCCCACCCCCCGTGCTTCATAAGGTTTCCCTGCGCCGCGGAGACGGCGTTCCCTATCCCCTTCAAAAAGGAAATGACTCATGGGCTATATGGCCAGTTGGAATGCTAACGAACTCACCGACCTGGGTAACGAGCTGGACAACCCGGACGCTCTCGTCCCAGAACAACTGATGGAGGACCTGCAACTGAGCCCGGGCGAAAAAACCGAACTTGACGCCGAGTAAATAAAAACGGGGGCACGAAGTGTCCCCGTTCCAGGAGCGAAGACAATGAATGCACCTCCTATACCAGAACGCGAGTTGACCTTGACTCAATCAGCCCGGCAAATCGAAGCGGAGCTGCGAGCCCTTGGACTGGAAAGCAGCCTGCGCACCTTGGGTAGCTGGATCGTGTCGGTTCAGGCTGAAGTCGGCGACTCACGGCGAAAAGCCATGGGTTGCGGCAAGGGACATGCCGAACAGGCCCGGGTCGGCGCGCTGTACGAAGCATTGGAGCACTACCTGAGCGACCCGGCCCTTGTCATGGACCTCGACGTGTTGCCTCTCCGCGACCTGATCGCTGCCCTATCGGGCAAAGAGGATCTTTTGGAAACGCTGCGGGAGCAGCCCGATTGTCGGATCGCGTGCCGCACGTACAGGGCCATCAATGACGGCACCTCGTTTCACTATCCCATCGCCTTGTCGATGCCCCGCTACGCCAACGACCCGTTGCCAACCGATACGACCGATTACCGTTCGTTACGTCGGTACTCCAGCAGCAGCGGGACCGCCATTGGAGCGACCCATGATGAAGCCGTGCTCCATGGTCTCAACGAGTGCCTGGAGCGGGACGCGGTTTCCATATTCCTGTTGGATCACTTTTATTACCGCAATGCCACCGCCCTGCGCATCGTTCACCCCTTGCCCACCGATGAGGCGCTGGGGCGATTGTGGGCCGAAGCCCAGGCAGAGATCGGCGCGCAGATCGTACTGCTGGACATCAGTACTCAATTCGCAGCGACTTCTTGCCTGGCTGTCGCCAAAACCTGCGGCGGACCGCCCAATGTCTTTGGCTCAGGCACCTCATTGGATCCCCATCACGCGGCTTCGCGAGCCCTTGCCGAGCTGGTGCAACTGCACCTTAACGCCAGCGAGGCGCCATTTCGTCAGCACCTGACCAATGCCGAGCGCCATTTGGCGGGATTCGCCCGGTTGCAACGCTGCATGCGTTTTGATTCGAGCCATCTACTTGATACCCGACCGCAAACCGTTGTCACCCTGCCCAAAGCCCTGGAAGCCCGTCCGTTGAAGGCGCAGATTCAGCAGCTGGCCGGGGACTTGGAACAACACGGATACACCGCCGGCTGTTCGACAATTTACCGATCCGAGGCGGGCACCACGCTCGCCAGCGTGGTAGTGCCTGGGCTGGAGCGTTTCTACATCGTATCCAGCGGTAACGTCGTCGTGCCCATGGCCCGGGGAAGACAACGCGCCCTGGGGGGGCCTGCGCCCCATGCATAACCATACGACGCGGCTGCGCCTGCGGCGCGAACTAGGTCTGGAAGCACTCTTGCAAGCCGAACCTCTGGCGCCTGGTTCGTGGGGGCGTTTCGTCGAACCCCCAGGCGCGGGTCTCAACCACATTTTCATCCTGCGTTGCCGGGGCCGCGATTGGGTTGGCCGCAAGACGTTGCAGCAGCACGAACGGGGACGCCCACGCTCGGACAGTCGGATCGAGCCCTGGATGTTGCTCGGCCCACTCGGTCAGTTTCATTGGGGCAATGACGGCCTGCAGCTCGACTATCAAGCAACCCGGCGGGCCGACAAGGTCGCAGCATTCGCGGATGCGCTGGATGACCCGGACGGTGAAATCCATTTTCCTTTTCCCGCGTTTGACAGCGACGGGCGGGAATTCGTATGCCCTGAAAATCACTGGGCGTTCACTGACGCGCTCGCCCGCGAACTCGATGATAGCGAAGCGCACATACGGCATCACTGCTCCACGTTGCTGCGGTCATCGCTGAAGCCTGGCGCGGTGATCCACGATCCAGCGTGCTCCACCGGGACGTTCATCCATCATCTGGCCCAGGCCTTGCCGGGCAGCCGTTGTATCGGGTCGGATCGTTCGTTCTCGATGATAGAAGCTGCGCGCGATCGTTATGGACGCCTGGTGGATTTTCGGCTGGCCGATGCCGCCAACGACGAACCCGTCATCGATTATTGTGATGTATTGGTGCTTCGGTTCCTCAACGCCGAGGTCATGACCCGCGCCCAAGCCGAACAGTTACTGCGCCGACGGGTGTCGACACTCGTCCCCGGCGGCAAGCTTATCGTGTTTGGGCACACGCCCGTACTGCCGGCGATGCGCTATCTGGCTCAACAATGTGCGTTGTCAGTTGTTTCCAGCCTCGCTTCGTGTGGCACCACCGGACAGCTCTTTCAGTTTTATGTACTGGAGAGGGATCGGCCATGACGCGCCCGCTGAACAGCGGTTACTACCCCACGGACGATGGCCACCGGCTGTATTGGGAACGTCATGGCACACCCGGGCGAGAGCCAATGATGGTGCTGCATGGAGGCCCGGGGGGCCGCTTCAATCATCGGTATCTGGAGCTGGTGCATCTGCATGATTTCGACGTCATTGTGTTTGACCAGCGTGGCTGCGGTCGCTCGACGTCGGAAGGTGATCACCTGCACAACAACACGTCGCTGTCCGTTCTTGACATCGAGGCCCTGCGCGAGCACTTCGGTTTCAAGCGAATCAACCTTCTGGGCGTTTCCTGGGGCAGTTGGCTGGCGATCCAGTACCAACGTCGCTTTTCCCATGCGGTGCTCAGGGTGCTACTTGCGTCGGTATTCGTGCCCAGCGCCGTCATCGTCAAGGCGTATGACCGCGACCTGTGCCAATGGCTGGCAAGTGTCGGGCCAGTCAGCCGCGCCACGGACCCACGGCAGATTTTCGACGAGCTTGGTCATGCAGACTCAGACCGCCAACGACAAGCCGCCGTGCATTGGCTACTAACCGTGCTCAAGCCCAGCGGCGTGGGCGTGTGTCCAACTGCCTTGGCGCGATGTGTCGACCACAGTGTCCTGCGAGCCCTGCGCCTGGAGCTGCACTTTCATCTTGAGGGATATTTTTTCACGCTCGCCGATACGCGCCTGGATTCCCAGGCCACCGTGACGGTGGTACAGGGCCTGAAGGACCGCCATGGCATTGAAAGCCTGCGCTGGCTCAAGCAGCACCTGAACGTGCGCAGCATATTGGTCGAGGCGGGCCACAATGCCTTGGAGCCCGCGATAGCCGAGGCCATGCGTCGCGCTTTGACGACTGGAAAATAAAAACGGCACCTTTCGGTGCCGTCTCCTTATTTGCCAGTGCAACGTTATTTACGCGCCGCTTCCCACGATTTCAGCAGCTCGGTGTAGCTCACGGTTTCACCTTTAGGCTTCTCGTTCGCCAGTTTCGGCTTCGGTGCGCCCGGCTGATCGAACCAGTATTGCGCGTCGCGCTCAGGGTTCATCTTAGGTGCGCAGGTGGCTTGAGCCTTGGAGCGTTCCAGACGCGTCATGATGGCGTCCTGGTCCTTGGCCAAGCCATCGAGGGCTTGCTGCGGAGTTTTCTCGCCGCTGGCCGCTTCGGCGATGTGGCTCCACCACAACTGCGCCAAGCGTGGGTAGTCCGGCACGTTGGTCCCGGTCGGCGACCATTGCACGCGGGCTGGGCTGCGGTAGAACTCCACCAGGCCACCGAGCTTCGGCGCCAGGTCGGTCATCGCTTGGGAGTTGATGTCCGATTCGCGAATCGGCGTCAGGCCAACGATCGTCTTTTTCAGCGACACGGTCTTGGAGGTTACGAACTGTGCGTAGAGCCAGGCCGCGAGGCGCTGTTTCTCAGGCGTGGACTTCATGAACGTCCAGGAACCCACGTCCTGATAGCCCAGCTTCATGCCCTCTTCCCAATACGGACCGCGTGGCGAAGGCGCCATGCGCCATTTCGGCGTGCCGTCGGCGTTCACCACCGGCAGGCCCGGCTTGGTCATGTCGGCCGTGAAAGCGGTGTACCAGAAAATCTGCTGGGCGATGTTGCCCTGGGACGGCACCGGGCCGGATTCGGAGAAGGTCATGCCAGCCGCTTCCGGTGGCGCGTACTTCTTCATCCAGTCCACGTACTTGGTGGTGGCGAACACGGCCGCGGGGCCGTTGGTGTCCCCGCCACGGGTCACGCTAGAGCCCACTGGATGGCAGTCCTCGACGCGGATACCCCACTCGTCCACTGGCAAACCGTTGGGCAGGCCCTTGTCGCCGCCGCCGGCCATGGAGAACCAGGCATCGGTGAAGCGCCAGCCCAGGGACGGGTCTTTCTTGCCGTAGTCCATGTGGCCGTAGACGCGCTTGCCGTCGATCTCTTTGACGTCCTCGGAGAAGAACTTGGCGATGTCTTCATAAGCCGACCAGTTCACTGGCACACCCAGCTCGTAGCCGTACTTTTCCTTGAACTTGGCCTTCAGGTCCGCACGCTCGAACCAGTCGGCGCGGAACCAGTACAGGTTGGCGAACTGCTGGTCCGGCAGTTGATAGACCTTGCCGTCCGGCGCGGTGGTGAAGGAAATGCCGATGAAGTCTTTCAGGTCCAAGGTTGGCGAAGTGAAATTCTTGCCTTCGTTGGCCATCAGGTCGGTGATCGACTCGGTCTTGCCGTAGCGAAAGTGCGTACCGATCAGGTCCGAGTCGTTGACCCAGCCGTCATAGATATTCTTGTCCGATTGCATCTGGGTCTGCAGCTTCTCCACCACGTCGCCTTCCTGCAGCAGGTCGTGGGTCAGCTGGATCCCGGTGATTTCGTTGAAGGCCTTGGCCAGCACCTTGGATTCATACTCGTGGGTGGCGATGGTTTCCGACACCACGTTGATTTTCATCCCGCGAAACGGCTCGGCCGCCTTGATGAACCACTTCAACTCTTCGAGCTGCTGCTCGGCTGTCAGCGTCGACGGCTTGAATTCACTGCCGATCCATTTTTTAGCGGCGTCTTCATAGGCGTCGGCCCAGGCCGTAGCGCTCAGCCCGCTGAGTGCCAGCGCGGCTGCCAATGAAACGCTATGTCGCAGCTTATTGTTTTTATCGAACATAGAGACCTCCTGTTTGGGTTTAAGAGCCTGATCGTCGAGCGACTAGCCCCACCGCATCACTGCCAACAGCCACACCAAAGACAACGCGAACGCTATCCAGATGCTCCAGTCGGTGGCGCCGATCACCAGCAGATGCAGGTAGGCGCTACCGAGAAGACCGATAAACAACCGATCGCCACGGGTGGTGGCAATCGGCAGGAAACCACGCCGAGGGATACTCGGCGAACGCAGTTCCCATGTGGTCATGCCTATCAACAACAAGGCGATGACACCAAAAAACGCCGCCGTCGGGACGGTCCAGTTCATCCATTCCATCATCGACTCCTCAGACCCGGCCCAGGGCAAAGCCCTTGGCCACGTGGTTGCGAACGAACCAGATCACCAGCATGCCCGGCAGGATGGTCAACACCCCCGCCGCCGCCAGCACGCCCCAGTCGATACCCGACGCCGACACCGTGCGCGTCATGACCGCCGCGATCGGCTTGGCATTGACCGAGGTGAGCGTGCGCGCGAGCAACAGTTCGACCCAGGAAAACATGAAGCAGAAAAACGCCGTGACACCGATGCCGGAGCCGATCAACGGGATGAAGATCTTGACGAAGAACTTGGGGAAACTGTAGCCGTCAATGTAGGCGGTCTCGTCAATTTCTTTTGGCACCCCGGACATGAACCCTTCGAGGATCCACACCGCCAGCGGCACGTTGAACAAGCAGTGAGCCAGGGCCACGGCGATGTGGGTGTCGAACAGGCCGATGGACGAATACAGCTGGAAGAACGGCAACAGGAACACCGCCGGTGGCGCCATGCGGTTGGTCAGCAGCCAGAAGAACAGGTGCTTGTCCCCCAGGAACCGATAGCGGGAAAACGCATAGGCCGCCGGCAACGCAACGCCCAGGGAAATCACCGTGTTCAGGCTCACGTAGTACAGCGAGTTGAGGTAACCGGTGTACCAGCTCGGATCGGTGAAGATCACCTTGTAGTTCTGGAAGGTGAAATCCTGCGGCCACAGGGACAGGCCGCCGAGGATCTCGGTGTTGCTCTTGAACGACATGTTCAGCAGCCAGTAGATGGGCACCAGCAGGAACAGGATGTAGATCAGCAGTGGAATCAGCTTTCTCTTGCTCATTTTGCGGGCCTCAACGGTTGGCGTCGGCGTGCGTCATGGCGGTATAGAACAGCCAGGACACCAACAGAATGATCAGGAAGTACACCAGGGAAAACGCCGCCGCCGGGCCCAGGTCGAATTGACCGATGGCCATCTGCGTCAGGGTCTGGCTGAGGAACGTGGTAGCGTTGCCCGGCCCGCCGCCGGTGAGGACGAACGGCTCGGTGTAGATCATGAAGCTGTCCATGAAGCGCAGCATCACGGCGATCAGCAGCACGCTTTTCATCTTCGGCAGCTGGATGTGCCGGAACACCGCCCAGTTGGACGCCCGGTCGATCCGTGCCGCCTGATAATAGACGTCGGGAATTGCCCGTAGCCCCGAATAGCACAGCAGCGCCACCAGCGACGTCCAGTGCCAGACGTCCATCACCAACACGGTGACCCAGGCATCCATGGTGTTGGCCGCGTAGTTATAGTTAATGCCCAGCCCATTGAGCGTCGAGCCCAGCAAGCCGATGTCGGCGCGGCCGAAAATCTGCCAGATGGTGCCGACCACGTTCCACGGAATCAGCAGCGGAATCGCCAGGATGATCAGCACCAGGGACGACCACTTGCCTTTGGTCGGCATGGTCAGGGCAATGGCGATACCCAGGGGAATTTCAATCAGCAGCACGCACGCCGAGTAGATGAACTGGCGCAACAGCGAATCGTGCAGCCGTGGATCGAGCAGCACCTGCTTGTACCAGTCGGCGCCGACGAAATATCGGCTGGACTGGTCGAAGATGTCCTGCACCGAATAGTTGACCACGGTCATCATCGGGATCACGGCACTGAAGGCCACCAGCAGGAACACCGGCAACACCAGCCACCAGGCCTTGTTGTTCTGCACCTTGTTCATGGCTGCACCTCGCCCACCGGTTCAAGCAAATATTCATCGGCATAGACCATCAGCCATTGGCCCGGAAAACTGATGTACGCGGTGCCTTCCGGCACCGGCTTGTCTTCGGCCAGGCGCACTTTCAGCGGAGCGCCATCGAGGTTGAGGGTCAGGATCTTGTAGGTGCCCAGGTCTTCGACGTGGACCACGTCAGCGCGCATCGCGTCGTCGTAAGGGCCATCCCAGACGTGGACGAACTCCGGACGGATGCCGACCTTCAGGCTTTTGCCCTCGGCTTCGGCGACACGCCGTTGCAAGGTTTGCGACAGGGGCAAATGGGTCGACCCGAAGCCAACGCCACCGGGCTGCGCCGTGACCTCTATCAGGTTCATTCCCGGGCTGCCGATGAAGTAGCCGACGAAGGTGTGGCTCGGGCGCTCGAACAAGTCCCGGGGTGTGCCGAACTGCACGATCTGCCCGCCGTACATCACGGCGATCTTGTCGGCGAACGTCGAGGCCTCCAACTGATCGTGGGTGACGTAGACCATGGTGATGTTGAACTGCTCGTGGATCTGCTTGAGCTTGCGCCGAAGTTTCCATTTCAGATGCGGGTCGATCACCGTCAGCGGCTCGTCGAACAGAATTGCCGACACATCGTCGCGCACCAACCCACGGCCCATGGAGACTTTCTGTTTCTCGTCGGCGGTGAGGTTGCGAGCCTTTTTATCCAGTAGATTCTGCAGGTCCAGGACCTCGGCGATTTCCTGCACCTTGGTGTGGATCCGCGCCTCGGCCATGCCCTGGTTGCGCAGCGGGAATGCCAGGTTGTCGAACACCGTCATGGTGTCGTAGACCACCGGAAACTGGAACACCTGGGCGATGTTGCGCCGCTCCGGGGACAGTTCGTTGACGACTTTGCTGTCGAACATCACTTGCCCTTCGGAAGGGCTGAGCAAGCCGGAAATGATGTTGAGCAAGGTGGACTTGCCGCAGCCCGAAGGCCCGAGCAGCGCATAGGCACCGCCCTGCTCCCAGATGTGGTTCATCTCGCGGATCGCGTAGTCCTCGGGGCTCGCCGGGGTGCTGGTGTAGCTGTGGGCGAGGTTCTGCAAACGAATTTCGGCCATCAGGCAACCCTCGCAATACGCTGACCCGGGGCTTGGACCAGCTTGCCCTCGGCGTCGAAGACAAACAGTTTGTGGGTCGGAATGTAGATGCGGATCGGCGCGTCCACGTCGTATTCATGCACCCCCGGCAAATGCAGCACCAGCAGGAAATGTTCGTTGCGCACGTGCAGGAATGTCTCCGAGCCGCTGATCTCGGCCACCTCGACGGTCACCGCCAGTTCAAGGTCATCGTCGTTGCTCGGCACCAGGGAAATATGGCTGGGGCGCACGCCGAAACGGAACTCGCCCTCGCCCACCGGGCGAAGGTCGACGTTCAGCGGGAAATGCACGAAATTGGCGAAGCTGACCTCATTGCCGGCGATACGCCCCGGCATGAGGTTGATCGGTGGTTCGGAAAACAGTTCGGCGGCCAGCACGGTTTGTGGCTGGTGATAGACCGAAGAAGACTTGCCGCTCTGGATCACCCGGCCTTCGTGAAGAATGGTCGTGGTGCCGCCCAAGGCCAGCGCTTCGTTAGGCTCGGTGGTGGCGTAGACGGCGATGGTATGACGGGCCTCGAACAGCTCGCGCATTTCCTGGCGCAGCTCTTCGCGCAACTTGTAGTCCAGGTTCACCAGCGGCTCGTCGAACAGGATCAACTCGGCGTCCTTGACCAGGGCCCGCGCCATGGCCGTGCGCTGCTGCTGGCCTCCGGACAATTCCAGAGGATGGCGCTTGAGGAATTTCTCGATCCGCAGCATTTTCGCGGTTTCCAGGACCTTGCCCTGGATGATCTCCTCGGCCACGCCTGCCTGGCGCAACGGCGAGGCGATATTTTCGAAAACGGTCATGGTCGGGTAATTGATGAACTGCTGGTAGACCATCGACACGTTGCGCAACCGCACCGGGCGCTGGGTGACGTCGACGCCGTTCATCAGGATGCGGCCGCTGTCGGGCTTGTCCAGCCCGGCCATCAAGCGCATGAGGCTGGTCTTGCCGGATAGCGTGCGGCCCAGCAAAACGTTGAAGGATCCGGGTTCGAAATTCAGATTGGCATCGTCGATCCAGGTCTGGCCTTCGACGGTGCGACAGATGTGCTCAAGCTTTAATGACATGGCTCGGCCTTTTTATTATTTGGAGTCAAGCGACCCAAGTAAGAAAGCGAAAGCCGTGCCAGAAATCATAAGTCACTGATCAGGCTGGTATTTCGTTTGATTCACTGAAAAAAGACGTTCACTGATGAACACAAGTGAACAACCATGAATGAACAACTGAACAACCAGTCGGTTGACAATGAACATTTTGGAACACCACTTAATAGAACCTGTGGGCGCGAGCCTGCTCGCGAAAGCGATGTGTCAGTTAAATCCATCTGACTGATCCACCGCCTTCGCGAGCAGGCTCGCTCCCACAAGGGCCGTACACCTATGTGGTGTTAGGGCCTGCCCCAGCACAAGGACTCTGTGCGAGACTTGCCACAACAATAAAAACAGCACCTGCGAGAGTGCCCCATGGCCGCACCTGCTCCTGCCTTGTCCCACGAGGCCATCATCCAGGCTTCCTGGTCCCGTTGCCGTGCCTTTGGCCTGAACCACCAGAGCGTGCCCGCGTTCGACCAACTGCCGGCCGAAGGTATTGCCCAGTTGTTGGAGAGTCAGCATTCACTGGTGCAGACCACTCACCAGGAAGTGCTGCCGTACTACGAGAACATCCTGAGCAACTCCAACTGCCTGATCATGCTGGCCGATAATCAAGGACAGGTCCTGACGTCCTGGGGCACCCAGCGCTTCATCGAACCGAAACTGGCCCATGGCTTCAGCGCCGGGGCGAGCTGGATGGAGCGCTGCATCGGGACCAACGCGATCGGCACAGCATTGGCCTGCGAGCAGGCCGTTCACATTGAACACGATGAACACTTCCTCAAGGCCAACCGGTTCATGACCGGCTCCGCCGCCCCGATCTTCGATGCCGAGCGCAAGGTCATCGCCGTGCTGGACGTCTCCAGCGACAGCTACCTGCCGCCCTCCCATACCCTGGGCATGGTCAAGATGATGAGCCAGACCGTGGAAAATCGGCTGATCCTCAACCTGTTTCGCGGTGAACATTTCCAGCTGACGTTCAACACCGGCCTGAACAACCTCGACAGCCAATGGGCCGGGCTGCTGATCTTCGATGAAAGCGGCCAAGTGCTCTCGGCCAACCGCCGCGCAGACAACCTGTTGGGCCTGAGCCTGTCGCGGGTGAGCATTGAAAGCCTGTTCAAGGTTTCACTGATGGAATTGCTGAACCAGCCCGACGGCCTGCCGTTCGCCTTGCAGGCCTCCGGACGCAATCGGTTCCAGTGTGTGCTCAGGCGACCGAAACAGGTTTCGGTCAAGCCGCGCATCTTCGCCGAACCGGCGCCCTCGCCCACGCCAGCACCGGCCAATACCGGCATCAGCCTCAACTCGCTGCACTTCGGCGACAGCCGCGTGGAAAAAGCCGTGCGGCAGGCCGAGCGTTTGCTGGAAAAAGATATTCCGCTGCTGATCCACGGCGAGACCGGTGTCGGCAAGGAAGTGTTCGTCAAGGCTCTGCACCAGGCCAGCTCGCGCTGCCAACAGCCGTTCATTGCGGTCAACTGCGCGGCCATTCCAGCGGAGCTGGTGGAATCGGAACTGTTCGGGTATGAAAAAGGCGCCTTCACCGGCGCCAATCAAAAAGGCAGCATCGGCCTGATCCGCAAAGCGGATCGCGGCACGTTGTTCCTCGACGAGATCGGTGACATGCCCCTGCCGACCCAGGCCAGGCTGTTGCGGGTCCTGCAGGAACGTTGCGTGCAACCGGTGGGCAGCGCCGAGCTGTTCCCGGTGGACATTCGCATCATCTCCGCCACCAACCGTTCGTTGCGTGAACAGGTGCAACTGGGGCGTTTTCGTGAGGACCTGTACTACCGCATCGGCGGCCTGACCCTCGAACTGCCGCCCCTGCGCGAACGCAGCGACAAGCAGGCGCTGTTCAAACGCCTTTGGGAACATCACCGCGAACCGACCCAATGGGCCGGCCTGAGCCGTGAAGTGACGGATTTATTCGAGCGGCATCCTTGGCCCGGCAACCTGCGGCAAGTCAGCAGCGTGCTGCAAGTCGCCTTGGCGATGGCCGAGGAACAACCGATCCGCCCAGAGCACCTGCCCGACGATTTTTTTGTCGACCTGGACATGGAGCCGGTGGAAACGCCCGAACCACTGACGGTGGACCTCAACGATGCTGAAGACTTGAACCGCCAGTTGCAGGCCGTGGGCGGGAATATTTCGCATCTGGCGAGACGGCTGGGAGTCAGCCGCAATACCTTGTACAAGCGCTTGCGGCAGCTGGAAAGCTGATATAAATCCTGTGGGAGCAAGCTCACTCCCGCAGGGGGAAATGCG
This sequence comes from Pseudomonas algeriensis, assembly GCF_048847255.1. Classification (NCBI taxonomy): domain Bacteria; kingdom Pseudomonadati; phylum Pseudomonadota; class Gammaproteobacteria; order Pseudomonadales; family Pseudomonadaceae; genus Pseudomonas; species Pseudomonas algeriensis. Next base: position 125,294 of record NZ_JBKKRK010000007.1, on the reverse strand, counting down.
CTACCCGAGAACACCTGGAAAAAATGTGGGAGCGAGCCTGCTCGCGAAGGCGTCGGGTCAGCCAACCTCAATGCTGAATGACACACCGCTTTCGCGAGCAGGCTCGCTCCCACAGGTTTCATTTCCTAACTGGAAGCTCCGGCTCAGTCGAACGCACCGTTGAGCACTTCATAAATGATGCCAGTGGCAATCGCCACCAGGATCAGGTCCGAGCCGACCTGCTGCCATTCATAACCGTCATAGTGCGGCAAGCGTCCCAACAGCCGGCCATCGAGCTTCTTCGCAATGCCGGGGGGCACCGGCTTGCCTCGGGCCAGGTTTTTCTGAATGCCCGGCGGCAATGCCGGGCCGGGGCTCCAATAATCGCGATAACCGCCAATCACACCCAGGATGCCGCCACGATCGATGCTGGGGCCGTTATGCCAATCGCCACCACCTTGGTTGCCCTTGTTCCCAGGATTCCCTTGCCGCCCCTTGTTGCCCTGCCCGCCCTTGCCTCCTTGCCCTTGACCGGGACCTTGATCAAATTGAGCGTTTCCCTTGCCGTTTCCCGGGTCCGCGACAACAATGCCAGGGCTGGCCGCCAGGGCAAAACAGGTCACTGCGGCAATCAACGAGCGCGATTTGAACATGGCAGTTCTCTCGAAGAAGGGACATCCCCTGTAAAGATATAGAGACTGACGGTGATATTAGTTCCATATCACGCTGCGCGTCGCTTGCCTGGACCGGACAACCCCTGAACACCGCAATCAAGGAGCTTCATGCGCAAGGATTACCTGGCTTTTTTCGTCTCGATGTTCCTCTCGCGGTTGGCCGATCAGATCTTGTTGTTCATCGTCCCGCTGATTGTCTTCCAGACCACCAATAGCGTCTCCTGGGCGGGCCTGGCGTTCTTTGTCGAATCCTTGCCACGCTACCTGGCGTTCCCGATCTGCGGCGCGCTGTGCGACAAGTTTCCGCCGATTCGCATCCTGCATATCAGCCAGGTCTATCGCGCCGCAGCCTGCGGCGTCGCAGTCTTGCTCTATGGCGTCTTTGGCGGTGTTTATTGGATCGTGGCCCTGTCGGCCCTCTGTGGCGTGTTGACTACCCAAGGCATCATGGCCCGCGAAGTGGTCATGCCTTACATCTTCAAGCACTACACCTACACCAAGACACTGTCCTATTCGCAAATCGCCGACCAGACCGGCTTGGTACTGGGCCCGCTGGTCGCAGCGCTGCTGCTTGAAGTGTGGGCGTGGCACTGGGTGCTGCTGGCGATCGCCGGACTGTTCCTGCTGGCAGACCTGGCCATGTTGTACTGGCAACGCACCAGCTCGGTCACCCTTGAGTCCTTCGAGCAACACCACGACCTCTGGTTGAACCCGCTGCGCATTGCCCTGGGTCACATCCGCAACTTGGCGGAACTGAAAAAAGTCATCAGCCTGGCGGTGGGCGTCAACCTGATCATCGGCGTCACCCTCGCCACGTCGGCGGCCATGGTCATCGGCCACTATGGCGCCGGAAAAGATGATTACGCCGGGTTGCAGGCGGCCGGTGCCGTGACCACCATCGTCATCCTGTTTCTCCTGGCCCGGGTCACCTTGCCTCTGAAACTTCTCGGCGCCCTCTCCTACATGCTGATTGCCCTCGGCGCTTTCATCACCGCGCTCAGCCCGAACATCTGGGGCTACGTCGTCGGTTTCCTGCTGATCGTCGGTTTCGACAAGATGTTCAACGTGTACATGCGCAGCATCCGTCAGCAGGTCATTCCCCCACAGGACTTTGGCAAGACCGTCGGCGTGATTACGCTGCTCAACAACCTGTCGCAACCGTTCGCGGGCTTGCTCGTCGCGGTGTTGGCGGCACCGGTTGGGACGCAGGAGGTCATTGTGCTGCTGGCGGTGGTCACCAGCCTGATCGGCATCGGTGTGGTCGTGATGAACAGGCAATCAGCACAGGGGACAAGCGTCTACCGCACCGATTCAGATTAACCCCGCCGGAGCCTCGGCTTGTATTATCAGTGACTTATTCTTGAGGCATGGTTGCATCGTTGCCAGCGTCGATGCGCGTCTACCCACCATTCGTCACCTGTTAAATGTTGGAGTCTACAGGCGGCCATGTCTGGCTCAGGGTTTGCACTGGCCTGTCTCAGCAGCCAAGAACGACATGATTCTGACGCGGCAGCACATTTATCAATGCTTGGTCAGCAAACGGAGATGTACCGTGTCAACTCTCAACGAAATCGCAGCGAACCACGCGAGAATGGCAAAGTTAAAGGAAGAAGAGTCGATGCGGTTGAGTGCGCTTCAGGGACAGGTGGTGGGAAGTTTTGAAATTCCGCCCATCGAGGCGCCACAGGAGATGTCGCTGCACTTCATGACGGGTATACAGGATCACTCGTTCGGGGAAGCGGCTGCGCTGAGTTTTTGACTGTTGACAGGGCGGAGTCGCCCGTTTGTAAGCGGGCGACTCGGCCGTTCAAAACTGTCTGGCTAAAGCCGCTGCAAGTATGCCGGCCGCAATTGCCGGCAGCGGTTTTTTCAGCGTCAGCATGACGATTGCCGTGGCCAGCAAAGCCAGGCGTGCGCCGTTGTCACCTTTAACCGCCAGCGGAGCCAGCACGGCCACCAACACCGAGCCGGACATGGCCGTGATGAACTGCTGCACCCGATAGTTGATCGGCACGAACGACATCACGAAAACACCGCCCCACCGAGTGGCCAAGGTTACTGCGGCCATGATCAAGATGACAAGCAAGGTGCCATAACCCGCCGTTTCAATGTTCATTGTTGTTTCTCCATCCACACTGCGCCCAGAACGCCCCCCGCCAGAGCACCCACCACGACATGGCTGTTAGCCGGCAAATACCAGTAGGCCAATAGCGATGAGCATGCCGCCACGGTCCAGATGATGAACATGCGCAGGTTCTTCTTCCCACCCACGACCATCGCCAACAAGAAACAGCCCATCACCATATCGAGCCCGAAACTGACCGGGTTCTCGATGACGCTGCCAAAATGAAGTCCCAGCCAACTTCCCAGGATCCAAGTGATCCAGAGTGCAATGCCGCCACCGAATAAAATCCCCAGTCCCGGCTTGCCCCGGTTGAACGCCTGCATCGCCATGGCCCAGTTGGCGTCCGAAACAACCAACATGACACCGTATCGTTTGGCAACGGGTAGCTCCCGTAACCACGGATAAAGCGTCGCGCCCATCAACAAATGCCGGGCGTTGATGGCGAAGACAGTGATCATCAGCGGAACGACCGGCACTTGCTGGCCCCACAGATCCAGCGCGGCAAATTGAGAAGCGCCGGCAAAAACCAGCGTGCTCATGAGCACGGCTGACGTGTCACTCAGGCCCGTTTGTGCAGCCGCCAGGCCGAAAGCAACACCGAACACGACGACAAAAAGAGAGATGGGGATCAGTTGCTTGAAACCGTCATAAACTTGCTTCAGCGTCAGCTCATACAGATGGGATTGATCGTTCGACAAAACATCGCCTCTTCTGGTTTTCCACAGTGTAAAACTGGGAGTATGAGGCTGATTCTCTATGCCGAGAACTTTTTAGCGGGCAATCCAGCAAATCAATAGAGTGAAGCCCGTCACAGACCAGGCGACCGCACAAGCGGCCAGTGCGGAATGTTCCACACCTCCAGCCTTAAAGCGGCAAAATGGGCGCCTCTGAAGATTCACGTGCGTTTTCGACAAATAGACCAAAGCAGCCAATGTTCTAAACCAGAGCACAGGATTTCTTGGAAGAAAGAAAAATTAATTATGGACAACAGGAACCTTGAAAATGAGCACGACTGAACAAGTACAAAGCACTGGTAAATACAGCACCAAGTGGCAGGAACGCTTCGACTTCTTTAACACCTACGGTGCGCCAAGCGACCCGCGCTACAAGGAAGCCTTCAAGGCGCTGCCTGGCTTCAAGAAAAAAATACTGATCAATGCAAACGTGATCGCATTTTTCTTCGGCCCTATCTACCTGTTCGTCCTGGGCCTCTGGAAGAAGAACCTGGCCCTGCTGGGTATTTTCCTGGCAATCAACATCGCCTTGAGCGTCATTTTCGCCATCATTGGGATGGAGTTTCCGCGGCCGTTGAGCACGGGTCTGAGCATCGCCATGTCGATGATGTATGCGCTGATGACCAACTACGCGTACTACCTCAAGGAAGTAAAAGGCGAGCAAGGCTGGAACCCGTTCAAAGGCATGCGTCTCTGAATGCAGGCTTGGGTCTCAAGAGCCCGCACCTCGTCATGAGTGTGCGGGCTCTTTGTTTCCGAGTCGTGGAAATTTGGGCAATTTTATTGCGCAGATAGCGCCTCCCAATTGTCTACCCCATGTCGCCTGGCGATACCAGGCCTTACATAGGGAACTCGACAATGGCAGATGACCTGAGCAACCGCGGGCCGCAGGACAGGAACCGCATCAACATTACCGAAGCTTGGGAGTTGAAGTACTGGGCGAATGAGTTCGAAGTGACTGAAGAAGTACTCAAGGCAGCGGTGAAGGCTGCTGGGCCGATGGTGGCCGATGTTCGCGAACAACTTAAAAAATGATGCATTGGCCCTACGGTGCTCCGTAGGGCATGCGTTGGCTACATATTGAGTCTGGTTAACACGAGTCACTTTAAACCACAGGCTGATGCCCAACCATGCGCTAATCACCGGCGTGAGGATCAGCGTCAAGCCGCCTTCAAATCCAAGGGAATGCAGCAACCGCCGCTGCCAGTTGCGATGGCGGCTGGGTTGGCGGCGCTCCCACTCCTCGAACAGGCCGTTGAAAAGCATGTTCCAAGCCAGCGCAACGGCGGAAATCACCAGGGACAGCAGGGTTGAATAGCCCATTCCTTGTTCGTAGGTCAGCGCCAGCGTCGGGGCCACGAACAGCACACCACCAGCTTCATAGAGGATGGCCTGGTTGCGGACGCGGTTACGCGGGGGGAGTTGATTGATTACCGGCCTGAGGTTCGTTTGGCGGGCGCGCGATATACGGTGTGCGTGCCGGGGTGGGAGCGGCAGGTGGAGATGAGGGCTTTTAGTGAGTGGTTATTGGGGTGGAGTATTGGTTGCACCTGATGTTTCTGCCAACCCACCCCAGGCCGATTACTCAGGGCAAGCTCATTGGCGATCCTGTAGCCACTGCGCCCCCACATCTTGCGCAAGCGCCCCCGAGTTTCTAACCGCCCGCTCAATCGTATCGATCCGCAGGTACACGGCGCCTGTCGTAGCGGCGAGATCACGGGCGATAGTGGTTTTGCCGGTGCCGGGAAGACCGCTGAAAACAATGAGCATTCCATGTCCTTTGACCAATGAGCTAACCCAGTGCAGGCAGCCGTTTTCCAAAAAGGGGCCTTGCGGACTACCTCTCCTACAGAAAACCGAGACCGAACGAAACTCAATCGGTGGCTTTATCAACGGCCAAAGCAACCAGCGCAAACGGCAACAGGGCGATGACGAACACAGTCATCCCGACGGCCCCGTAGGCATCGTGGATCTTATCGCCCAGGCTTCGTTTCGAGGGAGCGGCGACGGTGTCCACGGACACGATCAGGGCATAACGATAGGTTTGGGATTGATCATACCGGTCAACATTGCATTGCGTGGTGCTCAAGCTGACATAACGATCACCCATCACTGGCGTACGGTCTTCGTGACTGGCAAGGAGCTGCTTCAACTGGGCGACCTGTACCTCAAATTCAGCCTCACATTCAGGCTGACTGACAAAAGCACGACTCGCCTTTGTAATGAGATCTGGGCGAATCTGATGATCGAGGAAGACCTCGTAGGTATCGCCTTGCTCATCGACGCGCTTGTAAATCTTGGAGCCCGTGAGCGACTCGCCTCCGGTAGCGGAAAGCGCCTTGAACTCATCGCTGGAAAGCGGCTGACCCAAGGTATAACCGTAAATCTGGGGCGCTTTAAACGGTTCCTTTACAGCTTGTGAGGCGCACCCGGCAGATGACGCAGTAATCGAAAGACTCAGAGCGGTACAGAGCGTCCTGTTCATGTCTCTTCCTTGAGTTGCGTGGGTGATCCGGGTTCCGGCGTGAAAGATTATCGGAAATAGACAGCGACCGCCGCTATTGAAGGCTTTTTTCATACGCGCTGGCGTAGAAAGCAGAAACCGCAAGAACGATCAAATGTTCTCCCCATGCATTTGATAACGTCGCATCAGCATTCATGGAGATCGTCATGCTGAATATCGAGAGGGCCCTGTGGTACATCGAATTGGAGCTGGGATCCCAAAGACCAGGTAGCGACCGTTCGTGTAGTTGTACGGCATTAACGGTCCTCATTCCGAATAGACATCGGAACACATGGTTTGCCCATTCAAACGGCCCATTCATGGCCCTTTTACACGACGCTATCAGATCACGGACGTCCCTTGTTTATGCTTCTCACGACCTGGATCGCCACGGTGGGAGAGCCCCTTCGAAAAGTGAAAAAGCTCGATGCACGAAACGGTTGAAACGAGCGGCATCACGCCGCAGCCCCGCCTGTTGCCCCCCAATCAGGCACAGGTGGGCCACCTGCCCCATCACTGCTGCTTCGCCTGGCCTATGGGCCAAGCGACGACACGTCCGTATCGCAAAGTCCAATCGTCGTGTGTCTACACGCTGCAGAAACTCGGCCACCAACGGATCGTGCAGCGACCAGGCTCGGATGGAGACTTCCCGCCCAGGTTGTTTCTCAGCGGCAATATTCAAATAGCGTTTCAAGATTTCGCCCGCGCTACGACCCTGGGCCGCAAAAGCGAGCATGCGCTCCGTGTAGTCTTCTTCCCAAGCGGCCAGCAAGGTGCGGACAAAATCATCGCGATTGCGGAAATGGTGATAGAACGATCCGCGGGTCACATTCAAGCGGCGCGATAGACTCTCGGCTGACACGCCAATATGCCCTGTCTGATCGAGGGCCTCGAAACCTGCCGCGATCCAATGGTGACGCGTTAGTTTTTCCATTCGTTATTTCACTCCCTATTTAGCACCATACAGACTGTGTATGGCGCGCAACCGATAGATACCCTGCGAACACCAGCAAAGATGGCCGTTGCGTTTTGCACGCCAGCACTTTTCATGGAGCTCGCCTTGAAGAAAATCGTCCTGGTTGCTTTCGACCAATTCACCGATATCGACCTATTCCTGATGTGGGACATCTTAGGCCGCAACACCGAGGACTGGCACGTCCGAATATTGGGTTCCAGCCCTGTCGTACGATCGGCGCATGGCCTGCCTGTTTCGGTGCACGGTCCGCTTTCCGAGGCCAATAGTGCCGACGCGGTATTGTTCGCCAGCGGCAACGAAGGAATACCCGCCGCACTGGCCTCCCCGGATTTCCTACCGTCGTTTGAACTTGACCCGAAACGCCAGCGAATCGGCTCCATCTGCGCCGGCGCTTTCATTCTCCAACGGCTTGGGCTGCTCAGCGGCCGAGCAACGACACACCCGGATGCACGATCGGGCTTGCAAGCCCTTGGGCTTGAGCCCGTGGACCAGCCTCTTGTATGCCAGGGCAACGTCGCAACCGCTGGCGGATGCCTTTCGGCGCTCTATCTGGTGGGATGGTTGGTTGAGTCCTGGTTCGATGCCGACAAGCGCCGCGCGACGCTGCTCCCTGTCCTGCCCGCCGGGCAGCAGGCGCTGTATGATGCGCTGATCGGGCTCAGTATCCGACAAGGAGAAGTGGCCGCCTCCCAACAAGAAACGCGACAAGGCATGTCATCTAATTGGTAGTTAGCACTCAGGAAGAGATCTCCGATGCCCCGAGAATTTGAGCTCATTATGTCCGTGCCCGTCCCCTCGAGGTCCGGCGTCACCCACCTTTACAAGTCGACGAACCTGGCGGACGCTTTTGCGATTCGCCTCCCTGCGGGCACATCCAGCGATCCAGAGGTGCTCGCCCGATTCATCCTTTCCCACCAGCCATCCTGGATCGGATGGCTCATGAAAGTCCGAGACACTGTCGTTGCCCGTTTTGGGCTCAAGACAGCGAGGCATTTGGCAACACTTGCTCATCGGATTCAAATCTTCAAGGTCTACAGCACCGACCAGACTGAAATCGTGCTGGGAGAGGACGACAAGCACCTCGACTTCCGCATATCGATCCTGTGCTCTGGAGAGGTAGAGCAGGAAGGTAGTCGCCAACTGGTTTTCTCAACCGTGGTCCAGTGTCACAACCGTCTGGGCCGGGCCTATATCTTCGTGATTGCGCCATTTCATCGCTTGGTTGTTAAGGCGAGCCTGCGCCGTGCAGCGCGCATTGGTTGGCCTTTGGCTGCCTGAGCCGCGACACCACAAACCCCGTGGCGAGGGAGCTTGCTCCCGCTGGGTGGCGAAGCCGCCCCAAAAAGGGATGGCGAAAGACTAGGAACAGACCAGGGTTTTGAGCTAAGAAATTGGCAAAGGGGATTCATACGGCGCGAATGCGAGGATCATGTATCGGTCTTCGTAAAGCTCGCCCTGTACGTAGACTAAAGCGGCATCCAACTGCGGCCGCTTTATGTCGCATTTTCTTTAGGCTTGCCGATCGGAAGCCCTGAACTTTTGGGGTGGTAGAGGGATATGAATATGGCGAAGTTGGCCGGATCGAGCCGCTGCCGGCTCGTGATATGGCTGATCACACCCCATGTAACTGGGAAGTGTCTGACCTTTGCTAACCATGCAGACGGTAAAATCTTTAATTATCCGATCTAGTGCAAAAGGATGGGCTGCGAGTGCCAACTCGATATCAGCTCGCAATTCAGGATGGATTTCGACTCGAATAACCACTATCCGACTTGATCGATCAGACGCTGTGTGTTGCGGGTCGCCAGGGTGGGCCTGATTAGCGCCCTTGAGGACATTTTCAGAAATCCTACGTCGCAGTTTTACAGCAGCGGCAAAAAAATCCGTCCCCTTTTCCCTTCCTCGTCGGCCATTGGTGTGCCCTCTCGCTCATTGGTATGGGGTTGGGCAGACCATGGCGCTGGCACTTCAATCAGAACGCGGTTCGTCCCCCTGCACATCCCCCAATCTCACCTCGCGTATACCGCCGTCTGCAATGAACCGAACCACGACACCCTCTCCCCGCGTCAAGGCAAGAACATGATCGATCAACTCGCCTTGGCTGTCCGCTTGGCGGATCGGTTTGTAGCCATGGGATTTATAAAGTGTCCAACGGTCGTTCTCGAACTCGATCCTGTACACATCCACTGCCGAGCACTCCGATTGTGCGTTTTTCGGTAGATGCGCGACAGTGCTGGTGTGTTCCGGCCATGTGCTGATTGGACTGTTCGGTAACGCCCTGATCCGACTGAGCCGAAAGCGGCACGTCGAACGCTCGATCAAATACCCATTGGAAAACCAACGAATAAAAAAAGAAAAATACAAATAATCCAAGATTCGTCACCAGCGCCAACCACAGGCCGATACCCAACCAGGCTCCAATTACCGGCGTCAGAATCAGGGTCAAGCCGCCCTCGAACCCAAGGGAATGAAGCAGTCGGCGCCGCCAGTTGCGATGGCGGTTGGGTTGACGACGCTCCCACCATTCGAACAGGCCGTTGAAAAGCATGTTCCAGCCCAGCGCAACGGCGGAAATCACCAAGGACAGCAGGGTTGAATAGCCCATTCCCTGCTCATAGATAAGCGCGAGGGATGGCGCGACAAAAAGCACACCACCGGCCTCATAGAGCACGGCCTGAAGAATTTTGCGAGAGGCGCCTTGCATCGATTGTCTCCACGAATGGCGGAAGGGAACCACAGCCTGGCAAGTTGAGCGCCGGCCCACAATTGAGCTAAATTGAGCCTCGCTCAACCTGAGTAACTTCCCCGCCCATGTTCGCCAAACTGCCCCTAACCGCCTTGCGCGGCTTCGAATCCGCCGCACGGCTGGGCAGCTTCAAGGCGGCGGCCCAGGAACTGAACGTCAGCCCGGCGGCGATCTCCCATCAGGTCAAAAGCCTTGAAGCGTTTCTCGGCGTGCGACTGTTCGAGCGTTCCAGTCAAAATGTGCGCCTGAGCGCGGACGGCGAACGCCTCCAGCCCTACATGCACCGCGCGCTGCTCGATATCCAACATGGCCTGCAAACGCTATCGCCATCATGTACCGCGCAATCGCTGGTGGTGAGCACAACGCCAGCGTTCGCCAGCCTGTGGCTGATACCTCGGCTCGGAGATTTTCATCGAAGACATCCTGAGATCGACCTCAGGCTGCACAGCAGCAACGACGTGATCGACCTGCGACGTGACGCCAGCATCGACCTGGCGATCCGTGCGCTCTTCACCTCGGATCCTCAACTGCTCGAGCAAACTCTACTGGAAGAATATTTCGGCGTGTATTGCCACCCCGACTGGCAACCACCCGCAGCGGGCTCGCCCATCGAACTAATTGACGTCCCCTGGCTGAGCAGCACAAAGGTCACGGTGGACTGGGCGGCATGGTGCGCCAAGTCCGGCACCCTGGGTTGGCTGCAAAACGCGCGCCTGCGCCGCTATGACGAGGAACAGCACGCTCTGCAGGCAGCGGTCGCCGGGCATGGGCTGGTGCTTGCCAGTAATGTGCTGGTTGCGGAAGCGGTTGCACGCGGGCAACTGGTTGGTTATCAGCCTGAGATTCGCTTGGCGGGTGCGCGATATACGGTGGTGTGCGTACCGGGGCGGGAGCGGCAGGTTGAGGTGAGGGCTTTCAGTGAGTGGGTGTTGGGGCAGAAAGTTGGTTGAGTCGGAACGCACGAAGAAAGGAGCTATTGGCGGGTCAAGCCTGAACCAATGGGCGGACGAGGTGTTTGAACGAGCGACTCACGCCTGACGATAAAACAAAGTAGCCCGGCATCACATCAGGCCTTCAATGGAGCACTCTACGGCTTTCCCCGATTCTTATACGATCAAGGGCGCGGTTTAACGCATCCAGAGCCTTTAACAGCGCCTGTGCTTCAGCTTCCCGGCCATCTCCCCACAGGCGCTCAGCCATCTTGTTGAGCGCCTGGATAGATCGCTCGATTTCGGCAGCGCTTGCTGTCGTTTTGTTATCTGGCTGTTTCTTTGGCATGTTCATGGACGCTTCTTTCAGGGTGGTTCGAGGCCTTTAGCGTTGCGGCCTATACCACCTGCTAGCCGAAAGCGCGCATAAGCATCGAAGAGCGCGCCACTCAAGCCCAGATGGCCGTCTCTGTGTTGATCTCGGCGACAGAAGTAGCATTAAACTGCCGCTGACGGTGAAGGTCATCGCGCATTTTAGAATAATCGAACTTCTTGTTCTCCAACTCTTTGAGCACAAGACTTGAAATTTTGTAGGTGCCGCAGTCACCGCAGTCGACAAGCTCTCCACTTTGATCCGCTTCGGACCGCTTCGCTTCCATCGCGCATAGATAGCACTTCATGACTGATCTCCTGTTCATTGATGTTTAGGAGATCGTCTCGTAATGGCGGAAGTTTCAACTGGCTGACCTTCGCTCAGTGACTACGCCAAATCAATCGTCCACCCGTCAGATGATAAAAACCCGGCTCCGTGGCCGGGTTCCATGGAATCATCAGCATCCGCTGTAGCTTACTTCGCACCGCCGTTGCCACGATTCGTCTGGGCATCCTGGTCGGATCCGGGGTTCCCAGGCGGGGGATTCCAATCCTCTGGCCTCTCGCCAGTGCCCTGCTTTGGCTCAGACTCAGCCTGATCAAGACCAGAACCATGTCCTTTGCCTGTATCAGGCGCTTCCTCACTTGGCCCTGGGTATGGCGCTTCCGGACCGTTATTGTCAATCACCATAATCTCTCTCCTGTCTGCAGCGCAGTTCTGCGCATACAGTTGAGAGGGCTTGCTTGGACAGGAAGTGCTATGTCTGCGACGAGTGGATGAGCGATCAGGCCAGGACACCTCCGCTCAACTTCTTTCTGTTGCTCGCCAAGCGGCATGCCTTGGGCCCGCATCCTGGAAGAGGTCGTTCGGAAAAGGGGAAGGCTCGATATAGGAGACTGTTAAGGCAAGCGGCATTACGCCGCAGCCCTGCCTGCTGTCCTAATAAACGCTCTATGATGCCTTGACCGGGCTCAGTATCCGCCAAGGACAACCCATCCCCGTGGCGAGGGAGCCTGTTTCCGCTGGGGCGTATTCATACTCTTCCTTGAACTAGCCAAAAACGGCTTCAGCGCAGCTAAATAAATCGGCCCACGTTCCCGTATTCAGCACGTGAAAAATACATTACACCGGCTACACCACCCTTCAGCTGCGCTCCGGTTCATTGGAAAACGCAAGAGAGGATGACTCGTATCGGCAACCGTCAGGATTAGCGAGAACTTTATGTATCTGCGCCGAATTTCGTCGGCTGGAACGCTCATGCCTGCCCCATCGACTATTTGAAGAACTCCGCCTGTCACCCTGCTGTCGATCCGTTGCCACTCAAAATGCCAGCCCGTCACCCACATGAAGTCTCGAATTTGATAATCGCCGGCGGCGCTTTGGCATTGAGCGAGTTTTTTGTTAGAGACGTCAAAGACGAAAAACAGGGGGCTGGGATAGCCGAGCAGCTGAGTATCGTCCAGGCTCAAGCCTTCTTCTAAATTGATGGATGCTACAAGTGCTTTTGCTCGTCTCTTGCGCCGTATCAGATACCCTGTGGCGAGGAAAAAAATAGAAAAAGAAGCCAGCAAGAGCTGACGGCCTTCGACTGTAAGCTTATCGGGCGAAAACCGTATCATGCCCCACAAGAGTCCTATCGTCGTAAGCCCGGACACCCAAGCGGCGGGGATCACTATCCTGCGGAATATGGCTATTTGCCGTCTGCTCATTCGTTAGTCGCCGGAAAAATACATCCACCCCTACGCAATAGCGTCTTCACCTCTTCGATCCCCTGTACGGGATTTAGGCTCAACTGTTCAAAAAGCCTGGAGCCCGGGCGCACGTACGATTGCGAATAGTGCTTGGCGCTCCACATGACGATGTTGAGCAGGATCGGAATAAGGTCGATGCCCTTCTCGGTCAATTCATAAAAGTCCTTGCGTCGGTCATCGGGATTGGGCGCCTTCGAGAGAATTCCCTCCTCCTTGAGGAAGGCAAGGCGAGAAGCCAGGACATTGGTCGCGATTCCCTCATCCGATTTTAGGAATTGGCCGTAGGTCTTTTTCCCAGTGAAGACGATGTCGAGGATGATCCCCGGCCAACTCACATGTCGTCAAGGCGTTCAATACCCTGTTCGGCCACGTCCTTGCGAAGAATGAACGTCTGGACGCGTTTATCGCGACGGACGATGCGAACCCCAAGGCGCTCGTTTCAGCCCTTCTCACGAGCCTCGGCCTGCGTCCGTTGGATGTCGGTGGCTTGCAAGTGGCCCAGTCGCTGGAGTGGCTTGGACTGATGATGATCGGCTTGGCAAAGAACGGTGCTGGAAGCTGGGATATCGCTATGAATGTGGATATTGGGGTCAGGTCGGCATCGGAACCAGCGGTTACATGGCGGCCATTCGCGCCATCAAGGCTCATGTCATAGATGATGAAGAAGCCTCAACTACCTGAGGTAGAGGAGCACTAATGATTAAGGAGGGGTCCAGGCTACGAATCCTGTTCTCGATATGGTAGGCCCCCCTCTCGGTGTAGCGTAAGAAACAGCGACCGCAAATAGAGCACTCAGAAATCTTGCATAGATTGTAGGGAAAGTAGAGCGGTGCAATCGGAGCATCCAACGACCAGTAATTAGTATTGCTCGGATGATACTCGATGAGTGTCATTTCTTCCTCGACGTCATACATGAGCGTACCAATATCGACTAATAACGTCTCCGGCAGGGAAATCAGAGGACTTTCCCACCCTACCAGTGCCTTTTTCGTGCAAATGCAGACGTCACGAACGGAATGGGAGCGTTCTGCTAATGCATAAAGCTCTGAATGACTTAGATATTTGAGAGTATTCAAGCTCGACCCTTTCCTAGCAATGGTCCAAAAAGCCAACGGCTACTTATTACTCAGCGACGGTGATTTCGAGAGGCCAAATGTGCTCCAGGCTGTGCAAACCAGTGCGGTTAGAGTCATGATTATTAATACGCTCCACCCTGGCAGATAACTATGAGACAAGTCCTTCAGGAAACCCAATGCGGGTGGCATTATGACAATCGCAACTTGATTTATCGCCATGGCTAAACCTAATGCGAATCCAGTCTTATCCGGTGGTGCAGAATCAGCAACGTAGGCTACCCAAGGACCATACCAGCCAAAACCGAAGAATCCGAGCCAGCCGACTAATACGCTCAACATCCAGAAAGAACGCATAGGAGCCCAAGCGAGAATGATCAAGCCAAAAATAACTGCGAGCATACAGATCAACACAGGGAAATAGCGGCCCGATCTACAGCGATCACTCCATGCAGCCAAGATGATACGCCCCGCTATGCCCGCTCCCTGGGCAATCAACAGCAACGTGGCAGCGGCAGTGATGCTCAAATCGAGCAAATCATAAAGATAAAGTGCGGTGAATATCAAAATCCCATACTGGACCGAAATAAGGCTAACCCCCGAGAACATAATATTCTTCATCGCAGGATCGTTTAGCATGGATAATCTCGAAGCCAAAACTGCTTTTAATTGCTTTCCTTCAGCTTTCACCGGCGGGGGCTTGTTAGCATTGGCAGACCGATAAAAACTTAAAAAAGTCAGAGCTCCAAACAGCGCAACAAGTCCCCCCGCTAAAAAGGAGTACTGCCACCCCCAATGGGTGGCAATGTAGGGGAGTATCGCCGCTGAAAGCGCACCACCCAAAGGCAAGCCAGCCTGGCGGATACCCATAGCAAATCCTAACTGGCTTTTTGGAAACCAGCTAGAAACGGATTTGCTGCCGCCAGGTTGCGCGGTGCTGTAGCCAGCACCGACCACAATCAAAAACATAAGCAATGACAGGTAACTGCTAGCAAGCGTTGATGCGCAAAGTGCAACCGCAACGATTAACGTTCCCACACCTACAACTTTGCGCTCTTCAAATCTGTCCAACAACTCCCCAGCAACTAGCAAGCCGAGAATGGGGACTAACTGTGCAGCTGAGACCAATAATCCTATTTGCATCGTGGACAGGTTCCAATCCTGCTGGATGAAAATAGCAATAGCACCGATACCTTGTACAAAGAAACAGGCGCTCGCTTGGGCCACCGTGGCGATCAGAAGAATAACCCAGCGATAACTGGCTTTTGGGTGCACACCGTTTACATCAGTCATTGAAAAGCTCCGGCATTTTCTGGTACGCCGAGAGGCCTTTGACGTTGTGCTGTGAGATGTTCATCCCTGACAATATCGAGCCCCATACGGTTGATGATAACTTCTGGATTAAGCTCTGGCGCCACACCATTATAGCTCATCTCTTCAAGCACATACTTCATAAGCTGTCGGTTATCACACATATGCACCTCTCCCTCCGTGCCTACACCATAGGGTGTATCTTCCATGCCTACACGCAAGATATCTACGCCACTTCCGGGTTGGCAGGCGTACGTGGCAAGCCGTCTTAAAGCGCACATCTTGGTTCCTTTCCGCAGGCCAATATCCATCTCTTGGTAATGCAAATGAGCTTGCTGGGGAATAATCGCAGCGCCGACGGTGATAGTTATCTTACGCTTCTTAATATCCGGATTGGAAATATCAGACTCCAGACTCTTGGCCACCTCTATTATGTTGCAAAACTCTTCATATGATGACGGAAACGGAAGGCGGCTGGAAAAACCAAATAACAGAATTATATTTAGCTGACCAGAACTGCCCAGCTGAAGAGATGGGTGTTCAATGGCAAACCGAGTCATGCCGTAGCTCCGGGCAAGTTGTACCCATTCGACTTCATGGAACAGCCCTAGTTGCCGGCGAGCCGAAATCGCATTCTTATATACTTGGAATTGTATTGACGGTGAAGTACTACCGTAGTCAGCCCCCTTACTCGTGGAGTTTGTTTCCATGGTCGCCTGTACAACACGGGCAGACGGCACGTATTTTTTTATATCGTCAAGAAAAGCAGAGCTGTACATATATTCAAAGTCGAGTTTTTGCGTTTTCTTTTCCAACTCACATATGATCTGCAGTTCTATCGCGGCTTGGATGGTGACGAAATGAGCTCCGCCGAAATGTAAAGGCAAAGCACATTGGCTAACCCGTTCCCATTCCCCAAAAGCCCTGATGTTTTCTTGAACCTCTTTACCGTTGCGACTAGCCCCGAAGCTCAATAGAATGTCTTTGCAGGAGCGCTGTACATTTCGGCTCACCGCCTGATAGATATCATTATCGGTGGTTTGCTCCTGCGTGATCGGGTTTCGAGCATGATAGTGATAGTAACGGCACCCGAGATCATAAAGTTCGATTGCTTCGTTAACGATGGCGTCTTGGCCTCCCTTAATAGTCATGCCTGTACAAATAGAGTCGAGAAGCTGATCCCCAGTAAGATAATGGTTGCGAGGCGTAAATTTTGCGCCCGTGGATGCGCACCCTAAGATAAGAGTGTTCTGTGGATTATTCATATTACTTCCCTGTCAAATGGCCAGATACCCTCTAATCGACTGTGCCGGTAGGCTGACTAGTACCTTGTCAGTATCGGCGTCGGCTGGGCCTTGACGTTTTATCAGTTTGCCACTTTCGCACGTTGCGGATTAAGCAAGGTTTTTTGATAAAACCTCATGCCAGAGGGGTTTTTTTGACTTTCAGACCCAGGGTTGCGCATGTCATGATACGACCACCAAAAAATTGCGAGATCAGCAACATGACGGATTTTCGGACCTTAAAGGATTTTATTGTGCTGGCCCGCGTTCGAAGCTTTTCCCAAGCCTCGATACATTGCAATGTAACAACCTCTGGCTTGAGCCGTAGGATCACCGCTTTAGAGGAATGGTTAGGTGCTTCGTTGTTTGATCGTGCACGTCACCAGCTAGAGCTTACCGATGCGGGTGCCGAGTTCCATATCGCTGCTGTCGAAATTGTAGAGCTGTTAGAAAAAACGAGAAACTCGGTTATCCGTACCCAAGAGAAGTTTAGGCGGCAAATTTCTATTGTTGCGCCACATATCATGTCGAGAGCGTTTTTTCCGGCTTGGTTGCCGAGGGCGAGCAAGCAGTTAGAGGCCACTCGTTTTTCCATAGACTTCGCCAATCTTCCTGAATGTTTCAAGCAACTAACCAATCGCTCAGTGGATTTTGTCGTCGCTTTTGATGACAAACATAATGGCATTAACGAACATCTTAATAAAACATTACCACTAGGGGAACTCGAATGCTTGAAAATTGGCCGCGAGTGGCTAGTTCCTGTGAGCGCACCTAATTTGCTAGGAGAACCTCTAAATAGCATTGGTGCACCTAGAGGTGAAATCTCATATCTTCATTACCGCCAGGATTGCTCTTTAAGTTGGGCGCTTGAAAAAATGTTAAAAGTCGCTCCAAACTTACCAGCACTTCGTAAAATTCATGATAGCTCTCTGGCCGATGGTCTTCGTTCTATGGCGATAACCGGATTAGGCGTTGCATGGCTTCCTTTGGAGATCGTTCGGAACGATCTGGAAAGGAAAGATTTGGTTCGGGCGGGCACTGCCGATTTTGATATAGCGTTAGAAATTAATATTTATCGTCGCAAAGAAAAGCTTGGCGCGAATGCTGAGATCTTATGGGACAATCTAAGTAGCATGACAAATGATTCCAGATTTACCGTAGCGAGCCCCGGCACCTCGTACACTTCACTAAGCTAGCCAATTCCTATACGCCATTTATAAGATCAATCATCGCACCATAAAAACGAAAAGCTGATCCACAGGTCATTAGCTGTGTCAGCACCAAGCCTATATGCGAAATGATTGCCCAGGCAAAAGCTACCGTCCCTGAAGAGCCGTTTTGAGCCTGAAGCGGCTCTTTGGTAGCTTCAGCTGCCGGCCCACCAGGGCGAGCGCCATCAGAGGTGCCAAACGAGTTCATAGGTCAAACCTGACTCGAGAAATGATGCTCGCCCATCCAAGAACCCTCAGCGTCTCTCGTCGACTTGCCAGTGCTAAACCTCAGCCTAATTAGATTAAAGACTCCAGCATTGATCTCAACCGCGCGAGCGCCGGCATTCATCGATTTTCTTGTCGATACGTTTGGCGGTGAGCCGTTCTGGGGAATTCGGCAGCCGGCTGAGCTCGTCAGTTTTTGCAAACCACCTGCGGAGGCGCTGCAGGCTCCAACTTTCGGGGAATCACAATTGAGGTTCCAGGCAAAGTGGTAACTTCGAGAACCGCTAACACGCAGAGAAGCGCTTGCTCGCCATCTTTGTTTGGCCTGGTGCCCACCCCAACCAAAGCCTCGTAATCCTTCCCTGGCTCCAGCTTATAAACGAGTGCCTGGCCACCGCAGGACCAGTAAGTGCTGCCATTGCCACCTATGGTCGCGCCCAGGGTCGCAAGTTGAAATGGAAGGTCAGTCCTGACGCGATACTCGGCTACGACCTCTTTGTATGCCCCTTCGCCCATCCGAATGGCAGGGATGTACTGGGCAAGAGTAGGCGAAACTCGTTTCGGCATGCCAATGCTTGCCGAATTAAGAGGGTACTGCGGATAGTTGATGTTCGCCGTCCCGTCACGCCCGAAACGTCCGGCTTGAGCCATCTTGTGCCGGGTAGCAGGAGCACAACTGCCAACGATGCTATCGCCGTACACATCGGAGTTGGTGATGACACGAACACGCGCAATTGCCTCGGATTGAGCAGGCTCTTCGTATGGAACTGAAGGAATTCCAGAACAACCCGCAAGTCCGACACCAAAAAGCGTTACGAGAGTGACAACTCGCATGACCATGTCCCTATGTATTCGAAGCTCGCTGATTGGAAAGAAAACAAACCCAGCCGCAACAGACAACAAAAAAGGGCCCACCTTTCGGTGAGCCCTTCTAGACCGCCCAGCAGAGCGGATTTTGTTTGGTAGGCGCGATTGGACTCGAACCAACGACCCCCACCATGTCAAGGTGACCGTACCTCCATACTAACCTATTGATTTGAAAAGAAAAACTTTCGTCTAATGCACTGCGAAAAACGGCTATAGACCCCTTTTAAAATCAATAAGTTAGCGTTGTATATTCCTACAGTATTTTCCTCCCTCGGCCCACTGGCCCCCATCCTCATGCGCTGCTAATCTGACCCATGAGCCAGGAGCTGCCGATGCCAAATCACGACCTAATCCCTTCGCTGCTACACAAAATCAATGAAAATCAGCTTGCCCTGGAGGCAGCCATTCTTGAACTGTCCAACTGGGTGGAGGCGCGCGGCTCAGTTGAAGTTGCCGACAACGTACGGGGGGCTCTAGACACGATCGAAATGAATGAAGAGTTCATCAAGATAGCACTCGCGGTTCTAATGACGCCTGAATGATCGCTTTCGGCCAATTTTGTTGGAAAAGTCGGTCTGCCCAAACTGCTGCTTAGGGGAAAAAAGCCTTTTTTCGCTGCTGCGTGAAATCCGGGTCCTGGAGCGTCTGCCAAAAATAAAAAATCAATCTCGGAAGCGTACTTTCCTGATGCGCAAACCATAGGCGACTTTTTCAACACAATCGGCCAATCGAGGCCGTTCCGCACGAAGATTGCCTCCTGTCACATTGCGCTCGCTAGCGGCTACCAGATATCGCCTGCATGCGTTCAGACCTATGACCAGAATTCCTGGCTCAAGGCAATACGCCTATAGCCATAAGCAGCTGAGGAACAGCAGCTTTGATTCAACGAAGATATGCGCCAGAGCTGGTTTTTTTGTCAAGCAGTTGCTCTGCGGCCAGCTTCATGAAACAGGCAGCATTGAGGAAAAGGAGAAGTATTGGACTATCGAGGCTCAGCGCAACTAGCTCTCATAGATTTTCCCTGTGTCAATGCCAGCGCAACAGCAATTCTTTCCTTCAGTTCTTCTTGCGAAAACGGCTTTTGCAATACGGGCCGCAAGGCAAACTCGCCCTGGAGTGCGGCGCGACCGTATCCCGAACTAAAGAGGAAGGGAATTTCGCGGTCGCGTAAAATCTCGGCGACGGGGAAGACTAACTGGCCGGCCAGGTTTACATCCAGCATCGCCAAATCCACCTCAATCGAGCGAGCGACGTCGCACGCCTTCCCGAGTTGGGCAACGGACGCAACGACCACGCATCCGAAGTCCTCCAACATATCCTCGATCAACATGGCGACTGCGCCCTCGTCCTCGACAACGAGCACCCTGATTCCATTTAAAGCGTTCACAGGTAGTTCGCTCCGATAGGGAACGAGATGCGGCTAACCATCCCTGCAGCAAGAAACGGGAGCTCAATCCTTTTGTCCTGACGACGCTCTATACAGCGCGTCATCAAACGCAACCCCAATCCATGCCGCGTTAATTCAAAAACTTCACCCAGAATTACACCGTCACAGCTGACGCCGTGCAGGCATACCGTACCGTTGTTGAAGGAATCTTTCGAATCGGTGTCTTTACACACCAGCTCCTCCGTCACGGCATGAAGCGCGGAGGCGTCCTGCAAATAATCGATCACTTCTTGTATTTTGCCATGCCTATCTTCGAATGCGCGCATATTAACCATAGCCACCAGCCGCGTGTCGTCTGGACCTATAATTTACTGCCAACATGCCTAGATTCAACGCAGTTTAGAGCACCGTTGCCACCGGGTCTTCGTCAGCCGGGAGCGGCGCCCCTTCCGGCAAGAGCAGCTATACGAGCCGCGGTCACGATCTCCATTACGCCTGAGTCCGAGCACACTGCGCCACAGCCGAGGCACCTCCGTGATGTATCTGAGGATCCAGCCGTCGCTGTCGCACGAATAGACGGCGCGAGGAAACGTATCGAGCGTGTGCTAATCAAGATTAGCATGTCGTACTCCTGAGCGCTTCGGGAAACTCTTGGAAACCGAAAGCGCATGACATCAGCTCTTCAAGCAAGTTATCAACGTTGACGCCTAGTCACACATGGTGTGCTCCGGATCCCCAGCCTGCGAGCTGCGGGTCTCATTCTAGATTTTAGTAGGAGACTGGTCGCAGGGAAACAATAGGAGTGAGTCGTGTTGACTATTCATTCCTGGTATCGGTTTCATACGCTGGTTTCCGGGGCGCCCCTACAAGCTAAACATCCTTGGTCTGGGCCACTCCCGCGAGCGAATCTGACGCTATCGGGCTACGGTGCGAGCGTCCTGCTGGTACAACCGCCCAAACAGGTTATCTGCCAGCGCCTTTGATCGTGTTGGAGGAACAAGCTATCGGTGCGGTAGAAAATTACCCAGGTCGCTGGGGTACGTACAGCCGCCGCGATAATCTACACCCGACCCCGTGGCCAAACCCGTACCACAAAGGCCAGCGTCTATATCAATAGCCCTTCGCGGACGAGTGCTCGATGAACTTAATAAATGACCTATCGACCCTGCCTATATACACTCCGAGGGACTTGGTCATTACCTTGTCTGGAAATGCACATGGATCTTAAACATCGCAACAACCTGAACGTGATGGGCGAAGGTCCAGCCACGCTGATTTTTTCCCATGGTTTCGGCTGCGACCAAACCATGTGGCGTTATCTCATAGGCCATTTCGTGGACCATTTCAGGATCGTCGTGTACGACCTCGTCGGCGCCGGCCGGTCAGACATCAGCGCGTATGACCGGACAAAGTACAACTCGCTGGACGGATACGCCTTAGACCTTAACGAAATCATTGACCAGTTCGCCATCGGGCCAGTGATTCTGGTAGGCCATTCCGTAAGCGCGATGATTGACGTCTTAGCTGACCGGCAAGTACCCGGTCGCATCGCTGCTCATATCATGGTGGGCCCATCTCCATGCTATATCGACTCCGACAATTATGTGGGTGGGTTCACGCTCGAAGACATCCAATCACTCCTCGACACTCTAGATGACAACTACCTCGGCTGGTCTAGCAATATGGCACCGGTCATCATGGGTGCGCCTGGGCAGCCCGAGCTGGGCGCTGAGCTAACCAATAGCTTCTGCCGTACCGACCCTGAGATCGCCAAGCACTTCGCAAGAGTGACCTTCATGTCGGACAACAGAGGAGACGTTGCTGGCTTGGCTACGCCGACCCTGATCCTTCAGTCTACCGACGACCTGATCGCTCCCGTTGTCGTCGGCGATTATTTACGTGACAGCATGCCCAACAGCACGCTCGTCCTAGTGGATAATGTGGGTCATTGCCCTCACATGAGCGCGCCGGGCGCCTGCGCTGATGCCATGGGTAGCTTTGTACAGCCTTGGAAAGGGTTAAATGCACGGTAAGCCTCCACTGCTCGACCCGCAGAGGCTCTATGATGAGGCGCCATGCGGGCTGGTAGTAACGACAGAGGACGGAGCCATACTGCGCGCCAACCTTACGTTCAGGCGCTGTATCGGTTTCAGCGCACAAGAGCTTCGGAACAAGCGCTTTCAAGATCTGCTCACCATGGGCGGGCGCATCTTTCATCAGACGCACTGGGCTCCACTGATGAAGCTGCAAGGCTCTGTCGCCGAGGTGAAACTCGACCTGCTGCGTCGTGATCGAGGCAAAGTCACGATGCTCGTGAACGGGATCAGGCGCGAGGGGGCCAACGGTGTAGAGCACGAACTTGCGCTCTTCACATTATATGATCGAGACAAGTACGAAAGGGAGTTAATTAAAGCCCGGAAGCTCGCCGAAGAGCTACTGCAGCAGAAAACGGCTGCCGAAACGGAGCTCCGTCTGGCTCAAGCGGCACTGAGCAGGGCTTTCGAGAAAGCCCAGCAACGTGCATCATTTGCCGAGCAAATGGTCGCAATAGTAAGCCACGACCTGAAAAATCCACTGACAGCAATCAAAATGGGCACCGACGCGCTCGCACGCGGCGAGAGCCTCCCTAAGAAAATCAAGATACTCGGCTACATAACGCAGTCAGCTAACCGTGCAGAACGCTTGATCGCGGACCTATTGGATTTGGCCCTGGCCCGGGTCGGACAAGGAATCATCGTCTCTCCTCGTGCCGTGAATTTGCATGATCTTACCCACCGAAGCGTTGAGGAACTGCGCGTTGCGTTCCCCAACGCCAAACTTGTTCACCACGCTAATGGCACAGGCTCTGCGCAGCTTGACGCGGACCGAGTACACCAACTCATCGGTAACCTTATTGGTAACAGCGTGACCTATGGTGACCTGGAGCGGCCGATCACGATTACTTCAACTGTGGATGATGAAACTGCCCATTTATCGGTAAAAAACTACGGTGTTCCAATTGAGCCATCACTGATGACCCGATTATTCGAGCCGATGATCCGAGGCGCGGATCCCGAAGATGGCGTACGCAGCGTCGGTCTTGGGTTGTTTATCGTCCGGGAAATCGCCAAGGCACATGGCGGCCGGGTATCGATCAGCTCCGATGAGAAGGACGGCACTTCATTCACTGTCGCCTTTCCGCTCAATTAAGCTGCACCCTCCCGCAACTTGACCGCGCCTCCTAGCCCCGCTCGGTTTATCTCCGCGCTGTCCTGCTGTACTGCAGCTTAGCTGTCCACGTTCAAGGACGATAGGACAATGGTGCCATGGCATTGGCTGCTTTCCCGAAAGTAATACAGGAACAGACTGGTCTGGTTGGAAGAGAGTGTATCGTTAAATTCAAGGCCGCAGCCCTGCCCCTACAGAGTCGCTCATTGATCGCGGAGGCGACAGGGAGCTCCTGGCCAAAAGCGGACCTTTAAGACTTGTGGATTCTGGGCGAATCCAGTCATCCGCATACGCCTGAAATTGGTCGATTAAACTCTTTCCCAGTTGCTTGCTATCTAAATCTTGAAGGGGGCCAAATTCCTGCGCCTGTTAGATTCTGGAACCTTCGTTTTTCCGAGAATTCTTCCTGCATCCTTCGCAGGTGAAAGCCCAAATACCTTCGTATAGTCTCGACTAAACTGCGTTGGGCTTTCGTAGCCCACCTCGAAAGCTGCCGCCATGACGCTCTTGCCGCTGGCTACCATGAGCATCCGCGCCTGAAGTAAGCGCACTCGTTTTTGATACTGCAATGGACTCAACGTCGTCACCGCTTTGAAGTGGCGATGGAAGGCCGAGACGCTCATTGCCGCTTTCTGAGCCAAGCTTTCCACCCTGATCGGCTCCGCAAAATCTCGACGGATCCATTGAATGGCTGTGTTCACTCTGGCCATGGCGGTATCGGGCGCTGCGATCTCTCGCAGCATCCAGCCGTGGGGGCCTTGCAGCACGCGAAACAGTATCTCGCGTTCATAAGCAGGCGCCAGGGCTGCGATAGCTTCCGGGTTGCCCATCAATCGCAACATGCGCACCCATGCGTCCATTAATTCGGTCGTAACGGCCGCCACCGAAAAGCCCGGGTCGCTTTCATGGCGGCTGACAGGTTTGGGCAGGTCAGCCAGCAAGGTTGATAACACGGTGGGATCAAGAGTGAGGCTTATGGCCAGATAGGGTTCGCCCGTTGCCGCAGGGTGCACTGCGCCCACCGCAGGCAACTGAATCGACATGACGAAATAGGTCGCAGGGTCGTATCGCAGCGTGCGGTCGCCCACGGTCATGGTTTTGCTGCCCTGCAGAATCAAGTTGATCATCGGGTCATAGACTGCCGCCAACATATGCTCGGGGATTTTGCCTTGGACCATAGCGACGCGGGGAATGCCAGTCTCTGTGCGGCGGTTTTCGGCCTTGGCGGCGAGGATGCGGAGTTCGTTAAGTTGTTCGCTCATGCTGGCCATGCTGAATGTCACAGCAGGAGCAACGCAAGCAAAAAGTAGAAACAGGCAGATTTCGAGTAGGAACGGCTGCGTCCGCAGTGACCAGCGCCCTTAATGTGGAGGCTCATTCAATCAATCAAGGAGTACGTCATGGGCGTTATCGTCATTACCGGAGGCAGTCGAGGGATCGGTGCGAGTGCAGCAGAACACGCCGCCCGGTGCGGTATGGGTGTCATTCTTACGTACAACCAGCATCCGGACGATGCGGATGATGTGGTGCGACGCATTGAACGAGCGGGCGGCAAGGGCGTTGCGCTTAATCTCGACGTGGCGGATGTAGAAAGTTTCAAAAGGTTCCGCGATGCCATCCTGTTAGTGCTCCGGGAGACATGGAGCACAAGCACCCTCTCAGGTTTAGTTAACAACGCCGGCTACGGCCTGTTCAACCCGCTGGCGTCGGTCAGCGAGGCTCATTTTGATGGTCTTTTCAAAGTCCATCTGAAAGGCCCTTTCTTCCTGACGCAGACCTTGCTGCCATTACTGGAGGAGAACGCCAGCATCGTCAATCTGACCAGCGCTACTACACGCGTGGCCACCACCGGGGTGGCGCCGTATGCGGCGTTCAAAGGTGGACTGGAAGTGCTCACGCGCTACATGGCCAAAGAGTTCGGTGATCGGCGCATACGTGTCAATGCGGTTTCACCTGGGGCGATTCGAACCGAGTTAGGTGGCGGGCTCAATGATGAGTTTGAGGCGATGCTGGCTGAGCAAACGGCGCTAGGCAGAGTCGGTGAGCCCGAAGATGTGGCCCGCGTCATTGCCATGTTGCTGTCCCAAGACGGGGCTTGGATCAATGCCCAGACCATCGAAGTCGCGGGCGGCTACATCATCTGAACGATCGGGAGACGTTGCCATGCTGGATCATATTTTTCTGTCTGTGAGTGACATTGAGCGCTCTATCCGTTTCTACGAAGCTACGTTGGCGCCGCTGGGTATCACCGCGCGCTTGGACTACGATGGCAAGGACGGTCCGCCTGGGCATCCGGACCTGAAAGGTTTCGGCGCCAAGGGCCGGATGTTTTTCTGGCTGCGTCAGGGTGAAGTCGAAGGCCGAGCGGTACATGTCGGTTTCGTCGCAGACAGTAAAGCTCAGGTTGCGGCGGCCTATGCGGCAGCGTTGGCTCAGGGCGCCGTCGATCAAGGCGCACCGGGGGCGCGTCTGCACTACGACCCCAACTACTACGCGGCCAATGTTCTGGATCCTGACGGATACAGCCTGGAATTCGTTTACAAGAACTGGCAGCACGCCCAATGAAGAAATTGATGATTTATGGCGCAACCGGCTATGTCGGGCGTATGGCGACCGACTATGCAGTGGCGCAGGGACTGGACGTTGTCATCGCCGGGCGCAGCCACGACAAGCTGCGCGCTCTGGCCGTGCAGCTGGACGTTCCTTATCGCGTGTTTACCCCTGATGCCCCGACGACAGGATCCCTGGAAGGCATTGGCGTGCTGGTGAACTTTGCAGGACCCTTCGCGCGGACAGCCGACGCCTTGATGCGGCTCTGCATCAACGCTGGAGTCGACTATCTGGATATCACGGCCGAGATCAATGTATATCGGTTGGCCGAGCAATTGGGTGATGAGGCGGCTGGGTCAGGGGTCATGCTTCTGCCTGGCGTCGGCTGGGACGTAGTGCCGACTGACTGTCTGGCGGTGCATGTCGCTCGCCGGTCTAAAAATCCGCAGTCGTTAAATATTGCACTACAGGTCGCGGGCTCCATGTCACGTGGGTCAGCACTGAGTGTTAGCGAAATTGTTGGAGCGGGGCTGCTGGCCCGGATTGATGGAGCGCTTCTTTCAACTCCCGATGCGCAACCGCGACACTTCGATTTTGGCGACGGCCAGGAGCTGTGCGTACCTTTGTCGTTCGGTGATTTGGTCACCGGCTGGCACTCCACCGGCATTCCCAATATTGCAATATTTGTACATTTTTCCGGTGATCCTTTACCTGACGGAGATCTTTCAAAAATTCCCGAGGGGCCGAACGCGCAACAGCGCGAAGCTCATCGCGCTCGGGCAGTGGCCGAGGTGACTGGCGCTGACGGCACTGTGGCACGTTCAGTGATCGAAACCGCCAACGGTTACACCTATACGCCGATTGCTGCCATGGAGGCGGCACGCCAAGTATTGAACGGCGTGCGACGACCGGGTTTTGAGACACCGGCAAAGCTGCTGGGGGGCTCATTCGCCGAGAGCATCGGCGGTACGACCATCACTGATTACTGATTGATCGGACGATAGTGCAGATGTTGTTTACTCAGGATTCCACTGCGCTGTCGTCTGCCTCGAACTCATGGGCAAGCAACCTGCCGGCAATCCGTGCGACGTTCACCAAGCGCTCGCTGGACATCCCACTGCATGCCGCTGCAGACAGCCCCCGCAGGGTGACCAGGATGTAGTCAGCCCGGGTCTGCGCAGCGTCCGGGCAGACTTGGTCCAGATACCGGCGGATCGCCTGGATTCCAGCGTCGCCGAATTTCTCCGCCATGTTTCGAGCGACCGGATCGTCCGCACGCAGGCCTTCGGTGATCAGGCAACCACGCAAAGCGCTATCTCGCCCGTACTGCTGCGCAGCGGCAATCAGCAGCGAGGTTAGCGCTTCGGCAGCAGGTCGATCCGGTGCCAGCAGTCTGTCCATTGGCAGCGCGTTTTCTGCGGCATAGCGATGCATTGCTCGTTCGAACAGTTCGGCCTTGCTTCCATAGGCGGCGTAAAAGCTCGGCGGCTTGATATTCATTGCCTCGGTCAGGTCGGTCAGGCTGACAGCGTCGTATCCACGCTGGTGAAATAGTGCTTGTGCGATGGCTATCCCTTGCTCCCGGTCAAAGGCGGAACGGCGCTGTCTGGGTTTTTCGTTCATGGCTATTTCTCTAGGTGACACGCCACTGTAGTGATCGCTACATGCAAGTTCAACCGCTTCGGTTGTACTTTTTATTTAGTAGTCACTAAATAATTTGCAGAGGACGTCCTCTCTATGTAGTGTTCACTACATATTCGACAGTTGAGGTTCATCACATGCAATTCAAAAACAAGGTTGTGCTGGTTACTGGCGGTTCTTCGGGCCTCGGCTTCGCAATCGCCGAAGCATTCGTCAGCCAGGGTGCGGATCTGATCATTACCGGGCGCCGCCAGCCTCAGCTAGACGAAGCAGCAAGTCGCCTCGGTGGGAATGTTTCTGCGGTGCGGACTGATATCTCGGACCCAGCCTCCCTAGGGGAACTGTTCAAGCATATCGGTGCGGTCCACGGTCGTATCGATGTATTGATCGCTAATGCCGGGATGGGTGAAATCGAGCCTCTAGGTGCAATCACCGAAGCGGGCTTCGATCGGGTGTTCGCGACCAATGTCAAAGGCACCACCTTTACGGTTCAGGGGGCGTTACCGCTGATGAGCGAGGGGAGCAGCGTTGTCATTATCGGCTCGACTTCTTCGATCAACCCTGGACCTGGTATGAGCGTGTACGGAGCAACCAAGGCCGCACTACGCGCGTTGGTGAGGAGCTGGATTCTCGACATCAAAGGATCGGGTGTACGCATTAACTTACTCAGCCCCGGGCCGGTGGACACCCCGTCCCTACGGGCCGTGCTTGGTGAAAATGCGCCACAGGTAATCGACTTGCTAAATGAGAAGAGCACCCTCGGCCGGATCGGCCAGGCACACGAGATCGGCCAAGCTGCGCTCTTTCTGGCGAGCGAGGCGTCGAGCTATGTCAATGGTGCCGAGCTGTTCGCCGACGGTGGAGCTTCTCAGGTTTGAACGTACATGGATCGGTCGACTCGCCAAATGCTGACCTTCCGCTGAACGACGACAATGCCTTAACTGACAATCCGCAACGGGAAATATCATTCGCTTATAGATGACGAGCGCAACCATCCCGCCGAGTGAATCGGGGATGCAAGGAGTACCAAATGAGAAAGTTTGCTGGATCAGTAATCGATCATGTGGGCATTAATGTCTCGGACATTTTGCATGCTCGCGCCTTTTACGAACGGTCGCTCGAGCCGTTAGGGATCACATTGCTAATGAGCATCGAGACGGACCATCCGCATTCGACGCCTCGCAGACTGGGGTTCGGCTCCGCAGGCAAGCCATTCCTGTGGCTGCACGATGCTCCAGTTCCCAGCTACGGGGCTCATATTGCGCTGGTGGCGCAGAGTCATGGGGCCGTCGACGCATTCCATGCGGCTGCCATCGCCGTTGGCGGACAGGACAATGGCGCACCAGGGATCAGGCCTCAGTACCACTCCGATTATTACGCGGCCTATGTACTGGGCCCTGACGGAGTGAATCTGGAGTGTGTTTGCCAACGGACGCCTTAGTTGCCTGGGCTTTCATTAGGACCTGTCGGTGGCATTCTTCGCCAGCTTTTCAACCACATGAGCGTTTAGCCATGGACGTTTTCACAGGATTGAATGCGTTCATCTTTAGCCGTGGAGCAATGCTGATAACAGATAGCAGCGCCAACTCAAGATGTCTCGTCGCACGGCTGCAATCCTGAGGCTGCTCCTCTAGCCTGGTGCTAAATGGCTGCTCCTGGCCCAGAGTGTGTAAAAACGCATTTGTACACTGTCGGCTCGAAGCGCCGACGGCTGTTAGCTGAGTAATTGCTCACAACAAGTCCTGCGGATCATCACTTGGGCCTGGGAGCCCCCTGCGTCGCTTCTACCTTGCTGGGTGTTCAAAATAAAGACCTCTTCAGGCCGAAAGTGCCTTCATTAAACAGCTGATACCGAGAATTTTCATGACCCGCTTCAAGTTGTAGGCGAGCACATTCAAGCTCATCTCCGCGCTCACCCCGGCCAGCTTTCGGGTCAGGAAGTGCGTCGCACCCATCCATTGCTTGAGCGTCCCGAAGGGATGCTCAACCGTCCGTTTTCGGACTCGCATTATCTCTGGTGCTTTGCTCAGCCGAAGCTGCATCTCCTCCAATACGGCTTCGTGCTCCCAGCGTCGAACTCGTCGTTCCGTGCTCGGTGTGCATTGCAATTTCAACGCGCAGCCCTGGCATTTCGAACTCCAGTAACGATGCAACTTCAGGCCTTTTTCAACGTAGGAGTAGTGCCAGATCAGCGCCTCCCCAGCCGGGCAAATGTATTCGTTTTTTGCCGTGTCATAGACGAAGGCATCGTTATTGAAACGCCCGTCAGCCTTGGCTCCAGAAGTCATCGGTTTGGGCACATAGGCGGTGATGCCAGCATCGTGACAAGCCAGGATTTGTTCGCTTTTGAAATAACCTCGGTCCGCCACCACCGACAACGTTTCTGAGGCTATCGCCTCGCGGGCCTGCTTGGCCATCGAGCTTAGTTGATCGCGGTCGGAACCGACATTGGTCACCTCATGTGCAACGATCAAATGGTGCTGAGTATCGACCGCTGTCTGCACGTTGTAGCCGACGATTCCTGTGCCGCGCGTTATCATGGAACGGGCGTCTGGATCGGTCAGTGAGACCTGTTTATCCGGCGATTCATTGAGCTGGATTTCGATCGCTTGAAGCTCCTTCATTTGAGTTTTGAGCTTGGCGATTTTCTCTTCCAGCCGCACGGCACTGGGCTCGGAAGCTGTGGGTTCTTGCCGATCGGCAGCATCGAGTGCCACCAGGTAACGGTTGATACTCGATTCAATTTCTTCCATGCGCCGCTTCAATTTGGCGTTGGTGAAATTGCGGTCGCGGTTGTTGACTGCTTTGAATTTACTGCCATCAATGGCGACCAGATGTTCTCCAAACAGTCCCAACTGCTGACACAGCATAACGAACTGGCGACAGACGCCTCGGATGGCCTTGCTGTTGTCTTTTCGGAAGTTGGCGATGGTCTTGAAATCCGGCATCAAACGCCCGGTCAACCACATCAGCTCGACGTTGCGTTGAGCTTCTCGTTCCAGCCGCCGGCTCGACTGAATGCGGTTGAGATAGCCGTAGATGTAGATCTTTAGCAGGATCGCGGGGTGGTAAGCCGGCCGTCCAGTATCGGCTGGAATGGCACCTTCAAAACCTAGATTGACCAAGCTGAGTTCGTCGACGAAAACATCAACTACGCGTACCGGATTGGTATCGCTGACGTAGTCGTCGAGGCTTTCGGGAAGTAAGGTGCCTTGGCCTCGGTGTTCACCGTGGATAAAGCGCTTCATAGCAATCCCCGCGATAAAATCCTCAGTAATCATAGCAAGGGATCACGGAGTCGTTTCTACATACGCCGGGGCAATCGCAGACACCAATGGATGCCTATATATAGACGGTCTGGGGGCAGCGACTCTGATTGCTCAGCCTCAGGCTCCGAGATACCCTTTCTCCTCCCGACAGATAGGCGCGGCCGACAAATCATGTCTACTTGCTATTCCATTCAAATCGCGCCAGAAAGACCATTGCCGGCCTTCTATTGCATTGCTGAACATCTATGGGGAACCGGATGTGATGTTGACTCTGACGGTGACTGCGCAGGTTCAGATGATCGCCAATGGACGGAACTGACATTGTCGCTTCGCGGCACATCAGGAGAACGTATCGACATTGACCCGCTCTCGCTCATGCCTCTTACCCTCGTAATCCGTTCATCGCACGCCACCCTCTGCCAAAGAGCGGCCGACTACATCGTATCTGTTTCCGGAGGCACTATCGGCGCAGCTGTTAACGTCAAGACGGTTTGAGTGCGCGGACACGAGGCTTATAGATTTCCGGCAGGTGAAGAATCTAAAAGTGAACCCCTTGGCGTTTTTACACACTCTGGGCCGAAAGCTGCCGTCGACGCGCTCGTCGCCTAGCCCTCGTAAGTATTGCCTTGCCTTGGATACTGTATGCACATATAGAACCGAGCAAGCGACCTCCCATGAATTTTGAACAAGCCAAAGCGCTGGGAATCAAGAAATGGCGCGATACGCTCGATGATTACGACCTCCGGTCACAGAAGCCCGAGGCGTATCGGTCCAGCCTGCTTTCGGCAAGCGCAAGGCTGGCCGAGGAGCGGTTGATTGATCGAGACGAACAGTTTGGCATGGATGAACTAGCGAACTTCGCATACTGGCTCGCAGTAGAAGAGCTGCAATCGACGACGGTCCTGTATCACAGCGCGTCTCAATACGACGTCGTCGCGCGAGACGGCTCCTCAAACCTTGGCACGATTCATCAATCAACCTTTTCGGAAAAAAGCGAGGGCGGCTGCATCCGCCCCTACGACGGAAATGTGTATCGCCAAGGTGGAGAGTTGAAGCTGATTTATAGCGCGGCGCCAACCACGGGCGTGATTGAGAGGTTTGTCCTTACCTTGGATGATGGTCGCCAGTTTGACTTGGTTGAGACAGCCAGAATGATCTTGGGAGTTGTCTATACGCCCGTTGAAGATCCAGACGTCTACCGGTGGCTTGTCGATGCCCTGCAAATCGCGCGCGAAAATCGAAATTTAGTGCTAATGGAAAAGCTTAGGCCGTTTGCGGAACTGGCAAGGTTCGTTCTGTGTTCATCATGCTTGGATCGGTTTGGCGAGCGCGACGATTGCCTATCTTGCAACGGCTTAGGGTTCGTCGAAAGACCGAAATGCCCAGGTAAACTTCCCTTGGAGCGTCGAGGTCCACTGGAAATAACCAGCGAACCCGGGGTGCAAGATGTGCGGCGGAGTTGAGGCAGCGGACAAAAATAGAGCCTATGAACGGGTCAGGGTGTATTTCCCGAACCCCAAAGCAGCAATTCCCGTGGTACTGCAGGACGGGACGGATCTTGGGTGGGTGCGATGGGGGCGCCGTCGAGAGGAGAAAGGCACAGGCCCATCAGGTGGGTGGGCAAAACTAGAGACGGTGGAACGAGGGGGATGGGAAAAGTATCACCCGCAGCGAGCGCTGGGACTTGTGCAGCGATACATGGAGAAAGATGCGGATCGCGTGTCGCACTGGTTCGATATGAACGAGGGCTTTGGGCTTGAATGCCTAATATTAGGTGAAGGCGATGCTCGGCGCGTGTACATAGTCACCACTTCCCCTCCTCCGGAATATGCATTCATACACGACCGCTGGCCGATGATCGGGCGGATTCCCGGCGGCACCGGCTGACCCCAGAGAGGCACCGCGCCACCATATTACTAACTGTTTTTCTGGCTTATCCTCTGGTCCCTACGAACCGAGGCTGCGCCATGGATAGACTAAGTAGGGCGGAAATTGAGGATGCCTTGGGACGCTTGCTACCAGGTAGCATGGTCAAATGTGTTTTATGGGGTGACGGTTCCGCCTCACTTACGGTAACAGGTGAGACCGGGGAATCATTTGCGGTAGTGGGACTGGTCCGAAGTGACTATCGAGGGGGAGCTGGATTGAAAAGCCTCGCTAAGCATATATTTGAGGACATTCAGCTAGCTCGACAGGGATTGAAAACCCACAGAGCGAAACCGTTGTGCAATATTGGTAATCAATCCAGCACCACCGCCCCAGCGCAATACAAAGCCCGCCACTAGGCGGGTTTCTGTTTTTTTTGTTGCTAACCCTTGTTCGATTCATCCTTGATGGACCAGGCGTAGAACGCTACAGCTTCCTCAGCAAGCCTGCGCCATTCAGCGTTATCGATTATCCCCTTCTGCCTATATTCGTCAGCAATTCGGAGGAGAAGGCCGTACTGTCTTTCGGCGTCTGCTCGGCCTTCCGGCCTTCGAAGGAGCTCTCTCCACACATTAAGCGCCTGTTCCTTATTCAATCCAGCCATCCTCTCTTCCTCAACGTCGTCCTGCGGTGGAGCCTATCATCACCAAAATGTTCCATGCTGTGGATGGGTGGGCTAATCGATGTCTGGGCATCAGCTCCCGCATATTGCGTGACAAGCGCGCAAGTTAATTACGGCCCGATCACCGTCGTCGGTGATGGCGATAATTCGTTGAGCATGCGCTGGCTCGAATTGGGCTCTTTTCCTCCATGAATCCGCAGAAACCGCCCGCGGTGGCTGACCCAGCCAAGCCGCAGGAGGGCGCGGAGCAGATTGTGCTGCAGAAGGGCGAACCGGCCGATGCCTTCGAGTGGCTCAAGGTTAGCCACGTTATCGGCAACGCGCGCAACCAAGGGGGCCGAGCTAGCTCGCCCTGTCGCCGGTTTACCCATCTGACACTCGTCGCCAAAACACCCAATCGATCAACCTTGGCTCTAGCAGCGACTACGCTACAAAAGGCTTGATGGCCTGCAGCCTATTTCAAGGAAGATCAAAATGAGAGTCGCCACCTTTTTTCTAACTTCTTGCCTATCGTTCCCTTCAGCTGCAGGTATGCAGCTGGATTACAAATGGTCGTATGATGATGATTCAGAGTACTCCATCATTTCCTCTGTTGAGACCGGGCCTACCGTCCAGGCAGTTATTCGCCGCGTAGGCTCTTACTTTACCTCCTACACCATGATCGAGATCGACTGCACTACTAGGTACGTACGCCAAATGGGATACCACAGCAGCGTTGTAGGTGCTCAAGCTGCTAAGTACGACCTTCACAGCCGCTTTATCGAGGGGATGCTTGCCCACAAAGTACACGCGGTGCTGTGCAGAAGCTCACCTATGACGGAGGAACACTTAACAAACCTACCTGCCGAATAGGTCCCACCTAGTCGTCAGTGATATTAACCTGTTACCGACATGCTAAAACTGCTGCGACAAGCTCCCGCTCATAGCCCATGCGCTGCCGGCGCTCAGCCAGCAGCGCCCGGACTTTCGCCTCGAGCGAGTCGGACTTCTTAAGCCCATCAGTTGCCCAGAGCGGTGCCGCCACCTCCTCGGTCTTGCATGGCACCTGCACGGGAATCTCCACCCGGACCGTTCGAATCTCAGGCTCACGACCGGCGCATCCCGCCAGCGCCAGCACACCAATCAGCAGCATCGCCTTCATAAGCCAAGCTCCCGATCGATGATGGATTCAGCCGCGGTGCACTGGGCGCCGCCGGTTCGCTCCTGCAGGAGGCGATTGGCTACCGCGTAGTCTGGCTGGGCCTCTTCCCTGGCCTTATCCTGCGCCAATGCGGCATTTCGCTCCCGCAACTCACCCGCCAGAACAAGCTCGCCCAGCTTCCGGCCTTGCTCGCCGGCCAACGACTCTAGGTTGTCACGGGCCAGAGTGGCCCGGGATAGGTCTTTGTTCGATGCGTCCAGCAGTGGCCTATAGTGGGCAGCAGCCAGCCACCCACCGAACCCCGCTCCTACGGAGAACAGCAGCAACGCCAGCGCGCCCAGGACCAACAACTTCAGCGTGGCGGGACTCATGGCACATCCTTGAAAAAGATGTGGTGCCGGAGGCGGAAAGTCTGGGTGGCGTCCTTGGCCCAGATCGGAGGATTCGGCAACGTGGTCGCGTAATAGTGGGTCGCGCCATTGGTGATATCAGGCTCCGCGCCGGAGATCACCAGATCCGCCGCCCGCTGTGCCTGGGCGAACTGCTTCGGCGGGATTGGCTTGGCTCCGCTCAAATAGGGATAGTTCGGGTCGTTCTTGTTCCAGCAACTGAACTGGTAGGGTTTCAGGCAAACCCCTGCATAGCCCTCTCCCCACCAGGAGCGGTCCTTGCGATCATTCACGCGATTGCGGATTACGCAGCCCACGGCAACCTGGCCGGCCAGCCCCTCCCCGCGGGCTTCGGCCCACAGCGTGCGCGCGAGGATGTCGCGATCCTTTTCTGTTGTAGTCATTTACATTTCTCCAGGCAAAAAAAATCCCGCTCTCGGCGGGCTTGGAATTGGGTTGAGCGAGATGAACGAGTTAGAAGCCGGTAACGTCTGCGACCATAATCACGGGCATTGGCCCAATCGGTGAATTGGCAGGCGGGCTGGTTGTCGGCGGCCCTTGATTCGCTAGAAGCCCCGACGTGACAGTTCCACCTGACACCCTGACCGACCGAATCATCACCATGAACGCGAGATTTTGTCCTACCTGATTCTGGCGATATCGCGTGTCATAGTTGCTGATCCCACAGGCGTAGGTACGGCCAATCACGACCGGCAATGAGAACGACTGCGTGTCCGAACTGGTTTCATACACTGCGGAAATCCTGAGGATTTTGTTGTTCGAGTCGAAGGTGAGGTTTCCTGCCGAGTCAAAAAGCTGCAAGCCACAACGCGACGGGACAACAGGAGCATCGCCAAAGCAGTAGCACACGACGCTGTCGGCAGTATTCGACCAGAACTCGTAATCAGCGCTGCTGGCAGTAAGAACAACGCTCCTAACTGCAATGGACGATGAAGCCGCCGTCTCACCGAAGAGGACAAACTTGGTTGCCTTGGGCAGGCTTAAAGCAGCCCTATAAATGGTCGAGCCACGGGTCCAACCATATATAGTGAATTTGCCCAAAAACGAAACCGTCAGGACATCTGAATCGATCTGAAGGGTGTTGGTGTCCCTGAATACCTGAAGCCCTATTGGCATCTACCTAACTCCATAGAAAACCTGGCACCCGACCCTAGGGGCATTCGCAGTGGTGCCCTGCCCCCTGAAGTCGGAAAAGCTCCACGAAATGGTGGTCCCATTAATGGTGATGAATGGCACGCAAACAACCGTGGTGTCACCTCCACCTACCCCTTTTGCAGAGAAAAACCATGGGCTTCCCCCTGCAAACCCAGGCACAAAAACAGAACCATTTGCCGTTCCGGTGAAAAACGATCCTAGGTATCGCCCCGTGATCGTGTCGGTTGTGAAGGACACCGAGCCGTCAGCGTTGTAAACCTCTAATCCTGCTGGCATCACCAGATCCCCAGACGCACTCGAAGCTGCCCTGCCTGATCGAAGACCTGAACAACTTGGTTATTGATCGTGAGCTTGCCTCCACCCGAGACCGCTCCATTGAACTCAATTCCCCCCGTCTTGCTGAGCCTCCAACCCGACACCCCAGGGACATAGTTGGTTGATTGAATGGTGTCGCCGATCTTCGCATTGGTGATCGATCCGTCTTGAATAAACGCCGCCTTGATGTAAGCGGTGTTGTTCTGCACCACGAACGGATAGAAGACCTCCGAAGCGTTGGGATCGACTATCGCGAAGCGGCTGGCTGCGATGAGGACTTGGCTGGTGATGATTCCTTCGTCGTTTTCTACTCCAACCCCGATCCCGGCAAGGTAGGGTTTCCCATCAACAGTAAGCCGGGTCTTGATGCTGTACATCGCGGCAAGCTCGCTCTTGAGAGCGTCGATCTCTATCTGGGCGCCGCCGGAATCGATTTTCTCGAGCAAGTGCTTGCTGAGCTGGGTTTCCGTGATCTTATCGTTCAGGTAGTCCAGGATTGGCCCTGCGTCAGCCGACGACTGTCCAAAGACTGGGCCGAAGAAAGCGCCCATATTTCCGACCCGATCAACCAGGCGTGCCCAGAAGAAATAGGTTTTTCCGGGAGCGAGTCCCATGATGGTCAAGTCAGTTTGTGGGTAGGTGTAGTCACCGAATTTGGTGGCATCTACGATCTGGTTGGTTTCGCTATACCAGATCTCCGTCCGTTGCAGATCCGCAGTGCTTACGCCCTGAGGAATCTCCCACTTCAGTTTGATACCGAACACGATCGACTCGGCAATGAACGAGGAGACTTCAGGCGGAGGCGTAGTTTTTCCGTTCAGCACCGTCTCCGCAGAGGTTGCGAAAACAGAGCCGATATCGAGCGAGTTGATCGCTCGCACCTTCGCCGTGTACCTCCCGGCATAGATCCCGCTGACGTCAATTGATGTCGTCCCGGTACGGCCTGCAAAGATCCAATCACCTTCATCTTTGCGCCAATACACCTCATAAGCGATTGCCGCTTCTGGCCTCTCCCAGGTAATTGTCATGACGCTGATCGCGCTACCCTGATCGACGAAATGGTCGTTACTGAGTGTCACGTTCGTTGGCGGCTTCTGAACGCTTGGGGGAACGACGCTGATTGGTGGACGCTCGATACGGCTGCCGTTGTCGATTGCACCGTATTTGCTCGAGTTGTGCCGTACAGCATTGATGGTGAACTTGATTTCCGTGTCCGAAAAATCTTCCGCTACGGACATCACCCGAAACTGTTGCACCGCCAAGGCAGGTGAGTCGATTGCCCACATGGAGTGAAGCGGTGGCAACGCCTCGAGGCTTTCCGACAGCACAACTTGTTGTACCTCAGCCGGAAAACCCGTGGTATCAAAAGTGATGTTGCCGTTGTCCCACGTGATGCCGGAGCTGTCCCAAGTCAGCGGATAACCCACAGACTTGATGGCTCGAGACACAGCCTTACCGTTGGGCATAATCAGGGTGATGGTGTCGCCCGGAAAGGCCGTCACATCCGCGTCGAGGACGAGAGTGTCGAGCGTTGAAGAACGCAGCCGGCCACCAATTCGGCGCCCAGCCCTGTCGTTATCCGCGATCCGGATGATCTGACCAGGCCGCGCCAAGGTGCCATCCAAGCCAACGGAAAAGCTGACGCTCTCTGTCTCCAGACGACTGGTAAGCAATGCCCATTTACCAACGCGCTGCGCCTGAGCCTGAGACGTGCATCCTGTAGCTGTGATTTCGGTTTGCTGGATGCCGTAACGAGCGATTCCGGGCTGGTCGTCTACGTACTCAACCTTCTGCCGGTAAAAATCCGAAGGATCGTTCCAGCTCACCAGGGCAACGGTATAGCGCGTCTTCTTGGCAGATCCGGTGTAGTTGAATTTCCCGTCGATGACGTTGGCATTCGAGTAGGTATAAACAGGATCCTCTGGTATATCGGCCACGGCCATGACGGAACCGGCAGCCCAGTACGCCATCCCACGGAACGCTGTCGCCAGATCCTGGAGCACGCGCAGCGCATCAGCGCGGACCGAAAGGTACAGATTGCAGGTGAAACGCGGCTCGGTGCCGCCCTTTCCGTCGGGGACTGGCTGATCGCAATACTGACCGATCCGATACAGCTCCCATTTATCCACCTGCCCCGCGTTCAGCAGATGGCCGAGCCCATAGCGGAAATGCAGCAGTAAGTCGTAAAAAATCCAGGCAGGATTATCTGTCCAGGCGCTTTTAAAGGTGCCATCCCAGACTCCCGTGTAGGTGCGCGTCTCTGGGTCATAGTTGCTTGGAACCTTGATGATGCGGCCATACAAATCGAACGAGCGAGTCGGAATCGATTGAAACTGCGACGCATCGAATTGCAGGCCGACGATGGCCGAACCTGGGTATCTCAGCTTCGCGTCGATAATCTCTGTAATTGCCTCAACGTTGGTGGTGTCTGATATCGCGGAGCTGGTGGCATTGGCCGTCAGACGGATCACGCGCACGGTCCAGCCTCTGGTCGCGCTAGGAAGGTCGACGCGGTGTGATCGTTCGTATTTTGTCGATGTCTTTCCGCTGAAAGCCGCGTCTAGCACGGACACAAAGGGACCGCCGTCGGTGGACAGCTCAATCCTGTATCGGACCGTGTATCCGTTGGTGTCGCCGTTTGTGGTGTTTGTCCGTGCAAGACGTGGAGTGGAAAGTCTGATCCGGACTGCCGAGAGTTGAAGATTGGTTACCGCGCGCACCCAAGGCTGGTCGGAGCGGAGCTCAACACCGACGGCAATTTCGCTCTCCACCGCGGGGAAGCCCGAGATGTGTAGTTGATCTTGACTGCCGGTTCGCACCTCTTGGCTGACGCCGCTGAAGTTCAGCGTTCCATCCGGGTTTGCCAGCGGTGTTTCATCAAGAAAAATGGACTGCATGCCGTTCGCCAAGCCTCGAATCTCACCTTCACTCACCAGGTCGAGAATTCGCGCGAAAGCGGTGCTTTGCAGGTTGTCCGGAGCCTCAACGGAAGGACGCGGCTTCGACTCACCACCCTTGCGTCCGGCTATGGCTAGCTGGGTCATGACTTTCCTTTGGGCGAAAAAAAGCCCGCTCAATGGCGGGCCTCGTGATGGATGCTTCGGTTACATCTGGTCTTCGGAGTAAATACCCGCGCTGATCACGGCGCTGCCGACAATCATGCGGCCATACAGCAGCGGGACAGGGTTGCCTTGGACGCTGGTATTAACCGGGCCGTTGAAGCTATAACTGGGTCGGTTGTTTGGGCTGTCTTGGGTGCCCAGACCTTTTGCCTGGGGACTGAGCATTTGCATCACCCCACCGGCAACCATGGCAATGCCGACCGGCAGAAGCGGGCTGTAGACGAGGCCAACCACGATAAGTACGGCACCGATTATGGTTTGTAGCGCCCCGGCACGCTTTGAACCCTCAATAACTGGAACGATTCGGATGACATCCCTCCCCGTAGGCTTTCCGAGGTCGTCCTCTCCAATGTTCCTATTGCCATTAAAAATGGCAAAACGAAGGCCCTTATCCTTGCTCTCAAGCATAAATTTTTCGAAACCAGCAAACTGCTTGAAATAACCGATGATGTCGCGCCAGCCTGCTCCGGTCGTAATACGGTGCTCGCGCTTGCCAGTGATTTCAGCTAACTGCTTGGACACAATCACCGTTTGCATCTTCTCAAGCAACTGCGACATTTTTCCTCCGAACGAAAAAAACAGCCCAAGGCGGCTTTTATTATTGCGTGGTGAGTGATACATCCATGCTCATCATTTAGTCTTTGAATATCCTGAACTGCCGCTCCTTATGGTGGAGTCAAGTTCATTCAGGCCGCTTCCGCAGGACGATGCCGAGACAATATATGGTCACCTAGAGCCACACGGAATTACGCGGTCTCGCCTGAGCCGGTTTCTGCAGCTCGGCGTCCGTTGATGTTCACAGGAGTCTTACAGCCAGTGCTAACGCAGCCCTCACCGTGCGTCACTACCAACACAGATTTACCACCAAAGGGCGTCCTGAAATGCGAAAAAGCTTAGACGGCGGCACCGGATCGGCTTCGGTTGATCGGAGTCTGCCTGCTAGCGCAGGCAGACAAGACGATCTAACGGAGCATTAGGGCTAATTTCATTTCTCCTTCATAGAAAGACACGCCCTAGCACTATGGCACGAGCGGAGAAACAATCTCATCGGTGATTACTAGAGGGTCGTAATAGGAATTTGGACTGAACGTGAAATAAGCTGCACGCTTAGTATTTTTATTTAAGAGATTGTCACCTTTGTTAGGCCAAGAAGGATAGAGGGCCTCAGGGTCAGGTTTTCCGAAAATTTTGGTCAGATATTTTTCTCCAGAAACATAACTAGCCTTAGTTCCGGGAATGATGACCGCACTGTAGAAAACGCCATTAAAGAAACAGAGGGTTGCCTTATTTACCGGTTCCGCGCTGAATAAGCCAGTAAGGCCCTCTCCTTCGTAGCATACGTCTAGACCGTTCGCCTTAACTTTTTTCAGCGGCGATGGAACGTCAGAATATTTGCGGCCCAACTCGTACCCTAGCAGCTTTACCGAAGGAGTTCGATCTACGGGGATATCAAGATCGCCGACAATGAATTTGTATTGACGAGTCCCAACTCCCTGCAACTCCACTTCTATAAACAATTTTTTTGCGATCGAAACTGACCCGGCGAACGCCACTACCTGTGATGGGATCAGTTGTTTGCCATCTGTCGTCGCGAAAAGCTCCTCGGTGATTTTTCCCTCGTCAAATTTGACATTCACGTTACAAAAGGAGTTGTTGGCGGCGGGGCACCCCTCAGTTCGACCACTATTCAAGTTAAACACTACACCCGGCTTTCCATCTTTATCATCTAAAACCATTAAAGTAACGCTAGGTCCGTCGCCAGCCAGAGGGGATGATGTTTGGCTGAAGACTATAGTGCTTGTGCCGCGCATTTCGTCTTTGATTTCTGACTTCATCCATTCCGCATGGGCAAGAGATGCAATCATCGACCCCAACCCCAAAATAACCGACAGCAACGTTGCGCCTCTGTTCATCAATACCACTCCTGTGAAAGATGGCAGCAAGATATCACCGGTTGGCCGGTGTACGAATCCCAGCACCGCAACGAATCGCGATGTAGTAACGCGATGCTTCGCTCACATGATTGGAAGATGAAGCGAAATGCCAAGCTATTTGACAGCTCACGAAAAATTTGCAATCAACCCGGGCAGGTGGGTCGATGACCTTTAACCATGTCCTGCCATGGCCCACCATAAACGATGACCTCGTTAGGATTTCAGGGCTGTTTTAGCAAAGGTTTTGCGTCCCGGTGACGCCAGTAACCAACGGTGACTTCAGACCAGTACCCGCCGTACACATCCCGCTTGCTGTCGCGGTTGTAGAGGTGATGAAGAATCGATCCGGGCGCCGGGTAGTGCTCTGGCTCACTCCTCAGCACACCGTCGGCCAGGTATATCCCCGCATGGTTGGGCACCGGTGAACGGATCTGCATCAGCACGATGTCGCCGTGCTGTGGTGCGGATACCTTTTCGAAGCCAGCCGCGGGCAAATTTTCGAGGTAGAGATTGCCTCCCTTATCCCACCAACCGTCTTCCCGCTCATAGCTGCCAAGATCGATACCCATCTCACGACGGTAAAAATCCAGGATGATGCTGAGACAATCATGCACACCGTGGACAAACTTGCGGCCAATCAGAGGTGCCTGATACCCAACCGGCGCGAAGCTCATCAAATTCCCAGCTCGCACTACACCGTCATCGCCTTTTCGCACTTCGAGAATGTGCCAGGGCAAGCCCGACGCTTCGCAGCAGACGCGATCAGCCTCACTCGGTGTGGCAGGATAATCGGGATGGCTGTGTACCACCGCGAAAATGTCGCCCCTGTCTTCAGCGGCTGCGTAATCCTCAGGCGCCAAGCGGAAATGCTCGTTCGGCGTCGAGGCGATGTTGCTGCATGGAACGTAGATCTCTTTCCGACCTACCCTCACCAACAGCCC
Organism: Pseudomonas algeriensis; assembly: GCF_048847255.1. NCBI lineage: Bacteria > Pseudomonadati > Pseudomonadota > Gammaproteobacteria > Pseudomonadales > Pseudomonadaceae > Pseudomonas > Pseudomonas algeriensis. Next base: position 82,914 of record NZ_JBKKRK010000007.1, on the reverse strand, counting down.
ACACGCCTCGCGCGGATACTCGTCGATGGCGTGTGCCTCGATTGCCGCTCTGTTTGCTTTGTTCATAGATCATGTCCGGAGCAGCCCCGCAGCGGGGAAAGAGCCATATGGGAGGGGGTTATTTTCGCCGAAACGTAGCTTGCAGCTAGTCAAGCGACCGCCGCACTTATCCTTGGCTGCGTCAGTGACGATGACATCGTTCTCGTCGGCAACGGGTGACCCGTTGTAGCCGCAATACGGACCTCGGTAGCCGCCACAGGAAAGCCACCAGCACACGTTGGCTACGATCTGTCTCCGAGGTAGTTGGACTCCAGCGAAATCCAGGGCCGTCGCCAGTTCGAACTGGACAACTTCGTTGTCCTCGGCAGCCTTGCGCTCGACATACCAAATATCTGGTGGAAGTTCTTCCTCTGGGTCCGCTTCGGGCTGCCCATCGAGATACTTGCCCAGGGTTCGATGGCGAATCAGTTTCGCGCCGACGAGATCTTCGAAATACAAAACCAGCGCAGTGATAAAGCCGTCAACGTTGCCCACGGAAAGAGTCGGCGTCGGTTGCGTCCCCTGCCCCGTCATCTCGAAGCCTTCAGCTTTAATCGGCCAAGGCGAATACTCTTTGCCCTGCCAAAATATTGAGGATTGCTGTGGGTAACCATGGAAGCGGTACAGCTCGGCGCCCAGCATCGTTGCATCGAGCTCAAAAAGCTCCACCCAAGCGCCAGGCTCCAGCGTCTGGATATCAGCCGTAATCGGCATGGAGTGTCCTCAGAAAAAATTAAAATCAGGCGAGTGGAGATCAGATGGGCCGTTTTGGGCGCTTTGCTTCGTCTGGGAAATCAGGGTGCCCTTCCTTCCAGGCTCTGAGCGCGATTCGATAGTCCCGCCATTGCCGATCTGTCCCAGGCAAGGCGGCAGGGTCAGAGTCTTCAAGCATCACGAGCTGTTCGGCCACGACGACCATCTCAGAGGATGCCCAATCCGCTTCCCTTTTCATCTGGATCTCCAGCAACGTTCTATCGGAGATTACCCACTCGCCTTTCTCCGATGCGGTGTAAAGCAGGGTCTTCTCATCATCGGGACGCTGACCATTCATTTGAATCCAACCATTAGGGCAGTCCCCACCCACCTGTTGAAAATTGCTGCCAATCTCAGCGTAAACGCACAAGGTCATGCATGGACCCTCCAGACTTTTAAGCGACAAGTTGCGGACGTCAGTCCTGTGGCTGTTTGTCCAAAGGGGTCGCCACTGGCGTTGGATGTGTAGCTAACTCGGCTCGCCCCCGTCTGAACGACCAAGGTGTTCAAGTCCAGTTGTGAGCCCTTGGTGCCGTAGCCGCCAGAGCTGTAGAACCAACCAGCATCGCCCCACTTGCCTCCGATCAGGATCTCCGCCTGTACAATCACCTCGTGCCCAGGGAACGGGTTGGCTACCGTGTAACGGCTGTTGATCGTCACCGTTGCGGGAGCTGCTTCTGTTCCGCCGTTCGGGTAGGCATAGGCAAATCCCACAGTCGCGTCAGTGATGGTCAATCTCCAATCGCTCCAGGCAGCTACATACCTGGATCGCACGTATTGCTCACCTGTGTTGTACACGGTGTACGTCTGAGTGGTGATGCTGCTTCCGAGCTGCACGCTGATAAGTGATCCTGCGGCTGCGACAGGGTAATTCAGGGCCAACGTCGCGTTAGCGTTCGCCTGCTGCATGTAGAAGCCTGTGGCCTGAATATTGTTAAGGTTCGTCCCGGTAGGAAGGTTGATCGCTGAGTTGATCCCAAGTGCAGCTTGAGCGGCTGCGAGCGTAGTCGCCCCGGTACCGCCCTGGGCAATCGAAAGCGCCGTGGTTAGTCCTGATAACGAGGTAATATCGCTATTGGCCCCTTTCGCGGCCTTATTCCCGAGCGAGGCTACTGCATCGCTGATTTGCCGTTGCAGCTTTCCTATGGCCGCAAGGATAGTGTCTGTTGCAGCCACCACAGCCGGGTTTGTCGTGAGGAGTCCGGTGAGCACGCTCGCAACGGTTCTGGCATTGGTCCAATATTTATTGACGCTACCCTCCGGGACTGCATCAGTCGAGCCGGGCGATGCGGAGAGGAGAATGTATTGGGTGCCGCTCCAGCGGTACTGATCATTGGAGTCAGCGGCGACATAGATTTTCCCTGTTTCGCCTGTAGCTGGAAAAGCGGACTCGCTTTCGAACTCCAGTACATCATCGACGTAACTGGGCAACTGACTGGCAGGGACGGTGCCGCTGTCATCCAAAGTGGCAATCCCATTGGGTTGTCCTTTTTCGGCAGCGACTGCGTCAGCCTTCGCCTGGGCTGCGTCAGCTCTGGCTCTGGCGTCCGTTGCTGCTTCCCCAGCGAGCGAGGCTGTCTCACCCGCTTTATCAGCGGCCAGCTGTGCAGCAGTTGTCCGAACATCGAGTTCTGCAAAATTGGAATTGATGGTCTCCCCACCCGAGCGGAGACTCTGACCTGTCCCGTCGTTAGCGCCTCCACCGATGTTGATCGGGACAATGCTCATGGGTGAAATGCCTGTTCAAAAGTTGCGGCCAACCGGTAAACACCACCGCCTGCATGCCGAGGTTGATACTCGCTGCACCGGACCAGCAATGATTCCCCGAAAGGCTCCGTCCAGCTAAAAGCCATAGCGCCTTTATGCGCATCCAGGAATGCCTTGATCTCAGCGATCCGTAACTTTGGTCCAGTGAATGTCAGCGGCCAAGACTGGGTTTTATTGTTCATCCCGTCCTCAGCGACCTGCTCGTATCCGTCGCCAAATTTTGCTGACTTGCGGCGAAAACTCACCGTACCGGAAGGCTCTTTATCCGGAGCCCAGGTGAAAGTTTCCATGCTGTATGTTCCTAAAACACAACCCCGTCGAAGCGGGGATTACCGTTTGTTGATGGCTTGCCAGATTTGGCCGCCAGGCCTCAAGTCGCGAGCAATTTGCTCTTGAGCGCCCTGCTTGGCCGCCCGGGCGTAAGCTTGGGCAACGGCCTGACTGGTGGTCTCATCAGCGCCTCCAGCACCCTGCCCATCCGGCACGGCGATGTTTTGCTGAATTACCACTTGGTTGGTGCTGGAACTCTGGCCGCGACCTACCGCCATTACGGCGAGCTTGCCACCTGCTGTCCTAGTCAGCGGCATGATTGCCTCCGGCCCGGCTTCACCCATGATTCCGGTCTCTCCGCCAGCCATACCGAAGGCGGTCGGCTTGCTGACTACCGAATTGGTGAAAGCCCCACCGTCGGCAAACATCTGCACGCCGCCAGCCCACGCACCGCCCTTGGCCTGAATGCTCCCCGGAGTGAAGCCCGACAAATCGCCGGAGTAACCAGCCTGCGTCGAGCCGGCAGAAGCAGGGCTGCCGAAATAGGAGCCAACAGCGGATGCAGCGATGCCAAACAACGAACTGAGCGCAGAGGACGTAGCCGCTCTGGCAGCCATACGAGCCATGTCAGCCAATACCGATTTTGCGAAGTCCGAGAACGACAGCTTCCCAGTCATGGCGAAGCTGACCAAAGCATCTTCCATGGAGCTAAAAGCATTGGTGAATAGGCTTTTGGTTTGTCCAGCCACATCACGCGCGCTGTCCAGATAGTTGCTGAACGCAGACGTTGCGCCGTTTCTCCAGTTTCCCTGAGCTTCAGACAACTGCTCGTAGTTGCTGAGCACGGTTTCGCTCATCTCCCGTTCGCTTCGATTGATCGCGTCCAGCTTGGCTCTGTATTCCTCAGCGCTCATGTTTCGCGCCTGGTCGGCCTTATCTCGAGCCAGATCTAAGCGTTGCTGATTCGCACGATCAGCGATGCCGTTCAGCTCGCTATTGATCGCATTCTGGCGGTAGCCAAGCCCGACTCCGTCTGCGGCACGGCTTCCAGCACGGCGCAGGGCGGCGTTCTGCTGATCCAACGCGTCGGTATAGGATTTGATGGCCTGGGCCTGCTTCGCAAGCCTCCCCTGCTCATTCGTCGCAATCACCTCAAGCTCGCTGTCAGCCTCCTTTTGCGCCTTGATCATGCTGGCTTTGGCATCGGCAATTTTTTGGTCCAACTGAATGCGCTGGGCGGCTGTAGTGCTGGCTTGGCTCTTCGATGCCTCGAGAGCTGCGATCTCCGCCTGGTAAGCTGCGGTTACCTCATCCCGCTCATTGCCGATAAGGGCTTTACGCTTGAGCAGATAGTCTTCCTGTGTGAGCAGGCCGGCTTTCTGCGCTGCTTCCAGCTCCCTCTGAGCGCTCTTGTATTCGCTGAGGATCAGCGTTAGCTGATTTTTCGAGTCGTTGAAGTCGGTGAGGTTGATGGACGACGTCGCGGTTTTCGGGTCTTTGTTCCGGTCCCGAATGTTCTGGATTGTCTTCGCGACGACAGCTTCCTGAACCAGCGGATCGTCGGGGTTTGCCCTGCGCAGCGCCTCGATCTCCCGCTTGTACTCCTTGATAAGGTCGTTGCGCTTCTCCTCGCTGGAAAGGCTGGAGTCGATGATGGCTTTCACGCGGATTCTCGCGTCGATGCCTTCACGCTGTCTCTGTGCGCTCAACCCCTGAGCTTTGGCGATGGCGTCCTGGGTGTTCTTCTGCTGGATGAGAAACTCCAGTTCCAGCTTTGAATTGGTCAGCTTGGCCTGGGCATCGGTGTCGTCCGGCATGCCATTTAGGGCACTCTGGGCCGCTGCCACACGTTGCTGCGCCTCGGTGATCTGGCTAGCCAGGGTCTGATCACGTCCGATGTTTTTTATGGCATCAGCCGTGGCCGAGATTTCTCCCTTTAGGCTTTTCCATCCACGCTCCCAGATTGAGAGGTTTTCCGTGACCTCACTGCTACGACTCTTGATGGTATCGACATAGGTGTCGGTCAGCAGTTTGGCCGCGCCGATAGTGTCGCCCTGCTCTTTCAGCGCGACGATTTGCGCATACGTCGTTGCCGTCAGGAAGTTGTATTGATCGTTGAGCTCTTTCGCGGCTGCGACTGGGTCTTTTCCGATCTTCACGAACTCGGCGATCGTTTCCTCCACGGCCCGGCCAGTGGCCTTTTCCATTTCCAGCGCCGCGGTCGCAACCCCTTCAAAACTGCTGCTCGCAATCTTGCCGCTGCTAGCAAGCTTTGCCAGTACCTCCGACGCTGCGCCAGTTGTGCCGACGGTTGCGGCCACCTGTTGCGCCATGTTGGACAGAGTGTCAGCCGAAGTGCCCGCAGCGTTTCCGGTAAGGATGATCGATTTCTGAAACTCGACCGCCTCTTCACTGCCTGAAACGAAAGCGTATCCGAGGGTAGCAACAGCCGCAGCGGCAACCGTGAAGGGATTAACAAGGCCAAGGATGTATCCGCCTAGGGCTCGCGCGGCGGGACCAATGCCGCCGAACATATCCTTGAGTTGGCCGCCTTGCTGGAGCAGGACAGTCATCGGAGACTGACCGCCCTGGAGCGACACGACGATATCAGTGAATTGAGCAGGGACTCCACGCAACGCAGCAGCCGTCTGCTTAGCCGTGTTACCGGTGCGAGTGAGCGAGTCGTCGAAGCCCCCGAGGCTCGCCCGAGACTGCTCAATCTTGGCCTGATACTCGCTAAAGGTGGCTGCATCGAGCGCGCCGAGCTTCTTCTGCTTCGCTAGCCTGCTTTCAAGCTCGTCCAGCCGTCCTAGGGCCTTCACCGTCGGATCAATCTCGCCGAGGAGCTCGCTCAGCTCATCCTTCTGCTTCTTGATCGATTCCGATGCCTTGTCCGCGCCCTTGGCAACACCCTCAGCGGCTTTTTCTGCGCGGACACCCGCAGCGGTGAGCCTGTCGAGATCGGAGCTCGCTTGCGCAGCATCAGTCGAATCAACCTTGATGCCGAGTTCAGCAATAGAAGTCATTTAGGCTCCGTTATTTCGATTCGCTCATCACGAGCATGGCTTCTGCTTCCATGACACGGATGTCGTGGAAGGCCTCTGATAGTTCGCGCCGCGTTATGCCCAGCATGCTTGCCACTGACGGGAGTGCGCTGTAGTCCAAGCCAGAGGCTCCGCCCATTCCCGTTCGCCACTGAGTCGACATTGCCTCGAACAGCAGGAAAGCCCGCCAGTTGTCCGGCCAGACCTCGTATTCAGTCTCGGGAATGTCGTCTAACGTCATGCCGAAGGCTGCTAGGGCTGCCTCAGATGGCCCCGGCTCGTACAGGACGCGAGCGGCGCCGGTCAGTTTCCCAGGCGGGCCGACTGATAGGCGTTTTGGTAGGCAGAAAGCACCGCCTGCGGCGCGCCAACGCAGGTGGTGACAAGCGCTGTCAGCGACTCATCTGACAGCTTCTCGTCAAAGGCCCAATTGGCAATGATGTCCTTGAGCTGGCCGACCTGGATGTCTATTTCTGCCACCGTGGCCTCATGCCAAGAGAGACCGTCCTCCTGGACCTTCTTCGCATGATCCTCACGGACGGCGTTCCACTTGTCGAAGTGAGCAGCCAGGGCCAGGCGATCCAGATACTTAAATTCGAACTCAACGCTGACCGGATCAGCGCCCACGCGCGGGATGGCGACCTTCGTTTTGAAGGTCGGGTTTTGAGCAATCTTGATCTTTGCCATGACTTACACCGCCGCAGCGTATCGGGTTGGGCGAGCGGCCAGAGACAGCGTTACAGTCCGGGTCACGATGCTGTTCCGGGACAACGTCGGAGTAGACGTGATCGACACGTATGCGTGGTAGTAGATGACGGAGCCATTGGGCAAAGTCAGCCTCACAACGCGGGGCTCGCGATCTTCATCAGCCGCCTCACAAACCGCAACGTAAGGAAGCGATGGGTCATCAGCAACGGTGATAGCCATGCTGATCGGAGACTTCGTTGTCGGCAGTTGACGGTCGTCCGACTCTTCAAGGAAGCCGAAGGTGGTGAACTGCTGTTCGCCGCCAGAGCTGTTGCTGTCGGTGACTTGGCTGATTTGAGCCCAACCACTCGCAGCACGCACAGATCCTGCGCCCGCTCCAGCGGTATAGACCGTGGTGTTGGTGGTGTTGATGCCTTCCAGTTCGAACGAGCCTGCATCAGAACCGGCGACACGAACAACCTTGTCGTTCAGGCGAGTCCAACCCGAAGTAACCACCAGAATGTCGCCATTCGACAGGCCGTGCGCAGCGGCATTTGCCACCGCAGGGTTAGCGTTACTGATGGCAGTCACTGGAGTCGGTGGGCTGAATGTGGCAGCAATTTCAAGGATGGAGCCGTTGGGGAGAATGGCGCTCATGTATTTCCCTCTGTTTAGAAATGACAAAACCCGCTCAATGGCGGGTCAGGGTTTGCCCAACGGGCGAATTTTGGATGGACTGCTACTCAGGAATTCGACAGCTCTCGTATTCCTCAAGGGGCAGTCCTGATGCGGAGCCAACGACAACACCGGTCAGCCCACAATGAGGACAACAGGCGTGTTTCTCGTTGTGCCACTTCGTGATTTGGTCCGGTTTCGACCATTGGCCGCAGGCGCTGCAAATGCATTTTTCGCTAGCGTTGATCTCCTCACGGTTGTTCCAACCATGATCGTCGGCTGACTCATCCAGCCACTGTAGGCGCGCCTTCGTTACATCATCCATGGAGGAGTCCCGATTACGTCTATTCAGAGATGATTCTAGCGCGACGTCGCTCAGTTGGTGTCGGACCGATATTGGAACGAAGCAGATACCGTGAAACTGTTGCCGTCTGGAATCCCTGGGCCGGGCGCAACCGGCGTCATCACTGACACGACTAATCCGGCGCGAGCAACTCGCAGATTCAAGGGGAACAAAGCCGCCAACTCATCCAAGATGCTGCTTGCCTCGGTCCGGTACTTCCCGGACGGCGTCACAATATTCACCTGAAACACGCCGGTATAGAGGCGGTGATCGCCGCTTAGCGTGTTGCTGGCCGTGACTGACGGCAGCGTGAAGGCTCGGAGATACGTCTCGGCGGCGCCTGGCGTATATGCCTCGTTCTCCACCACGACCTTCATTGGCTTGGCTCTAGCCTTGGCCCAGGCAAGCAGGCGCGACTCTAACGCTGCAGCGATGATGTTGTGGCTCATACTTTATGGTTCCTGATGGCCTCCAGGACAATTTGCTGGAAACGCGCCTGAGTGATTCGCACCATGCCCCCCGGAGCTTGATCGGAATGGCCGTACTCTAGCGGTATCGCATAAGGCAAATTATTCACGATGAATGCCGTGGTTCCTGCCCGGAAGAAAATCGACCCTTCTGCGATGCGTGCTGTTGCTGCCGCTCCGGTCGGATCAACCACTCCAAGCGTCCCTTCCGGCGGCGCATCGATGGACATCTGCCAATTGCCACGGAATCGCCCGGTATCTACCGGAGACATTCGAATCAGCGAGTTACCGATTTCAATGATGATCTCGCGAAGGCTAGCGTCCACCGCCTCTTGGGCCTGTTTGGCAAACTCGGCCAGTTGGAGCGAAAAGCTGCCTTGCCGGCCTGCGTAAGTGTTCATGAACGGACCTGCAATTCGTATATCAGCGGAGTGCCGGCTGGGTTGACCTCCTTAACGTTGATCACCGTCCAGGTATTCCCCTGGATCTCGGCTGTGATCATTGGCTTCGGCTTCCAATCCAAGCCCACCGCCGCAATCTTCAGCTTCTTGTCGCCACGCACTATCAGGGTGTCGGCTTGAAACTCGAAGCCGGTGAAATCGAGCAAGATGCCCTGGGATATTTGCTCGAGGACGACCTCCGCGCCTTCCGGATTGTCAGGATCGTATTCGCCAGGCTGAACATCGCGCAGCGTAACTGCTTGGCCGTACTGTGTGATCAGCCGTAAGGCCGTTGCTGCCATCCGGTCGTAAAACTCGCTCATCGGCTAAGCCCTTACGGCGAACAACCCACGTTTGAGAAGGTAGTCCGCAAATTGCGTGCGGCTTGGCCTATCCGGAGCAGCCGGAAGCAGCCTGCCGCTGGTATTAGAAATCGTCGCGTACTCAGTCTCGACGGCGCCTTCGACCCGCTCCCGAATAACCGCGCCCTTGCGCGTCTCGATAGGATCGATGTCGTCGCGATGAATCTCCGCTGCGAGAGCCATTTGGCCGTAAGGAATGCGCGCCGGAAGGTAGTCGTTCGGCTTGATCTCACAATCCAGTTGAATACCCCGGCGCGGCCACGCCAGGGCCTGATCGCTAGACATCTTCTGCCCTTTCCAGGCCATGCCATTCATCGCCAAGGCGGCCCGGCGAAGCAGCGCTTCTTGCGCGGGGGTATCCGCAGGGATGGCGACGCCGAATTTCGCGGCGTAACGGACTAAATCCTCAGCGCTCGAATAGCTTTCGGCATCAGGCTTACCAGTGCCGTCCTCGATGATGAGTGTCATGGAATCAGCTCGCAGGAATGAGTTTTACGATTTCAGCCTTCGGCGCCTTCGGATCGAACTCAATGCCCTGGGCAGTGAGCCAATTCCTCAGATCCGCCACTCCCATTTTGGCCGGATCTGTTTCCACTGCGCCACCGGCTTCGACAACTTCCACTTGAACCTTGGCGGTCCTGTAGGCATCGACGACGACCGGCCAATCGCCGATCACTGTGACCTTCGTTACGCCCGACTCCGGCTTCTCGAAATAAACGGGGGTGCGATAACGCTTGTCCGGATCGAAGTCCCTGGTTTGTGCCGAATAAGTAAGTTCCATGTCGCTCTCCAAAAGCGGCCCGTTACAGGCCGCTGGCTAAAGGTGAACGCCTTTAAGGCGCGGACAGGTCGATCAAGACGCCTGCGGTAACCTTGTCGCTGGTGGCGTACTTGGTCCAGTTAGCTCCGGTTCCGATAGCAGCCAGGTTAGGGTTCACACCACCGGTAGAGTCATTCCAGCTGTAACCCAGAAGGTCCAGGTTGAATGCCCCTTCGGCGCGGAAGCCCATCGCCAAGTTTTCCTGGGTGTTGATCGGGTACGAACGGAAGCCCGGAGCTTGAGACTCAGTGATTTTGATCGCGCCGGCTTGCAGGCCGAAGATGGTTTCCGCCGGGATCGTGTCCGAGACCAGAACGGGCTTGCCCATGGTTCCAGGTTGGCCGCCGTAGATGACCACACCCGCCTCTTCGTAGACCTTTTCGGTAATGGCCTGATCGACCATGTCGAAGTAGGTCGCCGAGTCCATGGTCCACAGCGCAATACGACCGAAGCGATCGCCAAACTTGCGCATGCCTTTGGTCAGCGCCTTCTTGCCATCGGTGGCGAAGCTGGCAGTGGCAACCATGTTCGGATTTGCACCGATAGCTGCCTTCAGGGCTGCCATCGCGTACTGGATGTATCCTTCGAGAACCGCATCGGCGTAGTCAATCCCCACCAGTTCGGAAAACTCCTCCGGGGAACGCGCTCGGCGCTTAAACGCCTCTTCAGTGGTTTCGTAAGGACCGTACTTGAACGGCACCTTCACACCGACCATCTCACCAGAGCCGATCTTCTGCCCGGCCACCGTTGCAGTCGAATTGACGTCACGGTGTGCGATGGAGCCGCCGAGTTTGTAGAAAGCACGCTTGCGCAAGTCACCTTCGATCAGCTCGTTATCCAGTACCAGAGCGCCGTTGGAAGAAGCGTTGAACACATCGATCACATCCTGGATACGCTCCAGGTAGGCGGTCTGGGCAAGATCGTTGTAAACGATCATGTCCGTGTTGACGGTAGTCGGCATGGGTTACTCCATTATTTAGGCAATTTCAGGTAGGCGTCCTGGCCGTGCTTCGTGATGAACTCACGCTTGGCCGAAGGCGTCATTTCGGAGCGTTTCAGCGCGGCATTACCGCTACCCCCGCCCGGGGCATTGGTTCCTGAAGCCCTAGGCCACAGATGAGGTGCGCTTTCGCGCAAGGATTCCGCCCATTCGAGCGGCGTCAGAGGGGTCTTGCCGTCTTTGCCAAGGATGGCCTGGCCTTCCTTATCGATCGCAACTGCTTCGCCCTCTTCATTGAGCGTGAACTGCCCTTTGGCGCGCAGAATCAGATCCTCCGCTGCCTCAGGAAGCGCTCCAGCCTTGATGGCCGCAGAACGGATGGAGTCGCCCAGGACCTTGTCCCGGAACTTGCTCGCGAAGGATTCGGCTTTGTCAGCACGTTCCTTTTCCGCCTTTAGTTGCTTTTCGAAGTCGCCACGCAAGCGCTCTGTGCGCCTGGAAAACACTTCGTCAATCTTGCCTTCGGTGAGGAGTTTCGTTTCTTCATCCTCGCCGGCTTTGGTCAACAGCCCCTTCACCGCGTTGATGTCCAGGCCTTCGAACTGAGTTTCGAACTGGCTGAGTTTTTTGGTGGTTTCCTTCAGCTTGCCCAGTAACTCCGTGTTCTTGGTTTTCAACCCGGTCACAGAGGCTTCCACGGCAGTCGCGATAGCGGCCTTGATTGCCGGATTTTCCAGGTCGATTTCGTTTTCTTCTGCCACGTTTAGGCCCCCTTGGGTTCGTGCTGCCTGCTTTACAGGCATAAAAAAACCCGGCACATGGCCGGGCTTGTTTTGGAGTTAGCGCTTAGGTATTCGCTCTTCGTCAGGTACTAATTGATTGATCCGCTTTAGCATCGCCATCAATCCGCCATGTAGCCCAGTCTTCGTGGCCTTTCGCCCCGAAAGCTGCGCCTGAATGAGATGTCCCGGCCCATTGTAAATCTCCTCGAACGTACCATCACGATTCATGCGAATACCGAGGTAATAGTCGGGCACATGATGGACTGGAAAAGTAAGACTAGTTCCGAACGTGGTTTTGATTTGCACATTCCGCCCATCAGGCGTGACAGCGTCATGGTGCCTGGTCAGCTTCTCATTCAGCGTGAGGTTATAAGCCAGGCTGGCAATGACTTCGCCGATATCACCAACAAGTCGGCCATCAGGCGTGAAAGGCTTGCCTGGATATGCGTCCCTCAGCATTGAAACCGCGCTAAAAAGCCCTTTCAAAGCCTCTTCAATTTTCTGCTGAATGACCCGATCCATAGTGGCTCCTTGATATGAGCCACAATCCTATATCAGATTTCCGCCAGCTCGAATGCTAACGGCTCCAACTCTTTCATGCGAGCCAGGGTCATAGGCGCGAAATTGCGATCTAGCTGCAACTCCGCAAAACGCTTGATGGTCAGACCGCCCTCACGAAAGAGCTTGCTTCGCGCCGGTCCTAACGCCACGTCCTGAAACGAAGCAGGCTGCTGCTGGAGCCAATGGTAATAGTCGAGGCTTGCATTGACCTGCCCTGCTCCGTCCGCACCCACAGCGGCCCGTGTAGCGCCCTTACCGAAGGTTTCACTGAGCTTGGTCAGCAGAATGAATGTGGTTCGGCAGTTCGGGTGGAACGGCGGACGCGGCCCAGAATCGACCGGAAAGCGCCGCTTATCCATGGATCGGCATTGCTGACGTGTCTTGCTGTCCAGCGTGGCAACCATTTCGACTTCCGTCACGACGTCCATATTGGCCCGTGCCACCTCCATGCGCGCCTGCGACGAGACGTGCTGGATCGCTGTGCGTACCACTGTGCTCGCGTTTCGATTGGTGATCGCCAAAATGCCGTCTTTGTAGTCCGTCGCCTTGGTACCGCGAATGTTGCGGATGATCTGGAAGTTCGTAAGCCCTTCGAAGAAACCCTGGCGTATCGCGCCAGTGACGCGCTCTCGCTCAGCCGCAGCCCAACCCTTGATGAAGGATTTCAACAGCTTTCCGCCACCCGTACCGCGCACGCTGAGAGGGTTTGTCAGCACCGCTGTACGGATCGCAGCTGCTGTCGGGGTAACAACGTCCAAGGCCACGCCGACCGGTGCCGATCTGGCAAGGCTTGTCACCTCGAACTCGGCTTCGTAATTGGCGATATCCACTAAGTCGAGGTTCAGCTGATTGCTGAAGCGATCGAATATGCCCAGCAACAGGCTATCGACCTCCTTGAGCAGGGCTTCCAGACGCCTGACGTTGTACTCGGACAGGTCACTACGCGTGAGCCGGTCGCGGATCGATCGGTCAATCTCCTGGAGGAACGGAGCAAACTTGCCGACTTCCCCTGCCTTTAGCTTTTCGAGAAAGACTGCGTGACGGACCGTGGCATCAAGGATCGCTTGGTTTGCCGCCATTTATTTGTTCCTCGTCATCCAGGCCAAGGCCATCGGCCTGCTCCAGCAGCTCCCCGTCAATCTGCTGATCGGTGCGCTCAGGTGCGATAAGGCCCAATTTGCGGAGATAGGCTCGTAGGTCGGATTTGGCGAAGCCGCCGTTCTGCCATAGCCCAACCAGCGCGGTGATCATCTGAGGATCAGCCGTCAGCTCGACGAACTCTTGGTTGATCTGATAGCTGACCTTCGCATCACTTACCCCCATGTACTGGCAACACCACATAATCGCCTGGGTATAGGCTTCGCTGACGTTTGCCACGCAACCGGCTAGGACCGACGTCGATGCAGACTGGTCGCCCCGGGATTCAGTCGCTGTTTTGGCTGTGAGCGACGCCACAACCATGCGAGCACCGAGCTCGATCATCATTTGGTTCTTGTCGGCCATCGCCTCTTTCACCAGCGTGTTCGGCTGTGGCTGCGCATAGCCGAAGGCACCACCAACTGGCAGCATCATCGGAGCGCGGGAACCGACATAGACGCCGCTCGTCTCCATCCAATCGCGCCACTGCTCATCCAGGCCGGAAATCCAGGGCTGAGCTTGTCCACACCAGAAGACGCTGTCCTCGTAGTCAGCGCTGTTCCGATAGTGGCCGAGGTTGATCATGGCGATGTCGTACAGGGGCGACTCGTCAATGCTAGGGTCGTTGTTCTGCGCACCAACAAAGGTGAACGGGATTTCCTTCAGGCGTCCGTTACCGCCCGCAGGCTTGAACTCCTCAATCACAACCAGCGGCCCGCCTCCCTTTGGCCCGGATCTTCGCCATACACGACAGACGAAACCGTCCGCCTCAAGGACCAGTTCTCGATATTGCTCGATCACTTTGAAGCCGAAACCATCTTCGATTTCGGGCCACTCCCGCAGCACAACCAAGGTGAGCACACTGCGACCGTTCACCATGCCGGTACGCCAGTTGATGATGTCCTCGGCGCAGTACGAGAGAATGACCGCCCGACCGCCGATACCATCATCGGGGTGGTAATCGACGTACAGACCATGCCGGCCAGCCTCAAGCACCTTTTCTAGCGTGCCTTGGGAGTGCTGATAGATGCTGACGCCGGAGCCGTTGGCATTGTCCTGAAGGTACTCAAGCTTCTGCGCAACGGTCAGTGTCGGGTCTTTGTGGAACGCCAAACCGAGTAGCCCATTGCGCGTGTGCCCGGTCGCGTTCTTGAACACGGCTCTCTCGCGATAAGCCTTGTTTCGGTCCACGTTCTCCGGCGACTTGTCGTGAGCGTTGATATACGGCAAACGATCCACTACTCGGTGCTGGCCGGCACAGACGTCGCGTACGGTCGCCCAGCGGTCCAATGCCTCCAGATAATCCGCACGTTTGAAGGAGACGTCGTTGCTCATCGGGCGTATCCCATTTTCATTGAAGTGACCGGTTTAACGATCGGGTATTCGCGGTGAATGAAATAACCGCCGCCGTCGTTGGCGTGGTCGTTTCCTTGTGTTTTGTCAGGCTCACCATTGGCTGCCCAAACCTGTTGCTCCAGACCGTCGGCATAGGTCGGGCATTTGAACGGATTAACCAAATACCTCCGCTCGCCTTGGGCGTTGCAGAACATGGCGTTCATGGCGTTGATCCGGTCTTTCACTGGTGGGTTAGCCGCGGGAGCAATGACCGTGAAGCCGGCCTGCTTGAGCATGGCAATATCCGTCATGCTGGCATTGACCGACTTGCGAGAATCACCGGAGGCGTCCGGGTAGATTCGGATCTCGCAGGTCTTCCTGAAGTCGTTACCGTTGTGCTCCCAGTACCGCTCTTTGATGCGGCGGATCATGTCCGGCGTGTCGTAACCATTTATCAGCTCATCGACTGCTCTGGGCAGGCCCTGGTCGCGCTTAACGTGGGTAATCGCCGCCATCTTGCCGACGTTGAAGTCCATACCGATGAACAGAGGCTCTCCAGGCTGCACGGTGTCGAAGCACTGGTTCAGCTTGCGGTCGTAGGCGTGATACACCGATCCAGATGTCAGGTTCACGAACTGGCCGTTCAGGTAGGCCCTGATCAGTTGCTCGGGATACGACTCCATCAGCGACGGGATGTAGTCGTCTGGCAGATTCAACTCATTGTCGAATGTGCTCGCCTGGACCAAGCCGTACATGCCGCTTAGCGCTGGTTTCTCGCGAAGCTGCTTTACGAATTGCTGATAGACGAATTTGAAGCCCTCAGGCGTCGTGGTGACGTCTACTCCGTTCTTCAGCCCAGGAACGCTATACCGCATCCGCGCGATGATCTTTCGCCAAGCTTGCTGCGCCTTAACGGACGACAGCACATCCAGCTCATCCACTAGCGCATGGCCGATTTTGAAGCCCACGATGGTTTGAGGCTTCTCCATCGACCGGCAAATCACCGTTCCCCGGTACTGCCGACCGCTGTAGATGTGAACCTCATGGTTCGCCTGGTTGATCTTGGTCTTCAGTCCCCAGTCATAGGCCACCTCATCCATGGTCGGATAGAAGATGTCTCGGATCTGGGGATACGTCGGTGCGAAGTAGCCAGCGTTTACGCTCGGCCATTCCATAAAGTGCTTGCTCAGTGCTGAGCAACCCACCCAGGTCTTGCCAGAACCGAACCCAGCAACGAAAGCGCGAAACTTGTTGGGCAACGTGAGGAACTGAGCCTGGGGAACGTTAAGGCTCGGCATTCGGCTTCCTCGCATCCACTACGTCCACCTGGATACGAGTGGGAACCGCCGGCTCGTCGTCCGGCTCTTCCTTGCGCGAGCGGTTGACGTACATATCGCCCGTCTCTTTCGCCGCCTGCTCCAGGATCTGCATCGCGAGGCTGATGTTCTTCATGCTCTCGGCCTTTTCCACGAAGCGGTTCAAGGCGCGAAGGCGAAACGCTCGGTTGGCGATGGGGATCTCTGCCGTTTCTTCTCTGAAGCGCTTGCGAGTGTCCTCAAACACCGTCCGCCACTTCAGCGCTAAGTCGCGCCCTGCGTATTTCGTGGGATCGTAGAACTCGCATTGCTGCCGGCTTACCTCGAGTCCGAAGGTGTCCTTGACTGCTTGCGCCACTTGGCTTGGCGTATCGAAACAGGCAAGGGACTGCACAATGAAGCGCTTTACCTCATCTTTCAGGGCTGCCATATGGGTTTATTCCGTCAAAGTCTGGTCAAGTGTCAGGCCGACTTGAGGAGACAAGTTCCGCAGGCCCTCGCTATGTTCAGTTTCCCCACCTCGGCAGGGTTGTTTGCAGCATCCACCAGAGCTTGAACGTCAGGCGTAGCGCCGTAGCGGCGGACCACACCAACGAACTCTTCCACGTCGTGGCCTCGAAGCTTGATCTTCGGCTTCCCGTCTTGAGTGAATGCTGGTTGACCGTATTTGTCGGTCGCGTGAGCTAGGTGATACAGCTCGTGTTCAATGAGTGCGCAGAACTCTAGATCGCTGCATTGGGCGCAGTAATCGGCGGCCAAGGTGATGATGAAGCTCGGCACATCGCCGAACCAATCACGCATCTGCTGCTCCATCCGGGCCTTCTGCCAGCCACCGGCACGGAACGCCACTAGCTCGGCCTGGCCCAGGACTGTGCGGCCCTGCTTGTTGAAGCTCGACGACGCCCACATAACCCGGACGTCTGCATCCAATAGGTGGGCATGGTCTAAATTGTAAATGCTACCGGTGTCGGCAAGGATCTCTGCTTGGAGCCATTCCCACACTTCTGGCGCAGGGACCAGGCGCATGCCTAGGCCGGGAAGATCGGACAGGTCGAGTAAAGCTGCTGGCGGCATTGGTCGATTCATTTCTCCCCATCCCGCCCGTTCAACTAAGATCAGCTGTGTTCAAAAAGGAAATGAACAGGTGTCCCAGCGCATTGATGAAAAAGCTGTATTGAAGGCAGCATCTGCATGGGCGGAGCGAACCGGGAGAAACACCGAGAAGGTAAGCTCTACCGCTCAGGACGTCATGCGAAGGCTCAGGTCTAAACTCACTGCCTCCGTATATCAGGGCGCTCTCAAGCAGCTTCATGATCAATACACCACGTGGTAGTGGTTTTGCCCCATATCGCGACACAGTTTGCTGATGCGCGAAACGTGTATCGCGCTACTCGGCCTTGCGGCCAGGAAGCTTGAAATCAGTCACCCGGTCAGCAATGGAGCGAATCTTCTCCACCCCAAGGAAACCAACCCAGCCACCAACGAATGTCGCCATGCTCTGGGGCAGCGAGAAGAACTCAAGTCCGCTGATGATCGTCAGGGCCAGGCCGCCACAGATGGCGCCCTCTACGATCATCTGGCGCCTTGTGCCACCACCGTACGTGATTCGCAGGACGGCCATAGCGCAGGACAACGCAGCCGCATAGAGGATTGGCGAATGCTGGCTCAACCACGCAAGCGCTATCGCCCAAGTGTCTGGTTTGTCTGGCATCTTCGGTATCTCAGCTTCCTCCCTTTCGGGGGGATATATACGAAACTCGGCGAAGGCCGAGCTGATCAGGGACTAGTGATTATGCGGAAAGGCGGCCGCACTGAATTTTTTTAAGTTTGCGCAATCTATTTCTGAGCGCGTCGGCCCCTAAGCGGTCGAGCGGTAAAACCCCTAATGGGTCAGAAACTTAAGCATAGCTAGCGACTGCCTAATAGGAGCCAGCTGAAGGTGCAAACTCTTAACACTTACGAGATCCACTATGTGTTCGGCGGCGTAAAAAGGGTCACGCTTCACACTGCAAGCCAGATGAGTGACGGCGATGCCTGGACACTCGCAGCGATAGCATGTGGAGTATCTTTCAGCGTGATGTTGCACGCTCAACTATTGTCAGCTGTCAGAACAGTAGCACGGAGCCATGGAGTCTCAAATGTCCGCTGGAATCTTTCCCCTCGGTACGCAAAACGCAACACATTAGCTGCGCAGGGAATGAGGAGGACAGGTGATCTTTCTTCAGCCGTCATTGGCCAGTAATTGCTCGCGAGAATGACATATTGCCAAGCACACCGCATGCCACCACAGTATCATTCTGATATTAAAGGTCTACATCATGCCTTGGGAACGTTCAGATAAAAAGCGCTACTCCGGAAAGATCGAGGGCATCTTCGCCTCGATCACCGAGGCGTGGGATGTCGAAGATTTTATTGATCAATATCTTGTTCTGCGTGGATTCCAGGTCAACGACATGAACAGGGAACGCATTGCGCTACGGTTGGAAGCGGCTCCAGGGCGACCCCCCTATCGCGCAGTGCAGTTGGTAGCGTGGCTAGACGAGAATTACACGGCTGGTGTCCCGGCCTCTAGTGAACGTTCCGAAGCTGATGCGAGAACGTCTCATGGTCAGCCGGCCAGTACAACTCCCGCGGAAGTTTCAGACCGCTGTCGATTTCAGCCGCGCAGCGTAACTGACTTCGATACGATTTCTGCAGGCGCCAAGCTTAACCATATGGAACTACCGAGCGCCACGTTCCCAGCACCGGTCAACCAAGTGGCTGAGCCTATGGCGAGCTCGACTGAGTCCAGGGTTACTTCAGAAATATACAAGCCTTTTGGAGACGGCCAGCGGGATACAGGTACGAATGAGCCCCCGCAATTTGCGCATTGCCGAAGCAAAAGCCATAGGGACTCTGTGTAAGTCAGCCCCAACGGTACCCACCAGGGCAATGGGTGTGGTGGAGCCGGAAACGAAAAGGCCTCTGCGGATGTAGAGATCCTCGATAGTGCTCGACCTGCTTTAAAGAGGAGGTTCAGTAAACTATTGGAATAGCTTTTTGACGAAAATCAATTTCTTCTTCAGTCAAATTCGCAGTATCTGGTTGTTGCGAGAGTATTGGGCATCTAATTGACATTGCTGCATGCCAAGCCCTCTGCCAGAGGACCCACCCACGCTCAGTTGCTGCGTCTAAATAGCCATGCTTGGATCTAGCGAGCTCATGGGGCTTACGTACAGCTTCAAACTCTTCTCTCATTTTCTCCCGCTAATCGGCAATGTTTCGGCCGAACCATAGTATCGGCGCCAGATTTTAGCAGTCCAACCTATCAACCAGTCAATCTTAAAAACAAAAAGCCCAGCATCTATGGCTGGGCTCTTTTCATCCCTATCAATACGCAGGAACGGCAGGATGGGTAAATAATGGCTCATTGGCTCAAGTCAAGTCAAGCGGCTTTTGTTTCAATAAGTCCCTCTGCATCCAACAGCGTTTGGGCAGCAACTAAAGCCTCATCAACTTCGCGTTCCAGCGCCTTACGTATATCCCTCCGCCACCGCTCCTGCGTCTTGATCGGATGAGGCTCTTCGGACCAATTATCCATCTCGTACCACGCTGCTGGCAGCACGCTTGTCGAACGTTTGCCACTGACTCCAGCTGGCTTGGGTAACGCCCATGTAACGATCGCACAGTGTCTAAATCGCTCAGGTGCTGGTGAGCGCACAGTCTTTGTCAGCTCAGCGATGGCGGTGTGTTTGCGCTCGGTGTGGGTGGAGTACTTCGCCACTAACACACGCCATTGCGCGGGAGAAAGAGATCTATGAAGTCGTCCAAATACCCAGCAGTCAGTGAGAAACGCCGCATCCCTACCCACCATCTCGCCAGTGTGCTTATCACTTTGCACTTTGGGTTCAAAGTCGCATCCCCCTGCTGAGCTGATGGTTTCGGCGGCCAACGCCCGGACGACTGCGGAAATAACGTTGCGATAGGTCATGCTGCGGCCCTCTTCAGTTCTCTGGCCTTTGCTCGATACTCGGCCTTGATGGTCTTCAACTCTTCGATGGTGTACTTGCGGGGCTGATGAGGCCCTTCTAACCAAGCCACCTTTTCTTCACCAATCCGTTTCACCAGCTCGATTCGGTAGTTCACGATGTTGCCGGACTGGTGGTTGTTGCACGGCGCGCACTGACGCCAGACGTTCAGCGGCTCAAAGCGAAGCTCGGGGCTGCCTCCAACTGTGCGGTAATGACCTGCGTGCCATTGCCCGTTGTGGTGCCGGCCACAGCTCACGCAGGGAAGCCTTGCATCGCGCAGTCGAACCCAGGCATTGAACGCGACCTGCGCTTCCTTCATGTGCTGAGAGCGTGATTTGATTCGCTCCTTGGCGGCTTTGATCGCTCGGCGCTCTAGCTGGGCCAGTGACTTACGTTCCTGCTCCCGTTTGACTTGGACCAAAGCGACTGCACATGCCGGGCTGCAAACCACTTGGCCTAAACGTCTTGGCGGAAAGCTGACGCCGCATGCAGGGTTCTTGCACTTCTTCGGCTTGGGCTGCTTTGCAATCATGCAGCCACCTCAAATTGGTCCATCGGCGCCTCCATCCGCATCAGGTATGTCTGCGCGCGGCGATGAGCCTTATTCCTGAGGAACCCGGCGCGCTCCAATCGGCGATCTGCCGAGCTCGCTCCGTTGTATCGATAGCAGGCAAGATTCAAGCGAGCCCTTTCCGACCAGAATCGGTGGTTGGCAGTTGGGCACCGGCAGATTTCCTCGAAAGTCGTCATGCCGCCTCCTCGCTCAGCAAATCGGAGAACACCACGCCTTGGCGCGTGAAATACGTGGCGATGCGATCCGTGTAGGCGATGCCCTGGGCACGGTTGAACAGACTTGTCACTGGAAAGCCGTCAGGACCGAACAACTTGTGGTCGCCCATCATTGCGAGCTTTTCCTCGTAAGGCAGGTGACGCATAACCCGGTACCACGCCGCTTGAAAGCCGGCGTCTTCGTTGAGCAGGATTTGCACGCCAAAATGCAGCTTGCAGTAGCGACGAGCGTCTGCCGCATCGCCGATCTCGGTCATCTCTGCAATCCGCTTGTACATCGCGAACCAAAGGGCGTTCTGGTCCAACGTCCGGTCCTTTCCTGGGCGGAGGGACACGACCACATACTTCTTCTCACGGTACATAGTGGTCAGGCTGGTGATTGCCTCGGTGAGTTTGGATTGGCAATTGACGCTGATTCTGTCGGTCATTGAGCCGCCCTCCTCGCTTCCAACTCCTGGACTTGCCGCATCAACAATGCCCGGCGATCCGCCAACTCACTTGCTGCCTCAATCCGCATTTCATCCTGCTTCTCGGCGTTTGCCGCCCGCATTTTCAACATCGACTTCTTCACCATTCCTAGCTTCTCGCGCAGCTTCGGCGCCGGTTGGGCTACTGCTCCAGTGATCAACCCGGCCAAGGCGCGTCCGTCCTCGGTAATCGGTTCAACACTCAGGTCAGCGAGATACTTCTGTCCCCGCTCCTGCGGTATGCGCTGCATCTGCATCGCCTTGGTGATTGCCTGGATTCGACGGCTCGCGTCAAAGCCCACAGAGACATGCCAGTTAACCGGCTTAGCCTCTTCTCGGGCCTGGCTCACCAAACGCTCGTAGGCGCTGATGAACGCCATCCGGGCACCGATCTTGTCCCCGGCGTCGAGGACAGGCTTCGCAGCGGCCAGGGCGAGCTGGATCTCATCGGTAAGCACCACGGTCTCAAACTCATCACTGGTGGCTATCGCGATGGCCCAGGCTTCGTCCTTGCCAGGACGACCGTCGGCAGCCTGGACGCGTTGGAGGATGGCGGCCAAGGTCAGCTTTCCGCTCAGCTCCCGTCGGCAGGATTTCAGAGCACTGGCGACCACCGGGACGGGGTATTCCGAAAGATCGTCAGCCATCATTTCAGCCGCGTCTGCGGTCAGGGCCTGACCAAGCACTTCGGCAGTGGCGGTGATTGCCAGGGCCAGCTGCGCGATCTGGTCGGAGGTCATGCGCTCACATGAACTCATTGGCTTTCCTCCTTTCGCGATCCATGATCCGGCGAGCAGCGTCCTGGCCGGCGGCGAGGTTGGCCTGCTTGCGCTCGATCTGCTGAGCCGTGGTCAGGTTCATCCGGCGGTTGGTCATCCACTGGGTGTGATAGGCCTCTGCCTTGGTGAGCAGGTCACCGATGCCGTGGCAGCCGTTGATCAGCCGCGAGTCGTCGATGGTCAGGAAGTACGCGGCGACGTGATGAGCGACATCGGCCCCAAGGCGGTCAACCAGCTTGCCGACCTGCCCTGCGACTTTGGCGTTCCACACCGGCCATGCGTCGTACCGCTTGCGGTAGGCCATGGCGTAGTTCGCCCAAGCCTTGAAGGTTTTGCAGGACTGGTCTTTTGGCCCTGGCATGTCGGCGGGAATCTCGCACCGCGGTTGCTGGGGAACGAACGGAACGATTTGGCCCTTCGCGACCTTGGCCGCAGCCTGGGTCGCACTTGGTTCAATGACCGGTTCATTGACTGGTTCAAAAGAGTGACTGGTTCTGGGTGCAGCTCCTGCACTACCCCCTGGTGCAGCAGATTCACTAGGGGGTGCATCTGCTGCACTACCCTGGTGAATTTCTTGCACTACCCCTGGTGCAAAAGGTTCACCACCTAGGGTGAGGTAGTAGACGTTTGAAGAGTTACCCTTTGGGCCACCCTTTCTGACTTCCTTGCGCAGCAAACCACAAGCACAGAGCGCGGCTATGTGGTTCATGACAGAGCGCTTGCTGATCTCGCACTGATCAGCAATATGCTGGTACGAAGGCCAGCACTCCCCCAGGTCACTGGCGTTGTCGGCCAGTTTGATAAGCACCAGTTTGCGCAACGGATTGCCAACACGAATCTTCATCGCGGCAACCATAAGTCCCATGCTCACGCTGCACCTCGCAATGCCCGGCGTTGGGTAACCGGACGCAAGCCACTGTTCAGGGTTCTACGCGACACCTTTTCGTCACCGCCAATATGTGTCGCGACATTGGCCGGAGTATTGATCGAGTGATTTGGATAGCGCATCATTTGCTCTGCTTCTTGTTGTACCGCTGTGAAAAACCACCCTGTCCGGTGGTTTTTTACGTCTGGAGGAAAGTGAGTCCCTCTTCAGGCCCTAAGTGAGGGCCTCAAACTATCCAGTTGAGGGCCTCTTCCGTCCCACCAGGGTCAAAATCGGTGCTTTACGCCTTCCAACGAAGGCCGTTGCGCCTGAGGCGATTGCCTCAAGCAGGATCTCGTTCACCGCCTCTTCGAACGTCCACCCTCTTGCTTCCATGAGTCGATGAACCTTGGCTCGGATCTCGGGCGGCACGTTCTCTTCAGTAAATTGCATCGTGCCCTCCTGAGGGCCTCTAGCCCGCGATATCCTTCAGATCCTCCGGCATCAGTGCTTCGATGGCGCCGTTTACGGCGGCCCACTCAAGCATCTCGAATAGGTAGGTTGCGTACTCGCGGCGGCTTTTGTCGGCGGCACGTTGCAGTTGGCGATCCAAGAGCGGATAGAGACGAATCTTGCGAGCGATGTCTCTGCGTTGGTTGAGGGGGTCTTTAAATCCCATCGGTGCAAAACTCCTTAGTTGTGGGGAGGATTAGGCTGCTGATTTCTGTGAAGGAAATGGGCGCCGCTCAGTAGCGGAATAAGTGCCGTCGTCATGACACGCTACGGTGACGTGCCTACCAGCACGGATGGCCTTACTAAGCCCACCCTGCGTGAGGCCAAGAAGCTCGGCAGCCTTGGTGTGCCCGTGTTTTTCAGCGAATTCAGCAAGGGTCAAATGACGCATGGATGCGCCCTCAAGTTGGGTACACGGGGACAGTATGACCGCCGGTATTGTTTTCGGTCAATACCGGCGATATTGGTCGCTTGAATACCGCAGGTAATATGATTTGGGAATGACTAAAGACTCTCGAAGACTCCCTCTTGCCGAGTGGCAATTGGAAGATAGTGACCGCCTGAAGGAGATCTTTCAGCGCAAGCGCTCGTCCCTGAAACTGACTCAGGAAAAGATCGCAGCCGAACTAGGCGATGGCGTAACACAAGGAGCAGTCAGTCATTTCATGAACCGCCGTACCGCCCTGAGCCTTAAGGCGGCGGTGGTTTTCGCCAGGATGCTCCAGGTACCTGTTTCTGAATTCAGCCCCGAGCTAGCAAAACAGCTCGAGTCAATGACGTCGGATCCGACGACAGTGAACAATAGCCGTCTCAGTACAGACACGCCGCCGAATGTGAAGTCTCCAGCTAGTAGCAATTCCCCTCTTCCCGCTGAGGGTGATATTGGAAACGATCACTATGCCTTCATCCCGCAATACGATGCGAAAGCTGCGGCCGGTTTGGGAAGCGAGAACCCGCACGTAGAAATCAGATCCACTCTTGCCTTCAAGCGAAAATGGCTAAAAGCTAAGCGCCTGAAGCCCGAGCAATTGATCGTGATTTACGCTGACGGTCAAAGCATGTGGCCGACGATTAATCACCGAGATGTGTTGTTGGTAGACCTGTCCATAGTCGAACCAATCCACGGTCAGGTTTTTGTCTTGGCGCACGGCGAAAAGGCAATCGTGAAACGTCTTGT
This sequence comes from Pseudomonas algeriensis, assembly GCF_048847255.1. Classification (NCBI taxonomy): domain Bacteria; kingdom Pseudomonadati; phylum Pseudomonadota; class Gammaproteobacteria; order Pseudomonadales; family Pseudomonadaceae; genus Pseudomonas; species Pseudomonas algeriensis. The sequence continues at coordinate 58,576 of NZ_JBKKRK010000007.1, read as the reverse complement.
GAAATCGCCTGGTGGCGACTGGATCATCCGAAGTGATAATCAGAACAAGGTTGACCACCCTGATCGGGTGTTCACCGGCAGTGATGCGTACGAACATCGAATCATCGGCAAGGTCATCTGGCGAGGCGGAGATCTTTAGTCCAACCGGCAACCAGTGGTAGTGACGCCGATAGCTCAATAACGAATATCGAAATTGATGCATCGGAAACAAGCCCGCCTCGGCGGGCTTTTTCGTGTCTGGCAGCTCCCCTACCCAAACAGTTTCTCGCTCGCAATCCTCCTGGTGGCCCGAATCATTCGAGTCGAATTTCCGGACGCCCATAAAACACTCGGTAATCACACTGGAGCGAGCCAACCCTTCTACAGACATCCCACCCTTCGACTGCGCTTCGGTAGGGAGCCAAGTGGAAATCAAAAAAACATTACCGGAGGTATTGACGACGCGCATTACCGGCGGTAATTTTACTTCAGCGAGACGTGAACGACTCGCCAGGGCCTGAAGAGACCCGCCGCTCTTTAATAACGCGCGCCATAAACGATTACCCAGCCAACGCTGGGAGGTCAGCCCCGGCCACACCTGTGGGGCGAGAGGAAGTCAGGTGAACAAAATCGCGCCGCGACTACTGGCGACCGGCGATCCGATAGCCCCGAACGGCTACCAACGCGCAGAACTGCGACGGCGGACGAGGTGCTGACCGAACTGGCGAATGACCCGGTAGGAGGCGCGAGCGATACAGCTTTTTTCACTGATGCACCTGGACCTCCGGGTGCATTGGGAAAACAACTGAAAAGTCATCCGGCGCGCCCTCTACAGCGCGCTCCTAGCTACTCCTCGCGCTGCCAACCCGCAGCCAGGTTTCAGTTCAACACCTCGCCAGACGGAGGCCTCTATGACCGCTGCATTGAAAATCAGCCAACCATTAAAAATCGTCCAGTCGCCTTCGATGATTAGCGAGGACAGCTGGGAAAATGCACGAGCCGAGTGGCTGTACAACGCCGTCGAAAGTCTGCTGGCTGGAGTGGACGTTAAAGTCCAACGCCGTATGCGCCGGCCTCGGACGGTAACCAGGGCTCAGCTCGCTCTGGCTATCGATGAGCACGTGAACAACCGGCTCGCAGACTGCGAGGTGCATTCTCCGGCGCTGGGTTGGTTGATGCTCTCTTTGGACAATGGCAGACCCGACAAGAACGCGATCGCTGAGCTCCTTGGCCCGAGCGATCACCCGTTGGGCAAGCGCGGCGAGATCGCTCAAACGCTACTTGAGCCCCTGGCTGATGACGCATTGATTGCTCAAGCAGAGGACAACGAACTGTGAGTCCTCACATCGCAATCGACCAAGCCCTAGCAGCGCTCGAAGAGTCTCAAAGCAAAGATTTAGACGACACGCTCGCCGAGGGCCTGATTGTCCGCCACTTCACGTCAGGCGGGATTACACCCGAAGAATTCCATCACTACAGCGCACGCCTGCTGAAGATCAGTCGCAAGCGCAAGGAGGCACAATGAGCACCGCACCGGTAAAAACGCTGGTCGATGAGCAGTTGGATGACATCCAGCGCAGGATAGCCATCATCGGCTATGGCATGCCGTTCAATGAGGTGATCGGACGGAGTCGTGACGAGCGCGTCGCAGATCTCCCACGGCGCCTCACAGCAACCATGCAGGGCCGGCGAATCGCTGTGAGGGTTCGGCCAAGATGACCAGCCATCAGCGCGCCCGGCGCCTTCTCATCTGGCGTGGATCCTTCTCAACCATCGCCTTCTGCTTCTTCTTGATGTTGCTCAGCGCTCTGGCTGATCGCGTCACCCAATAACTTCAGCTCTGTACGCAGCGCCCCTCGTCGGTGGCGCGGAGAATAGTTATGTCCAATACCCGCATCTGGGATCAGGTCAACGTAACCGATCCCAGCGCAACAAAGAATTTCACTGGCATGGGCGGTTTTAAAGGCACCGCCATTAAACCCACCTACCTGATGCGCAAGGCCACGGAAGTGTTCGGCCCGTGCGGCGAGGGTTGGGGTTGGACAGTCCTTGAGGATCGCTTCGACGAAGGCGGCCCTCTTCAGGCTCCCACCAAGGAATGGCCGGACGCTCCACGCATTAACGCCAAGCTGCACACGTTGAAAATTCAGCTCTGGTACGTGGGCAAAGATGGTCAGAAATGCACCGTCGAGCATTACGGCCACACCCCTTTCGTCCATCTCCAACAGGGGAAGATCGTCACTGATTGGGAGGCCGCGAAAAAGTCGCTGACCGATGCTATCGGCAAGTGCCTCCAACCCCTCGGGTTTGCAGCCGACATCCACATGGGCCTCTTTGAGGACGCCGCCTATGTCGATGCGGTGCGCGATGAGGTAGCGATGATCAAAGCTGAAGACAAGGTCGCGGAAGAGGAACGCCAGAAGCAAGAACGGCTGGATTACATCAGGTCGGTTGTCGAGACGATGCAAGGTGCCCAGTCGCTGCAAGAACTCAAAAAGATCCATGACCACGCAGTTCGACGCCTGACCGCGCGTAAAGACGATACGGCGGTCCGGCGCATCGCCAAAGAATTGAAAGACCTTTCTGCGAAATTCGAAGAGGAGTCAGCTGCATGACCCAGCTATACGCACTCTCCGGCAAGCTCGCCGAGATCCAAGCGATGGCCGACGTCGATGATGAGGGACTTAAAGAGGCCCTACAGCACGCCCTGGAAGAGATCCAAGGCGAGTTCGAAGTGAAGGCCGACAATGTCGTCATGCTGCGCCGGAACATTGAAAGCGATGTGGCCGCGATTGAAAACGAGATTGAGCGTCTCACCGAGCTCAAGCGCATCAAGAACAACAGCGTGGCCGAGATCACCGACTACCTTCGCCGGAACATGGAAGCGGCAAATCTCAAAACCATTAAGCGTCCCCTTTTCACCATTACCCTGGCCCTCGGCAAAGAGAAGGTAATCGTGGACAACGAGGACGCCGTGCCGGATGAGCTCATTGCCGTGAAAACCAGCATTGCGCCCGATAAGAACGCTATCGCCGCCAAACTCAAAGAAATCCGCGATCACAACGACACCGTCCGGAAGCGGATCGAAGCTGGTGAAGACGTCGAGCATGAACTTCTGCCCGAACCGTCCTGGGCGCACCTGGAACGTGGAGATAGCTCCATCCGAATTAAGTGAGGCAAAGATGATTAGCAATCACCTCAGCCTGATCGAGCTGCAGCGGCGGAATGCAGAGTCGATCGATGATCAGATCACCAAATATCTCCAGAAGGGCGGACGAGTCGTTCAATTGGAGGCACCGCCTTTCAATCCGATACGACCGCCCCGCTCCACCCGGATAGACCCGGAAACAATCCTGAAGCGGAACCGAGAATCGCCGCCTCACGCCAAGCGGAGGACGAGACGCAAAGCGGTGGACACGCCATGAGCAAACGTAAAGCGAATAACAACGTCGCCCGCGCCGAACGAAAATGCCGGGCATTGCTCAGGACCAACCATGTCGCAGTGGTAAACATTGACCCGAGCGGCACGCAGGTCATGATGAACTGGAAAAGTTGCCGCCAGATCCGAACGCTTGAAATCGCAAACGCAATCTTCGATTTCGCCTACAACTGGACGATCTATATCGCCGGCATGTGCCGAGACGACCGCGGAGCCGAGTACATCAAGTCAGTGGAGATATCGCCAGAAGGCGTCTACAAGGTGGAAAGTCTTACGCATGCTATCGAGCATTACTACCTGGAGCTCCGCAATAGCTGCAATCCGAACCATCTGGTGGCGTCTGGCTGGATTGCGATACCCGACGATGTGTGTCTGGGAGAGGGGCAAGCCGCGAAGCTATTCTCTGCCGTCGGCGCTTGGAATCAGGTCAGATTAGCCGCTTGATACCTATTTAGGCTCGCCATGACAGTTCATCTATTCACCCCGCTGTACTGCCAGCTTGTTTAAGGTGATAGGCCAGCCGATCAATTTCCCAGAAGGCTTTAGTGGCGGCATTTTGTGGGCAAATACGGCGCTGTACCGGTGCACCAGCGGAATGCAACCCTGAGTGCTAACGAAAGCGAAAGTGTCTCGCATGCGCTCTACGTCAAATTTACTACCTAGGTAATCCTTCAACAAACGGCGACTAATTATGTAATGTCCACACTCTAGGCAAGTGACATCATCCCAGTCACCGTATAGACCCTTGCGATACGCGTCGCCCCAACAAATCCAGCAACTGCACTTCATTCCACTTCCACCTCCCGTTTCCAAATTGGATTCTAGGCAAACGGGTTGGGTTCCTCCTAGGATGAGGTCGCTGGCGAGCCGTTTGTCGTGCCAGCCGGCAGATGGGCAGCCTATCGGAAACGCGACCCCGTCAGGCGCCAAAAGCTAAGGATTTCTGAAACCCTACTTCGTCGAATTGGTCGATGGCATCAGAGGGCGACGACGCCCCAGCCCGGCGAAGGGCAAACTTGCGTGTGCGGAGTACCAAATGTCTAACGAACCTTTCAACCTACCAGCCGGGGCGATGCGCGCCGCTGAGAAGATACTAAAAGACATCGAGACCGCTGGATCGATGATCCTGGCCGTCAAAAGCGGTGCAAAAGCTCACGGATTTGTGATCGGCCTAACCTGCGCGGGAGCCATCACCGGGGATCAAGCCGACCTAATTCTGGACCGGTTCGACCACGCGACGGAGAGAAGGCTTAGAGACTTGGCACTTAACGCTAAATAGGAGCTTTTTTTCCAACAGCCCTCAAACGCAAGGGTCATTCATAGATCTTTCCCCAGTACAGAAAAACCGCAAACTGACGCCAAGGGTTAGACGGATCAAGCCCCTGCCTGATACCAAAGTCGCTGGCTTTTGCCCACGCAACGGCAGATTCCAAGAAACCATCTATCGTATCGTTTTCCCAATCTGCGCTATCTGCCGAGGCTGCCGCTCTATCTGCCATCAAAGCATGGGCAAATCTAAGAAAAGATTGGTCGTCGTTGACTTCTTCTAGGAGGTCGTAGGGGTCCATCGTCGCCCCATCCTTAAGGGGTGATCGGTTTATCTATCCGTTCACCGGATTCCATATCCTCGATCTTAAAGTCCCACCAGTCTTCACTTGGCATCGACTTGAGACCGTACTCACGCCCGGCTTTTAGGTAAACGTCCCGAAAAATTGGCCTCGTCGCTCGTGTTCCCGTCCACTTCTTCACTTCCAGACGGTGTTTTCCTGGGGACAAGCGATATTGGGTACGCTGCGTGTACAACGCATACAGGGTGTCTGCTCCATCTACGCTGGCAATAGTGAGCGTCTTCTCTATCGCCCGAATACCTGCCGTTTGGGAGTCTGGTAACCCCTCTGCTGCTTTCTCAGTGTAGGACTTACACCCAGCCGCCATAGCGATAATCATAGCGAAACCGAGGATGCTGAAGCCGCGCTTGAGCTGCATAAACCGTCCTGTATTCCATTCGTGGATCGGCTATTCAACCCCACCCATTATAAAAATGCCAGCATAGCGCCATCGCCACGGAGCGCCATGAATCACTCGAGATCAAACCCATGGGGTATGAGAGTCATAGCTTCGGTGTAGGTCGCGAAATCAATGATCTCGCGGAGGAAGACGACTACCGCCAGTTTCTGAGCATCGTCAGGCATTCCGATCCATTTCAGCATCGCCCTTGCATCCTCCTCGATTGCCGCGAGCGCATCTACGTCGCTTTGCAGTCTCATGTCGGTCTCCGGCCAGTGTCAGCTCGGATAAGTAATAGCTTTTAATAGCAAATGATGCCAACCAAGGCGGCCCTTAAAATTTTCAAAGCCCGGAAAAACGGCCAACAATCCGCCACTTTGCATATCAAGCCGTCTCCTCGGGGGATCGGGAAATACGCAGGTTTTCTGAGCCGGACGAGGAGGATCAGTCGTCTGGTCGTGATACCTCAGTAGTTTTTCATGGCGAGCCGTGCTAGAACTGCACTATGAAGCAAATCCTTCCGATAATTAAAAAGATCGTCCTTCGCCGCGCCAGCAAAGTATTCCGCTTCCAGAATATTTGAGAATATAATTTTCTCTCTAGGCGAAAAGATCATGACATAAAACAAAAGCAGCTTTTCGGCAGATGTCATTTGGGCAAATACAGCACGCATTGAGAACTCAACATTTTTTTCTTCACGTGCGTTTTCAATAACATAACGAATTAAGAACAACATAGACTCTACATAACTGGCCACTGCCGTCCAGTATATTAGCTTCCAACTAGCGTACTCAGGAACCAACTTATCGTACATCTGGCCCGCATTGACGCGCTCAGCCCTGCTGAAATAATCTTCTTGCAACCTATTAAGAGCATATTCAATAGCACGATGCCCTGAAAATTCATCGTGCTTCCGATCCCCTATATATTGAATAAGCTTTACTGACTCGACTGAGCTATGACTCAAAGTCAACAATTGAAAGAGCCGAGTATCGAACGTCATTTCTTCGTGCCGCTTCTCCGACCTCTTACTTTCGGCATATTGAGCCCGTAGTGTAACCATAAGCCCAATTAACGCAAAGAATGAAAGCAAAGGATTTAACACTCCGCCAAAGTAATCACCAAACTGACCCCAAACAGCTTGATCGGTAGATCTGACCGCAGGAAAATTAGAGAAGTAATTACTTAAGATTCCGCCTATCAACAATATTGCAATAGCAATGATTACATTAAATAAAACCAAACCTGAGATTTTACTTTCGCACTCTTTCTTCATCGGACACTTCCTGATAGGCGGGTCATTTTTTATATTAGCCAACCCGTTCACAATAGAGGAGTCTTGGCCATTTATTCTCAGATTTAGTTCGGATCTGCTTCCTCCGTTGAAACGCCGACCCACAGCTGACTGGATGCCATTTTTCGGAAAGGGTGTTCGCCGAGACCTGCCCTACTATGCAGCTCACAGATCAGAGTTTTACAAGCGTCAAAACACTTCCTCGCGTTTGAGATAGTCAGTGCCGTTTGCCATCCAGCAGCGATTTGCCGCGAGTTTTCTCCTCCAATGGAAACGGGCAAGTCGAGCGTAAACATATGCGTCTCGGTTCTGCCGTGAGCCATTTCATTTCGGAATTGAATCGCCGAGGCAGCATCTGGATAGGCTTCGTCGATACTTAAAACATCCAAACCCACCTTGACTCTAAGCAACTTGTATTTATCCCAGACGGAGGTTCTGTTGTTTTTTCTATTCCACTCGGCGTACCCATTCAATTCGCCTAGATGATTAAAATAGGCTTCGACAAGAAAACTAGAAAGCACCAAAGCATTTATAAGATTATAAGCCTGACCATCTTCACTGCTTTCCGCCGACGCTAACGATGCTCTGGCGCCGGCATGGAAGAAAGCGTACGTAAACAACCTCGTTTGCCCGCTTACCTTTTTTGACTTTTGTATGTCCATTTATCGTCTCTATCTCATGTACAAAAAGGAGCCAGTAAACTCCAAACCGCACCATCCGACGCCCCAATCTGACGTACGTCCATGATGTCACACGAAAGAGCTCACAGTCGCATCAAGGGAAAGTACATTTGCGAAGGCCCAGCATGTGGTGCTCGGCTTAATCCCAAGAGATCGCCCCCCCTAGCTCAACGCTGCATCTAAAACCGCGCCCAATCTATCACTACATGCCAACGGTCCAAATGGAGCGAGTGCCTCCCTCCACGGTGCTTGAAACGCAGTACGTAACCCATCACAACCTTCCGCCGCTACGCGCGGCATGGAGCATCATCATGGCAAAAATCATTGCCCAAATGACAGTAAAGCTCCCTCGCCTCATGGAGGTGAGCGAGTACAGAAAACTACGCTATGCCGGCGGCAAACCCAGCGTGCAGCAACTAAAAAAGTGGATTGAGGAAGGGGAAGTGATCGGAGAGATAAAGGGCGGGATGTATTTTGTTGACCTACAAGCAGCAGTCATGGGAGCGAACGACCCGCTGCTGGCACAGATGACGGAGATTGGTTAATGGCTGCTCGGCCACGCATATTGAAAAACAGAAAGTTGCCGCCGAACCTCTACCCCAACGGAAAATATTGGCGGTACCGCAATCCCATCACCGGATTGGTGACAAGCATCAACCGTCCTTTGGAAGAAGCAATAAAGCTAGCGCGGGCGGCGAATCTGAAACTGTCGGCGCTGGTTGTCGACGACGGCGCGCTACTCACCGTGTTGACTGGGGAGCGTCTGCCGACGATCAACATCCTATTGCAGCGTTTCCAGGACGAGTGGCTCAAGGACAAAGGCTACGCAGCTCGCACGCTGGAGGAGATCAAGTTCAAGCTTCAGCGGTACCAGCGAGACCTTGGCGAACGCCTGATTGGGCAATTGAACGTGCTTACCATGGCTGAATACCTGGACCAGTTCAGCAACAACGCCTACACGAAGCACCGCGGCTTGTGGGTTCAGATATTTGCTTTCGCCGTGGCTAAAGGCCTGGCAGAGCGAAATGTGGCAGAGCTGACCTTGGTGAAAAAGGAGGCGGAGAAGAAGCGTCAGCGTCACACGCTCGAAGGGCTGACCTCAATCATCAACGCCGCGACGACTCCCCCCTGGCTAAAACGCGCAATCCGCCTAGCGCTAACAAGCCTCCAGCGGCGCGAGGACATCGTGACGTGGCAGAAATCAGCCGCCAACATGGATGAAAACACGCTGACCGTTTCGCCCGGAAAAACTCAGGGTTACAGCAATCCGGTTCACCTCAAAATCAAGATGGGCGCAGCCCTACGCGAGGTTGTAGGAGAGTGCCTACGCTCACCAGTAGCTTCCCCCTACTTGATCCATTACAAGCCAAAGGCGAGGCGCAGAGAGCAGATCAATGCGAAGGATCACTGGACCTCTGTGACGCCGGATTACCTGACCAAGGAATTCAGCAAGGCCAGGGACGAGGCGCACGCCTATGACTATATGCCAGCAGGAGAGCGCCCCACTTTTCACGAGATTCGCGCTTTAGGCGCGTGGCTCTACGAGCAGCAGAACTTCCCCCAGGAATACATCCAGGCGCTGCTCGGTCATGCTGACGAAAAGATGACGAAGCACTACCAGAAGGGACACGGCGAGCAGACGATTGAATACGTCGAGGTGGGTGCCGAATTGGCGTTGTGAGGTGGGGTTTTGCAAAAGTTTTGAAAAAGTTTTGAAAATCGCACCCAACAAAAAAGGGCCCACCTTTCGGTGAGCCCTTCTAGACCGCCCAGCAGAGCGGATTTTGTTTGGTAGGCGCGATTGGACTCGAACCAACGACCCCCACCATGTCAAGGTGGTGCTCTAACCAACTGAGCTACGTGCCTGCTGTGAGGCGGCATTCTACGGAATTCCAAAGGGGTGTCAACACCTTTTTTTCACCTAAGCCTATGAATATGCAAAATATTTAATTGCGCCGAGGCGACAAGGATTTTGTGGTGGCTGGCGGCGGATTTTTATCTCGGGTAGGATCGCTGCATTCGTAAAAAATATAAAACAGAGGTTCCAGAATGGCGAACACATCCTACCCAGCGTCCTATTACGCCGCATCGGCCAATGCGACGCCGTCGCGCCCTGCCCTGCAGGATGATGTCGAAACCGATGTCTGCGTGATCGGTGCGGGATACACGGGGTTGTCTTCCGCGCTGTTTCTGCTGGAGCACGGTTTTAAAGTGACGATCGTCGAGGCGGCGAAGGTCGGCTTCGGCGCTTCGGGTCGCAACGGTGGGCAGATCGTCAACAGCTACAGCCGCGACATCGATGTGATCGAGCGCAGCGTCGGTCCACAGCAAGCGCAGTTGCTCGGCAACATGGCGTTCGAGGGTGGACGGATCATCCGTGAGCGGGTGGCTAAGTATCAGATTCAGTGCGATCTGAAGGACGGCGGTGTATTCGCGGCCCTCACCGCTAAACAGATGGGTCATCTGGAGTCGCAGAAGCGTTTATGGGAGCGTTTCGGTCATACACAGCTGGAGTTGCTGGATCAGCGGCGTATTCGCGAGGTGGTGGCTTGCGAGGAGTATGTCGGCGGCATGTTGGATATGAGCGGAGGGCATATCCACCCGCTCAATCTGGCGCTGGGCGAAGCGGCGGCGGTGGAGTCACTGGGTGGTGTGATCTACGAGCAGTCGCCGGCGGTGCGCATCGAGCGCGGTGCCAGTCCGGTCGTGCATACGCCGCAGGGCAAGGTCAGGGCCAAATTCATTATCGTGGCGGGCAATGCTTACCTGGGCAATCTGGTGCCGGAGTTGGCGGCCAAGTCGATGCCTTGTGGTACGCAGGTGATCGCCACTGAGCCGCTGGGGGACGAGTTGGCCCATCGCCTGCTGCCTCAGGATTACTGCGTCGAAGATTGCAACTACCTGCTCGACTACTACCGGCTGACGGGTGACAAGCGCCTGATTTTCGGTGGTGGCGTGGTGTATGGCGCAAGGGATCCGGCCAACATTGAAGCGATCATTCGGCCGAAGATGCTCAAAGCGTTCCCGCAGCTCAAGGATGTGAAGATCGATTACGCCTGGACCGGAAATTTCCTACTGACTCTGTCGCGTCTTCCGCAAGTCGGGCGGCTGGGGGATAACATTTATTATTCCCAAGGCTGCAGTGGTCATGGCGTGACGTATACGCATTTGGCGGGCAAGGTACTGGCAGAGGCATTGCGAGGGCAAGCAGAGCGTTTTGACGCGTTTGCGGACCTGCCTCACTACCCCTTCCCCGGCGGTCAATTGCTGCGCACCCCGTTTGCAGCGATGGGGGCTTGGTATTACGGGTTGCGGGATCGGTTGGGGTTCTGAAGCGGCCGACACAAGGGCTGCTTTGCAGCCCAGCGGGAGCAAGCTCCCTCGCCACGGTTGTAGGCCCAATACTGTTCAGCCAGACACAAAAAACCCCGGTCTTTCGACCAGGGTCTTTGCTATCGATTGGAAGAAGCTCTTCAGCTCTCTTCTTAGCTTCAAGGCGTTCAGTGGGCCTCGAAGCAGATATGGCGCAGCGGACGGGACTCGAACCCGCGACCCCCGGCGTGACAGGCCGGTATTCTAACCGACTGAACTACCGCTGCGTATCGCTGTGGACTTGCGTCCATTTAACTCGTCTGATCCAAACCCGCGGGCTTGGATCTCGAACCAGGCGAACCTGCTTCGCAAAATATGGCGCAGCGGACGGGACTCGAACCCGCGACCCCCGGCGTGACAGGCCGGTATTCTAACCGACTGAACTACCGCTGCGCGTCGGTGGATGCTTTTGACAGCTTCCATCTTGCTTTCGCAAGACTCTCAAGAAACATGGTGGGTGATGACGGGATCGAACCGCCGACATTCTGCTTGTAAGGCAGACGCTCTCCCGGCTGAGCTAATCACCCTTTGCTGCGTTGAGGCCGCGAAATTTACGCAGGTACCGAAGCTAAGTCAATAGCAGGGTTGGATTTTTTTCAGAAACAGTTTCAAGCGACAAGCGCCAAGCTACAAGTAAAAAGCACCGGACCCGCACCACGCTGCTTGCAGCTTGAACTTGCCGCTTGCAGCTGCTCCTTACTCATAAATCATTTTCTTGGTCATGCCGCCATCCACCACGAACTCCTGCCCCGTGACAAAACCGGCGTTGCGCGAAAGCAGCCATGCCACCATCGCCGCCACGTCCTCCACCGTACCCACCCTGCCCGCCGGATGCTGGGCGTGATCGGCATCGGTGAGCGGCTGCGCTCGACGTTGCGATGGGTCTCGCGCGTCGATCCAACCAGGGCTGACGGCGTTGACCCGAATCTCCGGCCCTAGACTGATCGCCAGGGCATGAGTCAGGGCCAGCAAGCCTCCTTTGCTGGCCGCATAGGCCTCGGTGTCCGGTTCCGACTGCGCGGCGCGGGTCGAGGCCAGGTTGACGATGGCCCCGTTGTGGGCACGCAGGTAAGGCGCGCAGTGCTTGGCCAGCAGCATCGGCCCGCCCAGGTTCACCGCCAGGACCCGGTTCCAATGCGCCAGGTCCAGGCTTTCCAGGGTGATGTTGTGCGGGTCGGCGATGGCGGCGTTGCACACCAGCGCGTCGAGCCGCCCGAACTGGCCGAGCACTTCAGCGATAGCGGTGGCAACCTGGGCCTCGTCCGACACATCCATGGCGATGAACCAGGCATTGTCACCCAAGGTTTTCGCCACCTTGGAACCGCGCTCGCGGTCCAGGTCGGTGAGAACCACCTGCCAACCTTCACAGATCAGCCAGGCGGCAATCCCAAGGCCGATACCCCGCGCGGCGCCCGTCACCAGGACTACCCGGCCATGAGTACCGCTCGGCGGCGTAGCCAGCTCGATCACAAGGCCGCCAACCCGCGGGCCAGGTCGGCTTGCAGGTCCGCCACGTCTTCCAGGCCGACCGCCACGCGGATCAGGCTGTCACGGATACCCGCCGATTCACGCTCCTGGGGCGACAGGCGACCGTGGGAGGTGGTGCTCGGGTGGGTAATGGTGGTTTTGCTGTCACCGAGGTTGGCGGTGATGGAGATCAACCGGGTCGCGTCGATGAAACGCCAGGCGCCCTCCTTGCCGCCCTTGACCTCGAAGCTCACCACCGCGCCGAAACCGCGCTGCTGACGCAAGGCCAGTTCGTGTTGCGGATGGCTCTTGAGGCCGGCGTAATGCACTTTCTCGATACCGTCCTGCTGCTCCAGCCACTCGGCCAGGGCCTGGGCATTGGCGCAATGAGCCTTCATCCGTAGGCCGAGGGTTTCCAGGCCTTTGAGGAAGATCCAGGCATTGAACGGGCTGAGGGTCGGCCCAGCGGTGCGCAAGAAGCCCACGACCTCTTTCATTTGCTCGCCACGACCAGCAACGACACCGCCCATGCAACGACCTTGGCCGTCGATGAACTTGGTGGCCGAATGCACCACCACGTCCGCGCCCAGCTTGAGCGGCTGTTGCAGCGCCGGTGTGCAGAAGCAGTTGTCGACCACCAGCATGGCGCCCTTGGCATGGGCGATTTCCGCCAGCGCGGCGATGTCCACCAGCTCAGCAAGCGGATTGGACGGCGACTCGACGAAAAGCAGCTTGGTATTGGCCTTGATCGCGGCATCCCAACCGGACAGGTCCGCCAGGGGCACGTAATCGACTTCCACGCCGAAACGCTTGAAGTACTTTTCGAACAGGCTGATGGTCGAGCCGAAGACGCTGCGCGACACCAGCACATGGTCGCCAGCGCTGCAGAAGCTCATCACCACCGCCATGATCGCGGCCATGCCGGTGGCGGTCGCCACGGCTTGCTCGGCGCCTTCCAGGGCGGCGATACGCTCCTCGAAAGCCCGCACGGTCGGGTTGGTGTAACGCGAGTAGACGTTGCCCGGCACTTCCCCGGCAAAGCGCGCCGCGGCATCGGCGGCCGTGCGGAACACGTAGCTGGAGGTGAAGAACATCGGATCGCCATGTTCGGCTTCCGGTGTACGGTGCTGGCCCGCGCGAACCGCCAGGGTATCGAACGCTACGCCTTCAAGGTCGCTGTCCAGCCGACCGGCATCCCAATCCTGACTCATGCTGCCACTCCTGTAATCGGTTAAACGCAAACCGGCCCCTCGGGGCCGGTTCGTGACTCAGTTGTTGTACAGATCGATGATCGCGCTGACCGCCTGCGTCTTGGCCTTGGACGCGTCGTTACGCGCGTTCTCGATCCGATTCAGGTAGGCCTCGTCGATGTCGCCGGTGACGTACTTGCCGTCGAATACCGCACAATCGAACTGCTCGATCTTGATCTTGCCGCCACCCACCGCTTCGATGAGGTCCGGCAAGTCCTGGTAGATCAGCCAGTCGGCGCCGATCAGGTCGGCCACTTCCTGGGTCGTGCGGTTATGAGCGATCAGCTCATGGGCACTCGGCATATCGATGCCGTAGACGTTCGGGTAGCGCACGGCCGGGGCCGCCGAGCAGAAGTAGACATTCTTGGCGCCGGCTTCGCGGGCCATCTGGATGATCTGCTTGCAGGTGGTACCGCGCACGATGGAATCGTCCACCAGCATCACGTTCTTGCCGCGGAATTCCAGTTCAATGGCGTTGAGCTTCTGGCGTACGGATTTTTTCCGTGCAGCCTGGCCCGGCATGATGAAGGTGCGGCCAATGTAGCGGTTCTTCACGAAGCCTTCGCGGAACTTCACGCCCAAATGGTTCGCCAGCTCCAGGGCCGCGGTGCGGCTGGTGTCCGGGATCGGGATGACCACGTCGATGTCATGGTCCGGACGCTCGCGCAGGATCTTGTCGGCGAGCTTCTCGCCCATGCGCAGGCGCGCCTTGTAGACCGAGATACCGTCAATGATCGAGTCCGGACGGGCCAGGTAGACGTGCTCGAAGATACACGGCGTCAGGCTCGGGTTGGTCGCGCACTGGCGGGTGAACAACTTGCCGTCTTCAGTGATGTAGACCGCTTCGCCCGGGGCCAGGTCGCGAATCAGGGTGAAACCAAGCACGTCCAGGGACACGCTCTCGGAGGCGATCATGTACTCGACGCCTTCGTCGGTGTGACGCTGGCCGAACACGATCGGACGAATACCGTGCGGGTCGCGGAAACCGACGATGCCGTAGCCGGTGATCATCGCCACCACCGAGTAGCCACCCACGCAACGGTTGTGCACGTCGGTCACGGCGGCGAACACGTCTTCTTCGGTCGGCTGCAGCTTGCCGCGCTGGGCCAGCTCGTGAGCGAAGACGTTGAGCATCACTTCCGAGTCGGAACTGGTGTTGACGTGGCGCAAATCAGATTCGTAGATCTCCTTGGCCAGTTGCTCGACATTGGTCAGGTTGCCGTTGTGCGCCAACGTGATGCCGTACGGCGAGTTGACATAGAACGGCTGGGCTTCGGCCGAAGTCGAGCTACCCGCTGTGGGGTAACGCACATGGCCGATGCCCATATGCCCGACGAGGCGCTGCATGTGACGCTGATGGAACACGTCGCGCACCAGGCCATTGTCCTTGCGCAGGAATAACCGGCCGTCATGGCTGGTCACGATACCGGCAGCGTCCTGGCCGCGGTGCTGGAGCACGGTTAGCGCGTCATACAGCGCCTGATTGACGTTCGACTTACCGACGATACCGACGATGCCACACATGCGACGCAACCCCTACTTAATGGATCTGAACTGAACAACACTCACTGCGGCGTTTTGGCCATCGGTAAGAGCTGTTCCTTGAACGGTATTTCAGCGGGTACGCTGATACCGCTGGCAAGCCACTGACTGCTCCAACCCAGGATCAGGTTCTTGGACCAGTCTGCGACCAATAGAAATTGTGGCACGAGCCGGGACTCCTGCCACCACGTATCCTGCTGTACCGGCCCCAGGCTCAACAGCCCGACGGCCACGACCACCAGCAAGGCGCCACGCGCCGCGCCGAAAGCCATGCCCAGGAACCGGTCCGTCCCGGAAAGCCCGGTGACGCGAATCAGTTCGCCGATCAGATAATTGATCATTGCGCCCACCAGCAAGGTGGCGATAAACAAGATGGCACAGCCCGCGATCACGCGGGCCGAGGGTGTTTCGATGTATCCGGCGAGGTACTGGGACAGCGAGCCACCAAACATCCAGGCCACGACTCCCGCGATGATCCAGGTCAGCAGCGAGAGCGCTTCCTTGACGAAGCCGCGACTCAGACTGATCAATGCGGAGATGGCGACGATCGCAACGATCGCCCAGTCAACCCAGGTAAATGGCACGGTGCAGCCTACAGACGGATAAGGCGGCGCATTTTAGCAGAGCGCAGGGCTGTCGGTAAGCTGCGTGATTCAAATCGGCTAAATGGCTGTCAACCGCGCTCTGGCTGGAAGCGAACCACAAAGCCCTTGAGGTTCTGCTGGCGATTGAGCAAGTCGCGCAGACGGTCGGCCTCGGCACGCTCGATCAACGGACCGACAAAGACCCGATTCTTGCCATCGGCGGAACGGATGTAGGCGTTGTAGCCCTGGCTGCGCAGGTTTTTCTGCAGTTTTTCCGCGCTTTCGCGACTGGTCAGGCTGGCCAGTTGCACCGACCAGCTCACCGACAGGCCGTTGGCATCGACGCGGCTCTGGGTGGTGTCTGGCTTGGGGCCCGCGGTGATCGGCTGGCTTGGCGCCGGTTTGATCGCCGGCGTCGCCGGGATGGGCGTTGGCGCTACAGCAGGCTTGGCGGGTGCCGCCGGGGCAGGCGCGACAGCGGCAGATGCGGGCGCTGTCGGCGTGGACCCGACCGGCGCGGTAGGCGCGGCGGATTGTTCAGCCAATTCCGCGTCGCTCGGCACCGGCTCCTGGGGCAGTGCCTGCGGCTCGGGCACTGGCACGGGTTCGACTTGCACGGGTGGCACCGCAGGCGCTTGGGGCGCGGCCGGCGCATCAACCGTGACCTGGCGCTGCTCGTCCTGCCGGGAAAACAGCATCGGCAGGAAGATCACCGCCAGGGCCACCAACACCAGGGCCCCGACCATGCGCTGCTTGTAAGCCTTATCCAGCAATGCCATCTGCAGCTTCCTCCGTGGAGCGCCGGGCCAACCATTGAAGGGCCTCGGCAACGCAATAAAATGATCCGAACAACAGAATCTCGTCGTCTGCCGTCGCCAGGGCGCACTGCCCTTCCAGCGCGTCAGCCACACTGCCATAAGCTTCCACCGAAGCGCCACGATGCTGCAACACCGCCTGCAACTCGCTGGCCGGACGCGAACGCGGCGAATCCAGTGGCGTCACGGCCCAGTGATGGACACTAGCACCCAACGCATCGACAACGCCATCCAGGTCCTTGTCCGACAGCAGGCCAAACACCGCCAGCCGCTTGCCCGCCACGGGTCGACGCGCCAGGCGTTCGGCCAGGTACTGCGCCGCGTGGGGGTTGTGACCGACATCCAAGAGCACGTTGAGGCGCTTGCCTTGCCAATCGATCGAGCGGCGATCAAGACGACCGACAACGCGAGTCGCCTGCAGTGCCTGGATAATCCGTCCGGTGTCCCACGGCAGCCCGAGCAGCAGGTAGGCCTGCAGTGCCAGCGCGGCGTTCTCCATTGGTAAGTCCAGCTGCGGCAGGTCACGCAGCTCGACCGGGTTGCCCCGAGCATCGCTGCCACGCCATTGCCAGTGCCGCTCCGTCATGGCCAGGTCGAAGTCCCGCCCACGCAGGAAGAACGGGCAGCCCAGCTCGCGCACTTTATCCAGCAACGGCTGCGGCGGATCGAGATCGCCGCAGAGTGCCGGCGCGCCCTGGCGAAAAATACCGGCCTTCTCGAAAGCCACGGACTCGCGGGTATCGCCCAGGTAATCGGCGTGATCCACGCCAATACTGGTGACCAGCGCGATGTCCGCGTCCACGAGATTGACGGTATCCAGGCGACCACCCAGGCCGACTTCCAGCACGACCGCATCCAGGCCGGCACGGGCGAACAGCCAGAACGCCGCGAGCGTGCCCATCTCGAAATAGGTCAGGGAAGTCTCGCCCCGCCCGGCTTCCACCGCCGCGAAGGCTTCACACAGATCGGCGTCGGAAGCTTCGACACCGTTGACCTGCACCCGCTCGTTATAGCGCAGCAGGTGCGGCGAACTGTAGACGCCGACACTTAATCCCTGGGCCCGCAGCAGCGAGGCCAGAAAGGCGCAGGTCGACCCCTTGCCGTTGGTGCCGGTAACCGTGATGACCCGAGGCGCCGGCTTGGCCAGTCCCATGCGGGACGCTACCGCTTGCGAGCGCTCCAGCCCCATGTCGATGGCCGATGGATGCAACTGCTCGAGGTAGGCAAGCCAGTCGCCCAGGGTACGTTCGGTCATAGGCCAGCAGGCGCCGGCGGAACCACGATCGGCTCGATTGGCGTGGCGACGAAGGTCGGCGTCGGCAGGCCCATCAGTTGCGCCAGCAGATTACCCAGGCGCGGACGCAGCTCCTGGCGGTGAATGATCATGTCGATCGCGCCATGTTCCAGCAGGAATTCGCTGCGCTGGAAACCTTCCGGCAGCTTTTCACGCACGGTCTGCTCGATCACACGCGGACCGGCGAAGCCGATCAGGGCTTTCGGCTCGCCGACGATGACGTCGCCCAGCATCGCCAGACTGGCGGAAACACCGCCGTAGACCGGATCGGTCAGCACCGAGATGAACGGAATGCCTTCTTCACGCAAGCGCGCCAGTACCGCGGAGGTCTTGGCCATTTGCATCAGCGAGATCAGGGCCTCCTGCATCCGCGCGCCACCGGAGGCGGCGAAGCAGATCATCGGGCACCGGTTTTCCAGGGCGTAGTTGGCGGCGCGAACGAAGCGCTCGCCGACGATGGCGCCCATGGAACCGCCCATGAACGAGAATTCAAAGGCCGACACCACCACCGGCATGCCCAACAGGGTGCCGCTCATGGAAACCAGGGCGTCTTTTTCACCGGTCTGCTTCTGGGCAGCGGTCAGGCGATCCTTGTATTTCTTGCCGTCGCGGAATTTAAGGCGGTCCACGGGCTCCAGGTCGGCACCCAGCTCAACACGGCCTTCGGCGTCCAGGAAGATATCGATACGGGCACGCGCGCCGATGCGCATGTGGTGGTTGCACTTGGGGCAAACGTCCAGGGTCTTTTCCAGCTCGGGACGGTACAGCACCGCTTCGCAGGATGGACATTTGTGCCACAGACCTTCAGGCACCGAGCTTTTCTTCACCTCGGAACGCATGATCGAAGGGATCAGTTTGTCTACCAACCAGTTGCTCATGCTTCTTTCTCCAGTACCGGCGGCCCGAACGCTCTGGTTCGCGGCCCCGCGTATGCCCTTGAGCTCAAATTCATTGTGCGGCGAGGAACGAGGATCGTCGCGGTCAGTGCGAAACATGACCTGCGCCCAGCCCAACCATCCCCCGCCATCCCGGCAACCGCTGCACTGCGATTGCCACTACGCTATCGGCCCACCCGTAGGCGGCGCCTGCCTGCTTTGAACAGTGCAGGTATGGACGGCGGCAGTCTGCCAGCCGTCACATTGACGACTGGCTGCTGCGCACAGCCGCCATGAATGCCCGGATCTTCGCTGGGTCCTTGATGCCCCTGGCCTGCTCCACCCCGCCACTGACGTCCACCGCGTAGGGTCGAACCTGGGCGATGGCGTCAGCCACGTTGTCCGCCGTCAGGCCACCGGCGAGGATGATCGGCTTGTCCAGGCCCTGCGGCACCAACGTCCAGTCGAACGCTTCACCGGTCCCTCCCGGAACGCCCTCCACGTAGGTGTCCAGCAAGATACCGCTGGCCCCGGAAAAGGCTTTGCAACTGGCGGCGATGTCGTCGCCGGCCTTGACCCGCAACGCCTTGATGTACGGTCGATGCCAACCCTCGCAATCGGCGGGTGTCTCGTCGCCATGGAACTGCAGGAAGGCCAGCGGCACCGCATCGAGGATTTCGCCCAGCTCGCAACGACTCGCATTGACGAACAGGCCGACCGGCGTGACGAAGGGTGGCAGCGCCTGGATGATCGCTCGTGCCTGCTGCACCGTCACCGCCCGCGGGCTCTTGGCGTAGAACACGAGCCCGATGGCGTCCGCACCGGCGTCGACCGCCGCCAAGGCGTCTTCGACTCGGGTGATTCCGCATATCTTGCTGCGAACGACCGACATGGTGGATAAAACCTCAGGCAAATCCGTGGAAGTCCCGGATGGTAACAAATGCAGCGGAGGGCGTCAGCCGTCGAGTTCCGAGAACCCCGTGAGGAAATGTGGCCCGATGTAACGCTCAGGCAACTCGAATTCGTCGTGATATTCAACCTGGACCAGGTACAGGCCAAACGGGTGCGCGGTCACGCCTCCCGAGCGGCGAATGCGGCTTTCGAGCACTTCCTTGACCCATTCCACCGGCCGCTCACCCGCGCCGATGGTCATCAGCACACCGGCGATGTTGCGCACCATGTGGTGCAGAAAGGCGCTGGCGCGGATATCAAGCACGATCATCTTGCCGTGACGGGTCACGCGCAGGTGGTGCAGTTCCTTGATCGGCGACTTGGCCTGGCACTGCCCCGCGCGAAAAGCGCTGAAATCATGGACGCCGACCAGGTATTGCGCGGCCTCGGCCATACGCTCGACATCCAGCGGACGGTGGTTCCAGGTGATTTCTTCATTCAGGTGCGCTGGGCGGATCTGATCGTTGTAGATCACGTAGCGATAGCGCCGGGCGATAGCCTTGAAGCGCGCATGGAAATGCGCGGGCATCGCCTTTGCCCAACTGACGCTGACATCGTGCGGCAGGTTGATATTGGCCCCCATCACCCAAGCCTTCATCGAGCGCTCGACTTGGGTGTCAAAATGCACCACCTGGCCGCAGGCATGCACGCCGGCGTCGGTACGTCCGGCGCAATGCAGCGACACGGGGGAATCGGCGACTTTGGACAGTGCGTCTTCAAGGATTTCCTGCACCGTTAATACGCCGGAGGCCTGACGCTGCCAGCCGCGATAGCGCGAGCCTTTGTATTCAACGCCCAAGGCGATTCGGAAAAAGCCGTCGGCCGCCATTTCGGCGGCCGGGTTGTCTATGTTTGCCAAGGAATTACAGCCTGCTGAGGTACGCAAAGGCGGGCATTATAAAGCCGGCTGGGCGGGATGCTAGTGCCACAGGTGGGCACTGTCGGGAATGGACTGGCGCCATCGCGAGCAAGCTCGCTCCCACAGGGTTCTCGGGTGCTCATGGATTCTGCGCTCACCGCGAATCCTTGTGGGAGCGAGCTTGCTCGCGATGCCGCCAGCCCAGACGCTACAAAACCTGCAAATAAAAACGGCAGCCTCACCGGCTGCCGTTTTTGTTTAACCGCCGACTCACGCCAGGCGCGACAACATCTCCTTCGCTTCGCTCTTCTGCGTGGCATCGCCTTCACTGAGCACTTCGCCGAGGATATCCCGGGCGCCGTCATTGTCGCCCATGTCGATGTAGGCCTGGGCCAGATCGAGCTTGGTTGCCACTTCGTCGGTGCCGCTGAGGAAATCGAAGTCCGGCTCGTCGTCGGCAGTCGCCAAGGCGTCTTCAGCAGTGAAGGTTGGCTGGCCTATGTTGTCGGACAGGCGATCCAGCTCGGCGTTGACATCGTCCAGCTCGGACTCGAAGGCATCCTTAGGCTGATCGTGGGCGTCCATCTCGTCGGCCAGGGACAGATCGAAATCCGCCGGCAGTTCAAGATCGTCGGCCGGCGTGTCATCCAACGCGGGCGTTTCGGCCGCTGGAATGTCCAACCCCTTGAGATCGTCGTCCAGGTCCAGCAGGAAGTCTTCATCCGCCAAGGCGGGTGCCGGAGCATCCGCGCCCAGGTCCAGATCGAACTCCGACAGATCGTCGAGGCTTTCGTTGGCCTCGGTCTGTTGCTTGAGCACCGATTCAAAACTCAGGTCATCGTCTTGCGGAAACGCATCCAGTTCGGCGAGCGGCTCGGGGGCTGGCGCGACCGGAGCGGTGTCCATGTCCTCCAGGCTCAGATCAAAAGCGCTGTCGAGCTCGTCGTCGGTCGGCGATTTGTCTTCCAACAGCTCCTTGACGTACTGGGCATCCAACTCAGCGGCGACGGCTGCCGCAGCCAGGCCTGCACCAGCGGCGACCGCCATGGCCGGGAAACGGCTCTTGAGCTGTTCGACCTGGGCGTAATTCTCGCCATTGGCGACCAACTGCCGCTCCTGGGCGACAAAGGCGTCGCGGTCGCCCTGCTGGCCGTAGACTTCCATCAGCTTCAAGCGCAGGTCGCTGCGCTGGGGCTCGGCCTTGATGCCTTGCTCAAGCAGGTCGGCGGCCTGATTCAAGCGACCACGATCGATGTGCGACTGAGCCTGGGGCAGCACGTCATCCGAACGCTCCGCGGCCGGTGCTACCAGCGGTGCGGCTATGGGGGGCGTGACGACCACGGGCGCAACCACCGGGGCAGGCCTAGGGGCTGGCGCGGGGGCTGGCTTGGGTTCGAGCTTTACGCTAGGTGGTGGTACTTCAATGCCCTCGAAGCTGCTCGGGGGCAGATCGAACTCCGGGGAGAAGTCGGCCTCCTCCTCGAGGGCTCGGGCCATGCGCAGATGTTTCTCGGCTTCCTGCTGGGCCTTGCGGCGGCGAGCGAGCAGCAGGAGCAGCAGCAAGAGGAGCAACGCACCGCCGCCAATCAGGCCCAGCAGGATCGGATTGGTCAGCAGGTCGTTGTATTTTTTCTCGTCGGCTGCGGCCGGCGCCGGTTCAACCGGCGGGGTCGCTTCTGGGGTGGCCTGGGGTGCCGGGGCGGCGGACGGTGCTTGTGCCGCTGGCGCGGGGGTCAGTTCCGCCGACATCGCCGGGGTGGCTTCGCCAGTGGGCGGGACCGCGACGCCTTCGGCCTGCATTTTCGCCAGTTGATTGTTCTTCAGCTCGATCAGGCGCTGCAGTTTGTCCAGCTGGCTCTGAAGATCGGCCATGCGGCTCTTCAGTTCTTCATTGTCGCGACGAGCCGAATCGAGGCTTTCCTGAGTCACGGCAAGTTGGTTACTCAGGGCCTGGGCATCACCGGCTGCGCCTTTGCCTTTGGCACCCGCTTTCGCCGACTCGGCGGAAACCAGGCTCAGGTTATCGCGAGCCGCGCCCTGGGCCGGTGCGTTATCGCCACCGCCACGCCGGGTGGCGTCCACCTGCTGGCGTCCGTTACCCGCCCCGCTCCGACGCCCCTGGCGCCAGGCGGCGTTTTGAGCGGCCACTTCGGCAATGGCCTGGGGCTGCGGCAATGCCGTGCTTTGCACCGGATCGGGCAGGCGCAACACCTGGCCGGTCTTGAGCAGGTTGATGTTGCCGTCGATGAATGCGTTCGGGTTCAACGCCTGGATCGCCAGCATCGTTTGCTGCACCGAACCACCGTTGCGCACCTTGGCGGCGATTTCCCATAGGGTATCGCGCGGCGTCGTGGTGTATTGGGACGGCTTGGTAGCCCCGGTGACCGGCGAAGACACCACCTGGGACGGCTTCGCCCGAGCGGCGTCGGCGGCCTGCGGCGAGAACTTAGACGGATCGAGCAGTACGCTGTAGTCGCGCAGCAAGCGGCCGTTGGGCCACATCACCTGCACGAGGAACTTGACCATCGGTTCGGTCAGCGGCCGGCTGGAAGTCACCCGCAGGACACTCTTGCCGTTGGCGTTGATCACCGGTGTGAAGCTCAATTCATTGAGAAAGGCTTGGCGGTCAATGCCCGCCTTGGCGAATTCTTCAGGTGGGGCCAGGCTCGGCACCACCTCGGCGGCGGTCAGTTGCTGGACATCGAGCAGTTCGATCTCGGCCACCAGAGGCTGGTTCGGCGGCGACTTGAGGGTCAATTCCCCCAGCCCGAGCGCTTGCGCCATACCGGAGGACAGCGCCGAGGCGGCCGCTATTGCTAACACCAGTTTGCGAACTTGAACCATAGCCTCTTCCTTTGTTTGAACATTCCTCGGCCAGCGAGAAGGTGTTGATGCCGCTGCCGTAAGGCATTGCGCGCAGCCCCAAGCGACGGTGCGCGCGATCGTTTCACTCATGCCCGAGGCAGTCCCCGGGAGGGAGGTTCGCCTTCAGCACTCTGGCCAAGCATAGCGCCCAGCTAGAACCATTCGACAAATTGTTGCCAAGTATCTTTTACAGCAGGTCTTTTATCAACAACTCAGCCACCTGCACCGCGTTGAGCGCCGCGCCCTTGCGCACGTTATCCGACGTCAGCCACATATTCAGCTCCGACGGATCATCGATGCCGCCGCGCACGCGACCGATATAGACCACATCCTGCCCCACCGCATCACCCACCGGCGTCGGATAATCACCCGCCTCCACCAGCTCGATGCCGGGGGCCGCTTCCAGGGCGGCGTTGACCTTCGCCAGGTCGACGGGACCGGCAGACTCCACGGTCACGCTAAAGCTATCGCCAAAAAACACCGGGGCTTGAATGCAAGTCGCGGAAATCTTTAACAAAGGTTGCTCCAGCACTTGGCGCAGCTCACTCACCAGTCGCTTTTCCAGTGGGGTATGGCCCTGCGCATCGGGACTACCCACCTGGGCCAACAGGTTGAACGCCATCTGCCGGTCGAAGAACGTCGGTTCGAGCGGACGGGCGTTGAGCAATTCCGCCGTCTGGCGCGCCAATTCAGTGACCGCAACGCGGCCTTGGGCCGATACGGCGAGGCTGGCAGTCAGGCTCACGCGCTGGATATCCAGGCATTGGCGCAACGGTGCCAAGGCAACGGCCAGGACCGTCGCCGAGGGGCTCGGGCTGCTGACCTGCACGGGCCTGGACAGATTCGCCAGCACATGCGGGTTGGCCTCCGGTACGATCTGCGGCGCCTGTTCGGCCGGCAGCGCACCGGACAGGTCGATCAGCGCGCAGCCGGCCGCCGTGGCGCGCGGAGCGAAGCTCAGAGTGACCGCCGGCCCCGCCGCGAAAAACGCCAGTTGGACTTTGCTGAAATCGAACTCATCGACCTCGCGCACCCGCACGTTTTTACTCCGGAACATCACCGAGCTGCCCGCCGACTCGCTGCTGGCCAACAGGTGCAGGTTGCCGATCGGGAAGTCGCGCTCTTCAAGGATCTGGACGAGGGTTTCGCCGACAGTACCGGTGGCGCCGATCACGGCAATATCAAAGGACTGGCTCATGGGTCTACCTCAGGTAAAACGTGGGGAGCGGCACTTTACCGGGTGGTGGGTGGGCAGGCAATTGGCGGGAAGTTTGTGGTGACTGTGGCGGCCCCTTCGCGAGCAGGCTCGCTCCCACATTGGATCTTCAGTGAACACAAAACCTGTGGAAGCGAGCCTGCTCGTGAAGGGGCCGGTCCAGACACCCAAAAACTGCCCCAATAAAAAACCCGCACCTCTTACAAGGCGCGGGTTCTTTCACAGCGACAATCGATCAACGCTCGAGCAAAATCCGCAGCATGCGGCGCAGCGGTTCGGCCGCGCCCCACAACAGTTGGTCGCCAACGGTGAAGGCACCGACGAACTGCGAGCCCATGTTCAGTTTGCGCAAGCGGCCCACTGGCACGTTCAGGGTGCCGTTGACCTTGGTCGGGCTCAGCTCCTGCATGCTGGTTTCACGGTTGTTCGGCACCAGCTTGACCCACGGGTTGTGCTGGCTGATCAAGCCTTCGATGTCGGCGATCGGCACGTCTTTGTTCAGCTTGATGGTCAGCGCCTGGCTGTGGCAACGCATGGCGCCGATGCGCACGCAGATGCCGTCCACCGGGATCGGGCTCTTGAAGCGGCCCAGGATCTTGTTGGTCTCGGCCTGGGCCTTCCATTCTTCACGGCTCTGGCCGTTCGGCAGTTCCTTGTCGATCCAAGGGATCAGGCTGCCGGCCAGCGGCACGCCGAAATTCTCGGTCGGGTAGGCATCGCTGCGCATCGCTTCGGCGACCTTGCGGTCGATGTCCAGGATGGCACTGGCCGGGTTCGCCAGCTCGTCAGCCACGGCGCCGTGGGTCACGCCCATTTGCTTGATCAGCTCGCGCATGTGCTGCGCGCCGCCACCGGAGGCTGCCTGATAGGTCATGGCGCTCATCCACTCCACCAGGCCCGCTTCGAACAGGCCGCCCAGACCCATCAGCATCAGGCTGACGGTGCAGTTGCCGCCGATGTAGTTCTTGGTGCCCGCATCCAGCTGCTGGTCGATGACCTTGCGGTTGACCGGGTCGAGGATGATCACCGCGTCGTCCTGCATGCGCAGGCTGGAAGCGGCATCGATCCAGTAACCCTGCCAGCCGGCTTCACGCAGTTTCGGGAAGACTTCGCTGGTGTAGTCGCCGCCCTGGCAGGTCAAAATCACGTCGAGGGTCTTGAGCTCGTCGATGCTGTAGGCATCCTTGAGCGCACCGGTGTCCTTGCCCACGGACGGGCCCTGGCCACCCACGTTGGAAGTGGTGAAGAACACCGGCTCAATGAGATCGAAATCCTGCTCTTCCAGCATTCGCTGCATGAGCACGGAACCGACCATGCCGCGCCAACCGATCAGACCTACACGTTTCATCGCAACACACCTATACAAAAGTGGGCCACCGTCGAGGCGGTGGGCCCGAAAGATTACAGATTCCGCAGCGCGGCGACTACTGCATCGCCCATTTGCTGCGTACCGACTTTGGTACAGCCTTGCGACCAGATATCACCGGTGCGCAAGCCCTGGTCCAGGACCACGCTGACGGCTTTTTCGATCGCGTCGGCGGCATCGTTCAAGTTGAAGCTGTAGCGCAGCATCATCGACACCGACAGGATGGTCGCCAACGGGTTGGCAATGCCCTGCCCGGCGATGTCCGGCGCCGAACCGTGGCACGGCTCGTACATGCCCTTGTTGTTGGCGTCCAGGGAAGCCGACGGCAGCATGCCGATGGAACCGGTGAGCATTGACGCTTCGTCGGACAGGATGTCGCCGAACATGTTGTCGGTGACGATCACGTCGAACTGCTTCGGCGCACGCACCAGTTGCATCGCCGCGTTGTCGACGTACATGTGGCTCAGTTCGATGTCCGGGTAATCCTTGGCCACCTGCTCGACCACTTCGCGCCACAGTTGGCTGGAAGCCAGCACGTTGGCCTTGTCCACCGAGCACAGTTTCTTGCCCCGCACGCGGGCCATGTCGAAGCCGACCCGGGCGATACGGCGGATTTCGCTTTCGCTGTAAGGCAGGGTGTCGTAGGCCTGGCGCTCGCCATTCTCCAGCTCACGGGTGCCGCGCGGGGCGCCGAAGTAGATACCGCCGGTCAGTTCGCGGACGATGAGGATGTCCAGGCCCGAGACGATTTCCGGCTTCAGGCTCGACGCGTCGGCCAGTTGCGGATAAAGGATCGCCGGACGCAGGTTGCCAAACAGACCCAGTTGCGCACGAATCTTCAGAAGGCCGCGCTCCGGGCGGATGTCGCGTTCGATCTTGTCCCATTTCGGGCCGCCCACGGCGCCCAGCAGCACGGCATCGGCGGCACGGGCACGGTCCAGGGTTTCATCGGCCAGGGGTACGCCGTGCTTGTCGATGGCCGCGCCACCAATGACGTCGTGGCTGAGTTCGAAGCCCAGGCCGTACTTGTCGTTCGCCAACTCCAGGACCTTGACCGCCTCGGCCATGATTTCCGGGCCGATGCCGTCACCTGGGAGAATCAGAATCTGTTTGCTCATGCTTTCCTCGTTTGTTCGGTTTTCGGCACAACCCCTGGGGCCGACCGGTAAAAATCCTATCGCTCGGCCCACAGCACCAGCACATCTGTACTGAACGAACCATCGGCCTCAATCTGAAAATATTCACGCACTTCGTCGCCCATCGAACGCTGCAGCTCAAGAATCGCCGCACGCATCACCTCGGGGGTGCGCATGCGCTCGACCCAGGACTGGTACTCCAGGCGCAGGCGCTGGCGCGACGTGCTGCGAGTGTGCAGCCCCGCTTCGCTGACCTGGCGCAACCATTCGGCGGCCGAATAGTCGCGCACATGGCTGGTGTCGCGCAGCACTTCGATGCTTTGCAGGTAGGTGTCCAGTAACGGCGTGCCAGGCGACAGGATATCGATGAACGCTACCACCCCGCCCGGCTTGAGCACCCGGCGCACTTCCCGCAATGCCAGGCCGAGGTCGCTCCAATGATGCGCCGAATAGCGGCTGAACACGAAGTCGAACTCAGCGTCGGCGAACGGCAACCGCTCGGCGGCGCCACGAACCGTGCTGATATTGCCCAGGCCACGCTCGGCAGCCGCCGCCGTCACCACGTCGAGCATCTGCTGGGACAGATCGTACGCCACCACCTTACCGGCCAGCGGCGCCACGTGGAAACTCACATGGCCGGCGCCGCAACCCAGGTCCAGCACACGGGCATCGCCACGACCGGCCAGCTCGGCCTGTAGCAGGGCGAACTCGGTGCCCTGGGCGTGCACGGCACTGCTCAGGTAGGCCGAGGCCTGTTCACCGAATTGCTTTTGGACGACTTGGCTGTGGGCGGTGCTGGTCATGGGGACTTCCTTTTTGGGTATAGCCTTGTGGTGTCAGTGCCGCCGTCTTCGCGAGCAGGCTCGCTCCCACACTGGACTTGCAGCGTCCACAATCCCTGTGGGAGCGAGCCTGCTCGCGAAGGGGCCTGCACTGACTACATCTATCTCAGGTCAATCAAGCATCGCGAAACAACCAAGGCTGGCTCGCCCGATGCTTGGCCTCGAACGCGGCAATTGCCTCGCCGTCCTGCAAGGTCAGGCCGATGTCATCCAGGCCATTGAGCAGGCAATGCTTGCGAAACGCATCGATCTCGAAACCCAACACCTTGCCGTCGGGACGGGTCACCGTCTGCGCGGCCAGGTCGATCTGCAATTGATAACCAGGATTGGCCTCGACCTGCTGGAACAGCTCGTCCACTTCGGCGTCGCTGAGGATGATCGGCAGCAGGCCGTTCTTGAAGCTGTTGTTGAAGAAAATGTCGGCGTAGCTCGGCGCGATGATGCTGCGAAAACCGTACTCTTCCAAGGCCCACGGCGCGTGCTCGCGGCTCGAGCCGCAGCCGAAGTTCTCACGGGCCAGCAACACGCTGGCGCCTTGGTAGCGCTCGGCGTTGAGCACGAAGTCCTTGTTCAGCGGACGCTTGGAGTTGTCCTGGTACGGCTGGCCGACATCCAGGTAGCGCCATTCGTCGAACAGGTTCGGGCCGAAGCCGGTGCGCTTGATGGATTTCAAGAATTGCTTGGGGATGATCTGGTCGGTGTCGACATTGGCACGATCCAAAGGCGCGACAAGACCGGTGTGCTGGGTAAAAGCTTTCATGCTGCGCTCCTTCAGATCAATTCGCGGACGTCGACGAAACGGCCGTTGACAGCTGCCGCCGCGGCCATCGCCGGGCTAACCAGGTGCGTACGACCACCGGCACCCTGACGGCCTTCGAAATTTCGGTTGGACGTCGAGGCGCAATGCTCGCCCGACTCCAGGCGGTCCGGGTTCATCGCCAGGCACATCGAGCAACCCGGCTCACGCCATTCGAAACCGGCTTCGAGGAAAATCTTGTCCAGCCCTTCCGCTTCGGCCTGGGCCTTCACCAGGCCCGAGCCCGGCACCACGATGGCCTGTTTGATGGTCGAGGCGACCTTGCGGCCCTTGGCGATGACCGCCGCGGCGCGCAGGTCCTCAATCCGCGAGTTGGTGCAGGAGCCGATGAAAACACGGTCGAGCTGAATGTCGGTGATCGCCTGGTTGGCGCTCAAGCCCATGTACTTCAAGGCACGGACAATGGAGTCGCGCTTGACCAGGTCCGTTTCCTTGGCCGGATCCGGCACGTTCTGGTCCACTGCCAGGACCATTTCCGGCGAAGTGCCCCAGCTGACTTGCGGCTTGATCTGCGTCGCATCGAGCTCGACCACGGTGTCGAATTTGGCGTCCGGGTCAGAGACCAGGTCTTTCCAGGCTTCGACCGCCATGTCCCACTCCGCGCCTTTGGGCGAGAACGGACGGCCCTTGACGTATTCGACGGTTTTTTCATCGGCGGCCACCAACCCGACGCGCGCGCCGGCTTCGATGGACATGTTGCAGATGGTCATGCGGCCCTCGACGGACAAGTCGCGGATCGCGCTGCCGGCGAACTCGATGGCATGGCCGTTACCGCCAGCGGTACCGATCTTGCCGATCACGGCCAGGACGATGTCCTTGGCGGTCACGCCGAACGGCAACTTGCCCTCGACGCGCACCAGCATGTTTTTCATTTTCTTGGCGACCAGGCACTGGGTGGCGAGCACGTGCTCGACCTCGGAAGTGCCGATGCCGTGGGCCAAGGCGCCGAATGCGCCGTGGGTCGAGGTATGGGAGTCACCGCAGACCACGGTCATGCCGGGCAAGGTCGCGCCTTGCTCCGGGCCGATGACGTGGACGATGCCCTGGCGCACGTCGTTCATCTTGAATTCAACGATGCCGTATTCATCACAGTTGTCGTCGAGGGTCTGGACTTGAAGACGCGAGACCTGGTCGGCAATGGCTTCGATGCCGCCCTTGCGCTCCGGGGTGGTCGGTACGTTGTGGTCCGGGGTGGCGATGTTGGCATCGATGCGCCAAGGCTTGCGCCCAGCCAGGCGCAGGCCTTCGAAGGCTTGCGGCGAAGTCACTTCATGGATGATGTGACGATCGATGTAGATCAGCGCCGAGCCATCGTCGCGCTGCTTGACCAAATGCGAATCCCAGAGCTTGTCGTAGAGCGTTTTGCCGGCCATCACACGGTTTCCTCATCAGCTTGTTTCTATGCCCTGGGTCTTGAGTGAGTAAATGCCCCCTTGGCTTGTGAGGCTGATGTTATGAGGCTACATTAAATAACTCAAATTCATATTTTTCATGCTTTGCATAACCAACAGGAATTCGACCGGTACGGCCATGGACTTAGCCAACCTCAACGCCTTTATTGCCATCGCCGAGACCGGCAGTTTCTCCGGAGCCGGCGAGCGCCTGCACCTCACCCAGCCCGCTATCAGCAAGCGTATTGCCGGGCTGGAACAACAGCTCAATGTGCGCCTCTTCGACCGGCTGGGTCGTGAAATTGGCCTGACCGAAGCCGGCCGGGCGCTGCTGCCCCGGGCCTATCAGATTCTCAACGTGCTCGACGACACCCGCCGCGCGCTGACCAATCTGACCGGCGAAGTGACCGGGCGGCTGACCCTCGCCACCAGTCACCACATCGGCTTGCATCGCCTGCCCTCCTTATTAAGGGAATTCACCCGACGCTACCCACAGGTGGCATTGGATATTCAGTTCCTTGATTCGGAAGTGGCCTACGAGGAAATCCTTCACGGTCGCGCGGAACTCGCCGTCATCACCCTCGCCCCCGAGCCCCACGCACTGGTAAGGGCCAAGCCGGTGTGGGATGACCCGCTGGATTTCGTCGTAGCGCCGGAACACGCGCTGCTGGAAAACGGCGCAGTGAGCCTGGCGGACATCGCCTTGCATCCGGCGGTGTTCCCTGGCGGCAATACCTTCACCCATCACATCGTCCAGCGACTGTTCGAAGCCCAAGGCCTGACTCCGAACATCGCCATGAGCACGAATTATCTGGAGACCATAAAGATGATGGTCTCCATCGGCCTGGCCTGGAGCGTCCTGCCGCGCACCATGCTCGACGAACAGGTGGCGCGCATTCCTTTGCCGGGCATACAGCTCAGTCGCCAGCTAGGCTATATCGTGCACACCGAACGGACGCTGTCGAATGCAGCACGGGCTTTCATGGCTCTACTGGACGCACAAATCGATCTGCCAGGGACAAGGGCATAAGTTGTGCTACTCCTATAGGGCCACTACGCCTGTGCATCACACCCACCCGCCCAAGGCCCGCTAGAGAATGCCCAAACCCGCCGACCATCTTCCGCCCCTGCCGCGTATCCAGGCGCTCGACCCGAAGCGGTCCGAGCAAAGCTGGGACAGCGCGCCACAGCTGCTGGCCGCCCTGAACGGAGCGCGGCTGGGGGCCTGGTCGTGGGACATCGATACCGGGCAGATCAGTTGGTCCCGAGGCACCCAGGCACTGTTCGGCTTCGATCCGCGCCAACCGTTACCCGCCGACGTGGACTACCTCGATCTGTTGCTGCCCGAGGACCGGGCCCGGGCCATGCGCGCGTTTCACGCGGCGGTGGCCGGCGCACCGCTCGAGCAGGCCATGCACCACCGAATCGTCTGGCCCGACGGCAGCCTGCATTGGCTGGAAATCAGCGGCAGCGTATTGCCCGACAAACATGGCCGTCCACGCATGATCGGGGTCATTCGCGAGATCACCCACCAGCGCGAACGGGAACAGGCGCTGCGCAGCTCGGAAAAACGCTTCGCCACGCTTTTTCATCTTTGCCCGAACATGGTCTTGCTGACCCGCCAGGAGGACGGCCTGATCAGCGAAGCCAACCAGTATTTCGAAAGCCTGTTCGGCTGGCCGGTTCACGATGTGATTGGCCGCACCACCCTGGAACTGGGCCTGTGGGTCGACCCCAGGCAACGGGCGAAGCTGGTGGAGGCGACCAAGGCCAAAGGCGAACTGGTGAGCATGGAAGTGGAGTTCCGGGCCAGTAACGGCCAGGTCCACAACGGCATCCTCAGCGCGCAGAAAGTCGAACTCGAAGGCCAACCGTACCTGCTGAGCACGTTCCTCGATACCACCGAGCGCAAACTCGCCGAACAGGCCCTCAAGGACAGCCAGGAACGCCTGGACCTGGCCCTCGACTCGGCGCAACTGGGCACCTGGGACTGGCACATTCCCAGCGGCATGCTCTACGGTTCGGCCCGGGCCGCGCAGCTCCATGGCCTGGAGCCCAAAGCCTTTCATGAATCGTTCGACGCATTTTTCGAGGGCGTACCCACCGAAGAACGCAACAACATGCGCAACGCCTACCGCAGCCTGCGCGAAGGCCCGGCGGGCAACTATCAATTGACCTATCGCGTGCAGCTGCCGGACGGCAGCTCACGCTATCTGGAGAGCCGCGCCCGCCTCTACCGCGACGACGACGGCAGCCCCTTGCGCATGGCCGGCACGTTGCTCGACATCACCGATCAGGTGGAGCGCGAACAGAGCCTGGCGGCATCGGAAGAAAAATTCGCCACACTGTTCCAGGTCAGCCCCGACCCGATCTGCGTGACCCACCAGGACGATGGCAGATTCCTGGAAATCAACTCCAGCTTCACCCAGACCTTCGGCTGGGCGGCCAGCGACGTCATCGGCCGCAGCGCCGACGAGATTGGTCTGTGGGACGCGTCCGGCAGCAGCCTGCAACGCATCGAACGGGTGATCCGCGAGCAATCGCTGAGCAATGTCGCCATCGTCGTCCACCACAAGAACGGCCAGCCGCTGACCTGCGTGATTTCCAGCCGGCAGATCCACGTCGGCAACCAGCCCTGCATCGTCACCACCCTGCGGGACATCACCCAGCAGCAGCGTTCCGAGGCGGCGCTCAAGGCCAGCGAGGAAAAATTCGCCAAAGCTTTCCACTCCAGCCCTGACGCCATCACCATCACTGAATGCGAAAGCGGCCGCTACCTTGAGGTCAACGACGGTTTCTGCCGCCTCACTGGCTATCGCGCCGACGAAGTGGTCGGCCACACAGTGTACGAAGTCGGCATCTGGGCCGAGGAAAAACAACGCACGGCGCTGCTGGCAGAGCTACAGCTCAAGGGCCGGGTCGTGCATCAGGAAATGCTCGGGCGCAACAAGCGTGGGGAAATCCTCACGGTGGAAGTGTCGGTGGAACCCATCACGCTCAACGAGACCGCCTGTCTGCTGCTGACAGCCCGGGACGTCAGCCTGCTGCGCAACGCCGAAGCGCAGATCCGCCACCTGGCTTATCACGACCCACTCACCAACCTGCCCAACCGGGCGTTGTTGATGGACCGCTTGAGCCAGCAGATCGCCTTGCTCAAGCGCCACAGCCTTCGCGGAGCCCTGCTGTTCCTCGACCTGGACCACTTCAAGCACATCAATGACTCCCTCGGCCATCCGGTGGGCGATACGGTGCTGAAGATCATCACCGCACGCCTCGAAGCCAGCGTGCGCCTCGAAGACACCGTGGCGCGGCTGGGTGGCGACGAGTTCGTGGTACTGCTCAGCGGCCTCGAAGGCACACGGGCCGCGGTCAGCGAA
This sequence comes from Pseudomonas algeriensis, assembly GCF_048847255.1. Taxonomy (NCBI): domain Bacteria; kingdom Pseudomonadati; phylum Pseudomonadota; class Gammaproteobacteria; order Pseudomonadales; family Pseudomonadaceae; genus Pseudomonas; species Pseudomonas algeriensis. Next base: position 25,158 of record NZ_JBKKRK010000007.1, on the reverse strand, counting down.
CAGGTACAGAACCTGGCCGACACCCTGCGTGACCTGCTCTCGGAGCCGATGTTCCTGGACGGCCAACGGCTTCAAGTTACCCCCAGCATTGGCATGGCGCTGATTCCGGACCACGGCTCCACCCCGACCGACCTGCTCAAGCGCGCCGACATTGCCCTTTACCGCGCCAAGGACTCGGGGCGCAACACGTCGCAGATGTTCCACGCCACCATGCAAAAAGCCGCGAGCGAGCGACTGCGCATGGAAACCGACTTGCGCCAGGCCCTGGCTCGCAACGAGTTCAGTTTGCATTTTCAGCCCCAGATCGATGCCCGGGACAACCGCATCATCGGCGCCGAAGCCCTGGTCCGTTGGAATCATCCGGACCTGGGTGCGCAGTCGCCCAACGAGTTCATCAAGGTACTGGAAGACAGCGGCTTGATCCTGGAGGTCGGGACCTGGATCCTCGATGAAGCCTGCAACGGCTTCAAGCACTTGATCGCCAAGAGCAAGGTCGATCCACAGCGCTTCAAATTGTGCGTCAACATCAGCCCACGGCAGTTTCGCCAGAGTGATTTCGTCGAACGCATCGAAAGCAGCCTCTCCCGTCACGGCCTGCCCTATTGCGTGCTCAAACTGGAAATCACCGAAGGCATCGTAATCCAGAACCTGGACGACACCATCGGCAAGATGCGTCGCCTCAAGAAACTGGGCGTGAGCTTCGCCATGGATGATTTCGGCACGGGATACTCGTCGCTGACGTACCTCAAACGCCTACCGGTCGACACGTTGAAAATCGATCAATCCTTCGTGCGGGACGCCACCAGCGACCCCAACGACGCCGAAATCATCCGCGCCATCGTGGCCATGGCCCGTAGCCTGAACCTGGAAATGATCGCCGAAGGGGTGGAGACGCTGGAACAATTGCAGTTCCTGCAGGGGCTCGATTGTCATTTGTACCAGGGTTACCTGCACAGCCGGCCGTTGCCGCTGGAGGCGTTTGAGCGGTTGTTGCCCTAATTTTGAACCGCAATACAAGACGGGCTTTTGTGGCGAGGGGATTTATCCCCGCTGGGTTGCGAAGCAGCCCCAAAAAAGAACAGACGACGCTGTTTAGCCTGACACGCCGAGGCGACGGCTTTAAGGGCTGCTTCGCAGCCCAGCGGGGATAAATCCCCTCGCCACGATTAATCTTCCACCGATCTCAAAAATGAAGAAGGGCGCCATTCGGCGCCCTTCTTCAATTGCGATGGATCAATTCTCCAGCGCGGGTTTTTGCTGCGCACCGTTGATCGGGATGCGCTTGGCTTTCGCCTCTTCCGGTACCACGCGCAACAGGTCGATGCTCAACAGACCGTTGCTCAGGCCGGCGGCCTTGATCTCGATATGATCCGCCAACCGGAAGGACAGCTTGAACGCCCGCTGGGCGATGCCTTGGTGCAGGTAGGTCACGCTGTCGTTGCTGGCCTCGCGCTTGCCGCCGCTGATGGTCAGCACACCTTTTTCCACTTGCAGGTCCAGGTCTTCTTCCCGGAACCCGGCAGCGGCGACTACGATGCGGTATTCGTCATCGCCGTGTTTTTCCACGTTGTAAGGTGGATAACTGCTGCCCGGTTCGTTGCGCAGTGCGGTTTCGAACAGGTCGTTGAAACGGTCGAAGCCCACCGAGGAACGGAACAGAGGGGCCAGCGAAAATGCAGTACTCATGATTCAAATCTCCTGAAAGTTCAGCAAGGTTTTTTGTCTCCGCGACCCGAATTCGGCATCGCGTACCCCCTATCTAGGGTCCGCCAAAAACTTTTCAAGAGCTTTTCCTGAGATTTTTTTCAGGCCGCTTCGGTGCGCTGCACACCCAATAAATGGCCCACCGCATCCAGTTCCGTTTCTCGCCGTAGCGCGCCGAACAACTCCACGGCTTCGGGGTAATTGCGGGTCAGCATGGCCAGCCATTGCTTCAAGCGACCCGGCGCCTGGCGAGGGGTCAATTGTTCCACCACCTGTACCCAGAAATCCTGGAGCATCGGTTGCAGGTCGGCCCAAGACATCTCGATAACCTCTTCACCCGCCCGGGCGGCGGCGATCTGCCGCGCCAGGTCGGGACGGGAGACCAGTCCACGGCCGAGCATGATGTCTTCGACACCGCTGATTTCCCGGCACCGACGCCAGTCATCGACGCACCAGATATCGCCGTTGGCGAACACCGGCACCTTGACCACTTCCTGGACGCGGGGAATCCACTCCCAGTGGGCCGGTGGCTTATAGCCGTCGACCTTGGTCCGCGCATGCACAACGATGTGCGCCGCGCCGCCCTCGGCCAGCGCCGTGGCGCAGACCAGCGCGCCGTCCGGGCTGTCGAAACCCAGGCGCATCTTCGCCGTAACCGGAATGTGCTTGGGCACCGCACGACGGACATGTTCCACGATTTCGTTGAGCAGCTCTGGCTCCTTGAGCAACACCGCCCCGCCCCGTGACTTGTTCACCGTCTTGGCCGGGCAACCGAAATTCAAGTCGATCACCTCGGAGCCCAGCTCGCAGGCCAGCGCCGCGTTTTCCGCCAGGCATACCGGGTCGGAACCGAGCAACTGCACACGCAGGGGCACACCCGCCGCTGTCTGGGCACCGGTCAACAGTTCAGGGGCAAGCTTATGGAAATAGGCCGGCGTGAGCAGACGGTCGTTGACGCGAATGAACTCGGTGACGCACCAGTCGATGCCACCAACACGGGTCAGGACGTCCCGCAGGATGTTGTCGACCAACCCCTCCATGGGCGCCAAGGCAATTTGCATGGGAAACACACTCAACGAAAAAACGTGCGGCAGTTTAGCGGATTTCCTTCACAAAATCGGAATCCACCACGAATCACTGTGGGAGCGAGCCTCCTCGCGATGGCGTTTTTTTTTTTTGTTTTGTTTGTTTTGGGCCCCCCCCCATCGACCCCACGCCCCCCCCCACCCCGACTCCAAGGCGCCCACAAAACCGGAATCCACCACCAAACCCTGTGGGAGCGAGCCTGCTCGCGATGGCGGTGGGTCAGTCTATAAAGAGGCCAGATGAATTCAGCGCCACGCCATAACCTTCGATGAACTCCGGCGGCATGCGCTTGGGCCGGCCGGTAGACAGTTCGATGCAGACGAAAGTGGTCTGGGCCCGCAGCAATGTGGTGTTATCACTGGGACGGACCAGCTGGAAATGCCGGGTCATTTTCAGGCGCTGGTCCCAGTCGACGATCCAGGTCGCCAACTGCAATTCGTCGCCCTCGTAGGCGGCCGCCAGATAATCGATTTCATGCCGCACCACCGCCATCGCCCGATCCAGTCGCCGGTATTCCACCAGATCCAGGCCCAGGCGCTGGGAATGCCGCCACGCGCAACGCTCCAGCCAGGTGACGTACACCGCATTGTTGGCGTGGCCTAGCCCATCGATATCTTCTGGATTGACCTGAAGATCAATAATGAACGGCGTTGCCCGATCCCAGCCCATGCCCCTCTCCCGGTCGAATTTGGATCGGGGCAGTGTAACGGAAGCTCAAGCCGATTGCCGCGCTTGCAGGCTGCGCCCCGCCAGCAGTGATAACACGCCATCAATGACACGGGGATCGGCCAGGACTCGCTGGTGTCCACCCTCGGACAACCGCAGCAAGCGACTGTCGAACCAGGCTTCATGGATCAGTTGCGATTCCCTGACCGAAACCGACGTATCGTCCTCGGCATGGACAATCAACCCTGGAATATCCAGCTGGTATTGCGCAACATCCATCTTCGAAGCCCGCATGCCCACATCCTGCTCCACCTGGCGAATGAACGCCGAGCGGGCCCTGGCGGGCATTCCCATCATCCGGGCGAACCCACGCAGCACGCCGAGGATCCGCGCAGGCGCGGCGATGCTGACCAGCGTCTCGGTCCGCAAGCCCAACTGGACCGCCAGCATGGCACTGGCGCCACCCATGGAGTGACCGATCACCGCTTGCAGCGGTGGCAACTCAGCTGCGGCTTCGAGCATCGCCCGGGCAAACAACAGGACGTTGGCTTCGTGGCCCGGCGAGCGACCATGGGCCGGTCCGTCCAGCGCCACCACGGTATAACCGGCATCCACCAGCGCGGTTATCAAGGCCGCGAACTGCGTCGGCCGTCCTTCCCAGCCATGCATCAGCAGGACCGCCGGGCCTTTGCCCCAGCGCAAGGCAGACAGGCCGAAGCGCAAGGTGATGCGCTCGGACGAAGCAAGCAATGGCAACTCCCAGGCCCTCGGTGGCAGGTTGCGCGGACTCATGAAGACCCTGCGCATTTTCTTCGCCACCAGGCGCGGTGCTATCCAACCAAGGGTGCCATTGACGCCACGAATCCAGCTCAACCTGTCCATGCTCATCTCCAGGGCTTGCGCCTTAGCTCAGCGCACCGCCGACTTGGCGGCGCGCAGCAAACGATCCGATAACTCACCCGGGCCCAATGCCCGTGCCAGCGCCAGGCCGCCGACCATCAAGGCAATGTCAGCCAGGGCTTTGTCCGCGTCTTCGGGGCTGGCGGCCAATTGCGCGACCATCAGCTCGATATGCTCATTGAGCACCTCACGAAATGCATCCGGCAGCCGCCCGAGCTCGCCGACCGATGCCGGAATCGGACACGCCTGCTCGGTTGAATCGCGGTGCTTGCGCGACAAGTAGAAGGCCGCGACCAAGGCGCGCCGTTCTTCACCCGTCAGCTCGGCATCCATGTCGGCGATCAAGCCACGACGGCGGTTCAGCAACTGCTTGAACGCCTCCAGCATCAAGGCGTCCTTGCTTTCGAAATGAGCGTAGAAACCACCCACCGTCAGCCCGGCCGCCCCCATCACCTCGCCCACGCTCGGCTCGGCCGGCCCGCGCTGGATCAGCGCATCGCTGGCGGCCTTGAGAATGCGTTCGCGGGTCTGTGCTTTTTTATCGCTCATCGTTGCCTCCGAATATTACGATTGAAATATTATTCTCATAATAAATTTTCGCAAGCGAAATGTTGACCGCCGGTCAGAAGTATTTTCAGGAGAATAGGAAATTGGCTGAACGCCAGGCAAACAAAAGGGCCATTCAAGAATTGAATGACCCTTATAAAATCCCGCAGAGCGGGTAATCGTGGCGTCCCCTAGGGGACTCGAACCCCTGTTACCGCCGTGAAAGGGCGGTGTCCTAGGCCACTAGACGAAGGGGACACAAACCTTCTTACTTGATCAGCGCTGAGAACTGATCGATTCAAGGCCGGAGTGGCCAGACCTTGAACCTGAGATTGGTGGAGCTAGACGGGATCGAACCGTCGACCTCTTGCATGCCATGCAAGCGCTCTCCCAGCTGAGCTATAGCCCCGGATTTTTCGCCTCGCGGCGGAGCGACATCTTGCAACATCGCTTCTGTAAAACTGGCGTCCCCTAGGGGACTCGAACCCCTGTTACCGCCGTGAAAGGGCGGTGTCCTAGGCCACTAGACGAAGGGGACGCAAACCCTTCTATACAACTGATCAACGCTGAGAGTTGATCGCTTCAAGGCCGGTGTGGCCAGGCCTTGAAGTGTAAATTGGTGGAGCTAGACGGGATCGAACCGTCGACCTCTTGCATGCCATGCAAGCGCTCTCCCAGCTGAGCTATAGCCCCTCATCGCTGAGGACGGGGCGAATCTTAAGGGCGTATCGGAGGGCTGTCAAATTTATTTTCAAAGAATTTGAAAATTTTTTGCCGGGATAACAATCACTTACCGACAAACCCCGGAAAACCGGGGCATGCCCTCCTCCATCAGCCGCTTAAGCGATCGCGCCCAGCAGCTTTTCCCACTCCTTGTTCTCCTTCTTGGACACGCCACCGAGCAGATCAATGGCCTGGCGCAGGCGGAAACGGGTCAGGTCCGGCCCGAGGATTTCCATGGCATCGAGCACCGACACCGAGCTCGCCTGGCCAGTAATGGCGGCAAACATCAGCGGCATCGCGTCGCGCAGTTTCAACTCCAGGGATTCGACCACTGCCTGAATCGTCGCGGTGATGCTGTCTTTTTCCCACTGGCGCAGGCTTTCGAGCTTCCAGAGGATCAATTGCATCAACTGCCGCACCTGGTCGCCCGAGAGCTTCTTGGATTCGAACAGCCTCGCATCGGGGGTCACGCCACCGGCAAAGAAGAACCCGGCCAATGGCGCGATCTGGCTGAACGTCTCGACCCTGCCCTGCACGTGCGGGGCAATCTTCATCATGTATTCAGGGTTGAACGCCCACTTCTGCACGCGCGCGGCGAACTCTTCCACAGGCAGGTCGCGCAGCCATTGGCCGTTGAGCCAGGACAATTTCTCGACGTCGAAGATCGGCCCGCCCAGGGAAACACGCGAAAGGTCGAAGTGTTCGACCATTTCCTGCAGCGAGAACTTCTCGCGCTCGTCGGGCATCGACCAGCCCATGCGCCCCAGGTAGTTGAGCATCGCCTCGGGCATGAAGCCCATGCGCTCGTAGAAGGTCACCGAGGTCGGGTTCTTGCGCTTGGACAGCTTGCTCTTGTCCGGATTGCGTAGCAGCGGCATGTAGCACAACTGCGGTTGCTCCCAGCCGAAGTACTCGTAAAGCAGGATCAGTTTCGGCGCCGACGGCAGCCACTCCTCACCGCGCAGGACGTGGGTGATGCCCATCAGGTGGTCGTCGACCACGTTGGCCAGGAAGTACGTCGGCAGGCCGTCGGTCTTCATCAGCACTTGCATGTCCATGCGGTCCCATGGGATCTCGACATCGCCACGCAGCATGTCCGGCACCACGCAGACGCCCTCGGTCGGCACCTTCATGCGGATCACATGGGGCTCGCCAGCGGCCAGGCGACGGGCGACTTCTTCCTTGGACAGCAGCAGCGCGCGACCGTCATAGCGCGGGGTTTCGCCACGGGCGATCTGCTCGGCGCGCATCTGGTCGAGTTCTTCGGCGGTGCAGAAACAAGGGAATGCGTGCCCCATGTCCACCAGTTGCTGACAGTACTGCTTGTAGATCTCGCCGCGCTCGCTCTGGCGATACGGGCCATGCGGGCCGCCAACATCCGGGCCTTCGCTCCAGTCGATGCCGAGCCAGCGAAGGGCGTCGAAAATCTGCTGTTCCGACTCGCGGGTCGAGCGCAACTGATCGGTGTCCTCGATCCGCAGGATGAACTCACCACCGTGCTGCTTGGCAAAGCAATAGTTGAACAAGGCGATGTAAGCGGTGCCGACATGGGGATCGCCAGTGGGCGAAGGCGCGATGCGGGTACGGACGGTGGTCATGGCATGTCTCGGAAAGAAGATAAAAGCGAAGATCAAACAGGGGGCGAATGGTAACAGGCGATGGTGGGCGGGCTCCAGTGAGAGGCCGATTTGAGTAAAGCCTGCCAGACCGAGTCGCCCTCATCGCGAGCAGGCTCGCTCCCACAGGAAACCGAGTTGACTGGACTGGATGCGGTCCACTGTGGGAGCGAGCCTGCTCCGGGCGGCGTTCCGACGATGAGGCCTTCGAAGGCCACTGCAAGAGTCAGACAGTCAGCAACCGCTCGCGCAACTTGCCAATCTCATCGCGCAACTGCGCCGCGGCCTCGAACTCCAGGTCACGGGCCAGTTGGTACATCTTCTCTTCCAATTGCCGGATACGCTTGGTGATTTCGCTCGGCGAGCGCAGTTCGGCTTCGTAGCGGGCGCTTTCCTCGGCGGCTTTGGCCATGCCCTTGCGTTTCTTGCTGCGCGAGCCAGGCACCGTGGCGCCTTCCATGATATCGGCGACGTCCTTGAACACGCCTTTAGGCGTAATGCCATTGGCCAGGTTGAAGGCGATCTGCTTGTCGCGGCGACGCTCGGTCTCGCCGATAGCCCGCTCCATGGACCCGGTGATGCGATCGGCATACAAAATCGCGCGGCCGTTGAGGTTTCGCGCCGCGCGACCGATGGTCTGGATCAACGAGCGCTCGGAGCGCAGGAAACCTTCCTTGTCAGCGTCGAGGATCGCCACCAGCGACACCTCCGGCATGTCCAGACCCTCGCGCAGCAGGTTGATACCCACCAACACGTCGAAAGTGCCCAGGCGCAGGTCGCGGATGATCTCGACCCGCTCCACCGTGTCGATGTCCGAGTGCAGGTAACGCACCCGCACGCCATGGTCGGCCAGGTAATCGGTGAGGTCTTCGGCCATGCGCTTGGTGAGCGTGGTGACCAGCACCCGCTCTTCCAAGGCCACGCGTTTCGTGATTTCCGACAGCAAATCATCGACCTGGGTCAGTGCCGGGCGCACCTCGACCTGCGGGTCCACCAGCCCCGTCGGCCGCACTACTTGCTCGACCACGCGACCGGCATGCTCGGCCTCGTAATTGCCAGGAGTGGCCGAGACGAAAATCGTCTGCGGGCTGACGCTTTCCCATTCGTCGAAACGCATCGGCCGGTTATCCAGTGCCGAGGGCAGGCGGAAACCATATTCCACCAGGGTTTCCTTGCGCGAACGGTCGCCTTTGTACATGGCGCCAACTTGCGGCACGCTGACGTGGGACTCGTCGATCACCAGCAGGGCGTCAGGCGGCAGGTAGTCGTACAAAGTGGGCGGCGGCGCGCCCGCCGGACGGCCCGAGAGGTAGCGCGAGTAGTTCTCGATGCCGTTGCAGTAACCCAATTCCAGGATCATTTCCAGGTCGAAGCGGGTCCGCTGCTCCAGGCGTTGGGCCTCCACCAGTTTGTTGTTCGAACGCAGGTATTCCAGGCGTTCTTGCAGCTCGGCCTTGATCCCCTCGATGGCGTCCAGCAAGGTTTCCCGTGGCGTTACGTAGTGGCTCTTGGGATAGAAGGTGAAGCGCGGCATCTTGCGGATCACTTCGCCGGTCAGCGGATCGAAGGCCGAGATGCTCTCCACTTCGTCGTCGAACAGCTCGATGCGGATCGCTTCCAGGTCCGACTCTGCCGGGTAGATGTCGATCACATCACCCCGCACCCGGAACGTCGCCCGGGCAAAATCCATGTCGTTGCGGGTGTACTGCAAATCCGCCAGGCGCCGGAGCAAGGCGCGCTGGTCGAGCTTATCGCCCCGATCCACGTGCAGCACCATCTTCAAGTAGGTTTCCGGGCTGCCCAAGCCATAGATGCACGACACCGTGGTGACAATGATCGCGTCCTTGCGCTCGAGCAACGCCTTGGTCGCCGACAGCCGCATCTGCTCGATGTGGTCGTTGATCGAGGCGTCCTTTTCGATGAAGGTGTCCGACGACGGCACATACGCTTCGGGCTGGTAGTAGTCGTAGTAGGAAACGAAGTATTCAACCGCGTTGTTCGGAAAAAATGCCTTGAACTCGCCGTACAACTGCGCCGCCAGCGTCTTGTTCGGCGCCAGCACCAGCGTCGGGCGCTGCACCTGGGCGATCACGTTGGCGATGCTGAAAGTCTTGCCCGAGCCGGTCACACCCAGCAACGTCTGGTGCGCCAGCCCGGCCTCGATGCCTTCGACCATCAGGCGGATGGCTTCCGGCTGATCGCCGGCGGGCTGGAAGCGGGTGACTAGCTGGAATTCAGACATAACATAACCCCTGGGTTCACTCCTGTCGGCCAGCCGACGGGAACGAGGAAGACCGAATTGACTGACGTCGGCCGATGAAAAAGCTGGAATTCACACAATGTGGAGGTGAATGCCTTCGCTTTCAAGACGAGCGTCCTACACGCCTTGCAGACTTTGACGCGGCGAAGGGACTAACGGTCGAAAAAAAACGAAAATACTTACGGTAAAGACCGATTAGCCTGTCGCCCTGCCCGGTGATGGCCTCTATACTAGCTCCCCGTTTGTGCACCGCTCTAGTGCATCCGGCTGGAGCGCGACACGTCCCCTCACTCTCCATTCAGAGCCGCGCACTAATGAGCCTGTTTTCCGCTGTCGAATTGGCACCACGCGACCCCATCCTGGGCCTCAACGAAGCTTTCAACGCCGACACCCGTACCAACAAGGTCAACCTGGGCGTAGGTGTTTACTGCAACGAGGAAGGGCGCATTCCATTGCTGCGCGCCGTGGTTGAAGCCGAGACGATTCGCGTGGCTCAGCACGTGTCCCGTGGCTACCTGCCGATCGACGGCATCGCCGCCTATGACCAGGCGGTCCAGACCCTGCTGTTCGGCAAGGACTCCCCGCTGATCGCTTCGGGCCGCGTCATCACCACCCAGGCCGTGGGCGGCACTGGCGCGCTGAAGATCGGCGCCGACTTCCTCAAGCAACTGCTGCCAGACGCGGTCGTGGCCATTAGCGACCCAAGCTGGGAAAACCACCGCGCCCTGTTCGAAACCGCCGGTTTCCCAGTACAGAACTATCGCTACTACGACGCCGCCACCCACGACGTGAACCGCAGCGGCCTGCTGGAAGACCTCAACGCCCTGCCCGACCGCTCGATCGTTGTGCTGCACGCCTGCTGCCACAACCCGACCGGCGTGGACCTGAGCCCCGAGGACTGGAAAAACGTGCTGGCCGTGGTCAAGGCCAAGAACCACGTGCCGTTCCTGGACATGGCCTACCAGGGCTTTGGCAAGGGTATTGATGAAGACGCCGCGGCGGTGCGCCTGTTCGCCGAGTCGGGCCTGACCTTCTTCGCCTCCAGTTCGTTCTCCAAGTCGTTCTCGCTGTATGGCGAGCGCGTCGGCGCCTTGTCGATCGTCAGCGAGTCGAAGGAAGAAAGTGCCCGCGTCCTGTCCCAGGTCAAGCGCGTGATCCGCACCAACTACTCCAACCCGCCAACCCACGGCGCCAGCATCGTCGCCGCCGTGCTCAACAGCCCTGAGCTGCGGGCCCAGTGGGAAGAAGAACTGGCCGAGATGCGCCTGCGTATCCGCGGCATGCGCGACCAGATGGTGGACATGCTGGCCAAGGCCGCGCCGCACCACGACTTCAGCTTCGTCGCACGCCAGAGCGGGATGTTCTCCTACTCCGGCCTGACCGTTGAACAAGTGACGCGCCTGCGCAACGAGTTCGGCATCTATGCCCTGGACACCGGCCGCATCTGCGTGGCCGCGCTGAACCAGAACAACATCGATGCGGTAACCAAGGCCATCGTCCAGGTGATCTGACACCCCGGCGCTGGATGAAAAGCGGGAAGCCATCGAGCTTCCCGTTTTTTTTTGGGTGCCCCCTGTGGCCAGGGATTTATCCCCTCGCCACAATGGTCAGCGTCCGGCCGGTAATGTGTGGAGCAGTAACATTTGCTACCTGAACACCTCAACCACGAAAATCCTGCCCAATCATCAACCCAAGCTTGACTTCTCTTTTCCAATCAGTAACATACGCGTCATTCCGCGATAGCTCAGTTGGTAGAGCAAGTGACTGTTAATCACTGGGTCCCTGGTTCGAGTCCAGGTCGTGGAGCCAGACAGCAAAAATCAAAGCCCTTGAATCGAAAGATTCAGGGGCTTTTTTATGGGCGCCTTTCGGCGGTCAGAGCCCGCTGATGGCCGTAGAGCGCCTGTCTGAGGTCGCTACCAGAACAATAATTTGGCGCCAATGCGGCATCATGGTCTGAATCCTGCTTTGTTTTTCCCAATCCCAAGCTGTCACCTGAGCGTCATGGCCGTGCCGCAAACTGTCCCGGTCCGCCATTGCAGCTTCATAACAACAAGGACGAAGCCATGCCAACACAAAACCCTCACCGCATCGTGGGACTGTGCACCTCGAGCAAGGTGTACAACGCACTGACCGAGCTCAAGCACCTGGAAGGCCACCGCAGCGCCAAGTTCCTCTCCCTGCTCGCGGAGAGCCTGGTCCGCAAGGGACTGCTCAACGAGCAGGAAGTGGTGCACATGCTGGACCTGGTGGTCGATTGAGCGGCATCGATTCCTACTATTGAAGCCGTTGATTTTTCCCCATCCTTCATGAGACGTAAGGTAGCCCCATCGATTGATGGAGGTTTCCCATGCCCAAGGTTCAAATCATGTCTGTCGTTGGCAGCGCCGTCCCCGCCCCGCTCAGGGAACGAGGCCTGCTGGCTTGCTGGTACCTGGTGCAGGACGGTGTGACCATCAGCGGCCCGCTGACTTCACTGCCCGCTGCCCAGGCCATGTCGCAACGCATCGGTCCCTATCTGCTGCGCGCCTAAGGCAATTGCACCCGAGGCGTATTTTCGACGAACAACGCCCAGCACGACAGGAACAGTGCCGCGATCAACGGGCCGATGACGAAGCCGTTCAGGCCAAACACCGCCAGCCCGCCCAGTGTCGAGACCAGGACCATGTAGTCGGGCATCTTGGTGTCCTTGCCCACCAGGATCGGCCGCAGGAAGTTATCCACCAGGCCGATCACGAATACACCGAACAGGGTCAGCACGACGCCCTGCCAGATCGCCCCGGACAGCAGGAAATACACCGCCACCGGCGCCCAGACGATGCCCGCTCCCACGGCTGGCAGCAGCGACAGGAACGCCATCAGCACCGCCCAGGGCAGCACTGTCGGGATGCCAAGCACCCAAAAGATCAAGCCGCCCAGTGCGCCCTGGGTAATCGCTACCAACAGGTTGCCTTTCACCGTCGCCCGCACCACCCGGTTGAATTTCAACTGCAGACGGCGCTTCTGGTGCTCCGCCAAAGGCACGGCAAAGCGAACCTTGCGCACCAGTTCCGGACCGTCGCGCAGGAAAAAGAACAGCAGGTAGAGCATCACGAAAAAGCTCACCAGGAATTGGAACGTCCCCTGGCCGAAACTGAACGCCTGGGTGGCGAAGAATTCGCTGCCCTGCATCGCGCTCTTGACGATCTTGTCCCGCAACCCGCTCAGGTTGCCCAGGCCAAAACGGTCCAGCAGGTGCTGGAAGTACGGGGGCAATGCTTCCTTGAAGCGGGCCAGGTAATCGGCAACGTCCAGCTCGCCACTTTCCAGGCTCTTGTAGAGTGCCGCGCCTTCCTGAACCAGCAAGGTGCTGATGACGATGACCGGCAAGACAGCGATCAGCATGCAACTGGTCAGGGTCAGCAGCGTCGTGAGGTTGCGCGGCCAATTGAGTTTCAATTGCAGCCGCCGCTGCAGCGGCGCGAAGACGATGCCCAGGATGACGGCCCAGAACACCGCTCCGTAGAACGGCAGCAGGATCCAGACGAAGGCGATGCTGACCAGGATCAGCAGCAACATCTGCGATTTGTTTTGGAGGTTCTTGCGGTTCATTTGCTTTCCATGTCCTTTGGCAGATACACATTAGTCCGCCAGGACTCGCCGGAGTGCCGTCGCGTCTGCTGCGCGCCATGAACCCAAATCAATACCGCCTGGCCGGACGTGGCCTACCCCGCCGCTTTTCGACCCGACATTGCGGTGGATGTGCCGTTCGGCGTGTTGATACAGGGTGCGCGAGCCATAGCCCAGGCACTGATCCGGCTATGCAGGCGGCGAAGAACAACTGTGGGAGCTCGCTAGCTCGCTCCCACAGGATGACCGACAGAAACTGCCGAAGGCTGCGATCCTCCGCTTCCGATAGGGCCTGGCAAGCCAGGCGGCACATCTGGATCGAAAGCGAAAGATCGCAGCCTTCGGCAGCTCCTGCTGCCCGGATCAGATCCGGAACTGCCCCACCAGCTTGCCCAGGCGCTGGCCCAGGTCGGCCAGGCTGCGGGAGGTCTGGGCGCCGAGTTGGGTTTCGTCGGCAACGCTGTCCACGGCCACGGCGATCTGGTGAACGCTGCGGTTGATTTCTTCGGCTACCGCGGTCTGTTCCTCGGCGGCACTGGCGATCTGGGCGTTCATCGAGTTGATGGTGCCGATCAGCTGCGCCATGGTGTCCAGTGAAGCCCCAGCCTCATTGGCACGTTCCGACGTGCCGTCGCCGGCCTCACTGGAACGGCGCATCGCTTCCACCGCCGCATGGGTGCCGGACTGCAACCGGTCGATCATCCCCTGGATTTCCTGGGTGCTTTGCTGGGTCCGGCTGGCCAGGGCACGGACCTCATCGGCGACCACCGCGAAACCGCGTCCCGCTTCGCCGGCCCGCGCGGCCTCGATGGCGGCGTTAAGGGCCAGCAGGTTTGTCTGCTCGGCGATCGAACGAATCACTCCCAGGACACTGACGATCGAGGCCACGTCCTGTTGCAGACTGTCCAAGGACACGCCGCTGCTGCGGATATCGTTCACCAACGCATGGATCTGCTGGATACTGCCGGCCACCACGCGCTTGGCCGACTGGCCTTCTTCGTCGGTCTGCTGGGCCGCGACGGCGGCGCCCTGGGCACTGCGGGCGACTTCCTGGGCGGCGGAGGACATCTCGTTGATCGCGGTGGCGACCTGGTCGGTTTCGTGGCGCTGGCGTTCCATGGCCTGCTCTGAACGCTGGGCTTGCTCGGAGACTTGCGTCACCAGCCCGGTCAGCTGCGAGGTCATGTCGGTGATCTGCCGCACCAGGCCGTGGATCTTGTCGACGAAACGGTTGAACGAACCGGCCAGTTGGCCCAGTTCATCCTGGCTGGTAATCGCCAGGCGCCGGGTCAGGTCGCCCTCTCCCGCCGCGATGTCGTCGAGGTTGTCCTTCATCAGGTGCAACGGACGCAGGATGGTGTTGGCGAGCACCAGGCCCACCACCGCGATCACCAGCAACACCACGGCGGCAATCCCGACGATGCTGAGGATCACGCCTTGCAGCCGATCGTGGACCTTGGCTTCCACCAACGCCACCTGACCTTCGATGCCATCCAGGTTGACCGAGCTGCCCACCGCCAGGTCCCACTTGGACAAGTATTCGGTGTAGCCGAGCTTCGGCACCAGGTCTTTGCTGCCCGGCAGCGGCGAGCTGTATTCGAGGTAATGCGTGCCGTCCTTGGCGACTTTCACCAGGTCACGGTTGACGTAGACACCGTTCGGATCGCGGTTGTCCTTGAAACTCTTGCCCACACCATCAGGGCTGTTGGCCTTGAACAGACGAATGGTCTCGGAGTCGTAGCCGAAGAAATAGCCGTCCTTGCCGTAGCTGATATTGGACAGCAACTTGATCGCCTGGGCACGCGCCTCGTTATCGCCGGGCGCGGCGGCATCGTAGAGCGGCTTGATGGCCGTCAGCCCGACCGCGACATAATTCTGTAGGGTGGCCTTGGCCTCGCTGAGCAGGCGCTCGCGGGTTTGCTGGACTTCTTTGCTGGCCTGTTCCTTCAAGATGAACGCAGTGGTCAGGCTGATGATCACGGCGGACAGCAATACCGGCAGTATTGCCAGGGACAGGACTTTAGCCTTCAAGCTCAGGCGCATGCTGTTCACTCTTGTAGGTTTTATGGTGTGGTTAGCTGGGTTAACGGCAGCCCACGGCAAAACTGTAGGACAAGGTGAACAGTCAGTTGGCAGGGTCGCTGAATTCAAGGGCCCCATCGCGAGCAAGCTCGCTTCCACAGGAAAATGCGATCCAATGTGGAAGCGAGCCTGCTCGCAATGAAGGCAACGCGGTCTTGGCCTACAACACCATCGCCGCCACCCAACCAAACACCAGCAACGGCAGGTTGTAATGGATGAAGGTCGGAACCACGGTGTCCCAGATGTGGTGATGCTGGCCGTCGATGTTCAGGCCGGAGGTCGGGCCCAGCGTCGAGTCCGAGGCAGGCGAGCCGGCATCGCCCAAGGCGCCGGCGGTGCCGACGATGCAGACGATCGCCAGCGGGCTGAAACCCAGTTGCAGGCACAGCGGCACAAAGATAGTCGCCAGGATCGGCACCGTGGAGAACGACGAGCCGATGCCCATGGTCACCAACAATCCCACCAGCAACATCAGCAATGCGCCGACGCCCTTGTTGTGGCCGATCCAGGCCGCCGAGGTTTCAACCAGGCTCTGGACTTCACCGGTGGCCTTCATCACCTCGGCGAACCCCGACGCGGCGATCATGATGAAGCCGATCATCGCCATCATCTTCATGCCTTCGGTGAACAGGTCATCGGTCTCGCGCCAACGCACCACGCCCGAGACAGAAAAGATCAGGAAGCCGGCCAGGGCGCCGATGATCATCGAGTCGAGCAGCAGCTGGATGGCAAAGGCCGCCGCGATCGCCAACCCCGCCACCAACAGGCTGAGCGGGTTATAGCGCACCGCCACCTGCTCGGCGCGAGCGATTTTCTTCAGGTCATAGACGCGTTTCTTGCGATAGGTGATAAACGACAGCGCCAGGCCAAACACCATGCCCAGCGCCGGGATGCCCATGGCGTGGGTGATGTTGATGCCGCTGACGTCCACGCCGCTTCTCGCGACGTTGGCCAACAGGATTTCGTTAAGGAAAATATTGCCGAAGCCCACCGGCAGGAACATATAGGGCGTGATCAGGCCGAAGGTCATGACGCAGGCGATCAACCGGCGGTCCATCTGTAACTTGGTCAGTACATATAGAAGCGGCGGCACCAGCAACGGGATGAAGGCGATGTGGATTGGCAGGATATTCTGTGAAGCGACCGCGACGGTACCCAGCAGGCCGATCAGCACCCACTTGACGCCCGTGCCGCCGGCGGCGTCCTGGCGGTCGACCATGGCCAGGGCTTTGTCGGCCAAGGCGTGAGCCATGCCGGACTTGGCGATCGCCACGGCGAAAGCACCCAGCAATGCGTAGGACAGCGCCACCGTAGCGCCGCCACCCAGGCCTGCATTGAACGCCTTGAGCGTCGCCTCGATCCCCAGGCCGCCCGTCAGGCCGCCCACCAATGCGCCGACGATCAGCGCGATCACCACATGCACGCGGGACAGGCTGAGCACCAGCATGACGCCAACCGCCGCAATTACTGCATTTATCATCGTTACCTCAAAGCACAGCGATGGAAAGCCACCGGACAAAAAGGTCGCGACTTTGCAGGAAGCGGCGGCAAGCTGCAAGGGTCATGCGGCGGGTTTCGCATTCACTGCCGATCCAGTGTGGGAGCGAGCTGGCTCGCGATGGCGGTGGGTCAGTTGATATTCATTTGGCTGAACTGACGCTATTGCGAGCAAGCTCGCTCCCCCAGGGCTCAGCGGCACCATCAGTATGTTTCAGCGCTTGGGCAAGTCGATCACGACCTTCAAACCGCCCCACTCGCTGTCACCCAGCGCCAGCGTCCCGCCCCAGGTGTCGACGATGTCGCGCACGATGCCCAGCCCCAGGCCGTGGCCGTCGGTTTGCTCATCCAACCGCGTGCCTCGGCTGAATACCTGGTCGCGGCGCTCCGCGGGGATGCCCGGCCCATCGTCTTCCACCACCAGGCTGAAGCCCTCGACCGTCTCGCTCACGCTCAGGCGCACTTCGGCGTCGGCCCATTTGCACGCGTTGTCCAGCAGGTTGCCCAGCAGTTCCAGCAGGTCTTCACGATCCCAAGGCAGGTGCAAGCCGGGCGGCCCGACGTAGGCCAGATGCAGATGCTCGCCATGGATCATGTTCAGCGTCGCCAGCAATCCCGGCAGTTCGGCGTCGCAGTCCAGGTGCGCCCCGGGCAACGCATCACCGGACAACCGGGCGCGATTGAGTTCGCGGTTCAAGCGCTGGCGAACCTGCTCCAGTTGTTCGAGCAGCAACTTGCGCAGTTCCGGATAAGGGTCGAGCTTTTCGTTCGACGCCAGGCTTTGCAGCACCGCCAGCGGGGTCTTCAAGGCATGGCCCAGGTTGCCCAGGGCGTTGCGTGAGCGCTTGAGGCTGTCTTCGGTGTGGGCCAGCAGATGGTTGATCTGCGCCACCAGTGGCTCCAGCTCCCTGGGCACTTGCTCATCGAGCTGCGAGCGCTGCCCGCGTTGCAACTGGGCAATCTGCTCTCGAGCCTTTTCCAACGGACGCAACGCGCGATGTACAGTGAGGCGCTGGAGTAACAGGATCAGCAGCAACCCGGCCAGGCCGAGCCCCAAGCCGACCTGCTGCATCCTCAGGAAGCTGTCCCGCACGGGCGTGTAGTCCTGGGCCACGCTGATGGAAATTGCCTGGCCCAAGCGCCGATAGTCGGTGCGCAGTACCAGCAGCCTCTGGCCTTCGGGGCCCAGTTGCAGATTGCTGTGCAGGCCCGGATGGTCGAGCCGGGGCAGTTCCTGGTCCCACAGGGAGCGGGAGCGCCAATGCTCGTTGGCGAAATCGATGCGGAAATAGTGCCCGGAAAACGGCCGCAGATACGCCGGTGACAAGCGCCGCTCGTCCAACTGCAAACCTTGCGGGCCACGGACCAAAGCCACCAACAGGTTCTCGCTGTCGTTACGCAGCCCCGCTTCCAGATAACGCTGCAAGCCTAGTTCGAACAGCCACAGGCTGGTCTGCGCCAGGACGAGGCCGACCACGACCATCACACCGATCAGCCCAAGGCTCAGGCGCCGTTGGATGGATCTCACTGCGTCTGCCCGCCGAACAGGTATCCCTGGCCGCGACGGGTTTCGATCACGTTGCGCCCCAGCTTGCGCCGCAAGTGGTTGACATGGACTTCCAGCACATTGGAATCGCGCTCGGTTTCTCCGTCATACAGGTGCTCGGCGAGATGACTCTTGGAGAGGATTTGCTCGGGGTGCAACATGAAATAGCGCAACAAGCGGAACTCGGCGGCGGTCAGCTGGATCTCCGCTCCGTCACGAATCACGCACTGGCGCCCTTCATCCAGGTGCAACCCGGCCGCCTGGAGCGTCGGTTGATTGGCCTGGCCGTGGGAACGACGCAGCAGCGCCTGGATGCGCAAGTGCAGTTCTTCGGGGTGAAAGGGCTTGGTCAGGTAATCATCGGCCCCGGCCTTGAGCCCTTCGATGCGCTCGGCCCAGGAGCCGCGGGCGGTGAGGATCAACACCGGCGTGGCCAGGCCACCGGCTCGCCATTGCGTCAGCACCTCAAGCCCAGGAACGCCCGGCAGGCCCAGGTCGAGAATGATCAGGTCGTAGGGCTCGCTGCTGCCCTGATAGATCGCATCACGACCATCGGCCAGCCAATCCACCGCATAACCCTGCCGCGCAAGCCCGGCCATCAGCTCATCGGCCAGGGGAACGTGGTCTTCCACCAGGAGCAGGCGCATCAGTCTTCCTTATCTTTGAGTAAACGGCCGGTAGCGGCCTCCAGGTCCAGTTCGCGCACTACGCCGTCGGTATCCAGCAGCTCGACCTCATAAATATAGACGCCGTGCTTTTCCTCCAGCTCGGCCTCCAGCAACTTGGCGCCAGGATGGCGGTCCAGCGCTTGTTGGAGCAATTGCTCCAGCGGCAGGATCACGCCCTGTTGGCGCAGTTGCAGGGCCTCGTCCTGGTCCAGGTCCCGGGCCATGGCGAGTGAACAGAACGCCAGCAGCGCCAGCGCCCAGCGGCTGCGGGCGCGTAAACTAAGCTTCATTACGTATCCTGATGATTCTTGAGCACCTTGCCGCTGACGGCGTCGAGTTCCAGGTCCCATTCGATGCCATCCGCATCGCGCAGGTCCACCTTGTAACGGTACTTGCCGTATTCATCTTCCAGCTCTGTATCAATCACGGTGCCGTCAGGGTGTTCGGCCAGGGCCGCTTCGTTGAGCTTGTCAAAAGGCAGGATGGTACCAGCGTCCACCAGCTTTTTGATCTCATGGCGATGGAGATCTCGTGCTTGAGCCAGGCCAGCGCCAAAGGCGATGAGCGTCACGAGAATAAAGGCAGTCAGGCGGTTCACGGATTATCTCCTTCTTATAATCTTCACCGGGAAACTGTATCGGGGTGAACTTAACTGAAACTGAATTGCCATCATTGGACACACATCAATTGAGAGCGAGCTTGCTGGCAACAGCGGTCTTTGCGTTGCCATCGATGCAACTGGGCTGACGCTATCGTGAGCAAGCTCGTTCCTACGGGGTTTTGTGTCGTTATAATTCATCGCTTGCCAGTATCAGAGACCGGTATGACCGCCATCCATATCAAATTCCCAGCCCTCACCGTCAAGGCCGGCTCCCGCGCCTTCAAGCGTATCCGCGAGGCGGGCCTCAAGGCCGCCGATGTTGGCATCCTGCCGGGTGCCGCCGGTGGCCCGAAAGCCTTGGGCATCCAGGGACTGGACCTGGCCCTGTTCGGCGAATGGCTCCCCGCCGCGCCGCGAGAGCGGTCGCTGATCGGCGCTTCGGTTGGCTCCTGGCGCTTTGCCAGCGCCTGTCTGCCGAACGCCGCCGAGGGTATCCGGCGCCTGGGCACTTTGTATAACGAACAGAGCTTCGCCAAAGGCGTGACCATGGCCGGCGTCAGCCAAAGCTCCCAGCGCATGCTCGACGACCTGCTGGAAGGCCGGGACCTGACGATCCTCGATAACCCGCTCTACCGGCTCAACATCATGGTGGTCAAGAGCCACGGCTTGCTGGCACTGGACCACCGTGGCCGGCTGGGCCTGGGCTTGTCGTCGGTGATTGCCGACAACTTGCGGGGCCGCGCACGCTTGTCGCGGCATTTTGAGCGGCTGATCGTACACGATCCTCGGTTGGCGCCTCCGCTGAATCCGCTGACAGACTTCCCGTCGCGCTTCGTGCCGCTGGCCGCCGATAACCTGCGCCAGGCGTTGCTGGCGTCGGGCTCGATCCCGATGGTAATGGAAGGCGTGCGCGACCTCCCCGGCGCCGGCGCCGGCACCTACCGCGACGGCGGTCTGCTGGACTATCACCTCGACCTGCCCTACAGCGGCGACGACATAGTCCTCTATCCACACTTCACCGATCGGGTCATTCCCGGCTGGTTCGACAAGGGCCTGCCATGGCGCAGGGGCAACGCCGAACGCCTCCAGAACGTGCTGTTGCTCGCGCCATCGCGCGAATACCTGGCTCGCCTGCCCTACGGCAAACTGCCGGATCGCAACGACTTCAAGCGCTTCATGGGCGATGACCCGAGCCGCCGTAAATACTGGCGCACGGCGATGGACGAAAGCCGCCGGCTCGGCGATGAGTTCCTTGAACTGACGGCCAACGGTGGATGGGGCGAGCGTTTGCTGACCCTTTAGTCAGCATGCTCGCGCATCACACGGATCAACCTGATAAACTCCGCCGCCTGCCTCGCGACCGCTACCTTAAAGAGCCTGAACCTGTGGAAATCTTCAAAGAATTCACCTTCGAATCCGCCCACCGCCTGCCCCACGTACCCGAAGGCCACAAGTGCGGCCGTCTTCACGGTCACTCGTTCAAGGTGGCTATCCACCTCAGCGGTGACATCGACCCGCACACGGGCTGGATTCGCGACTTCTCGGAAATCAAGGCGATCTTCAAGCCGCTCTACGAGCGCCTGGACCACAACTACCTCAACGACATTCCTGGCCTGGAAAACCCGACCAGCGAAGTCCTGGCCAAGTGGATCTGGAATGAGTTGAAGCCGCTGCTGCCGGAACTCAGCGCCATTCGCATCCACGAGACCTGCACCAGCGGCTGCATCTATCACGGAGAGTAACCAAACCTGCTGTGGCGAGGGAGCTGCAGCTTTTGTGTCTATGCTCTCTGGCTTAAACATGCCAAGAGGATACGATCATGACCCATTGGCCGCTGGATCAGGTCTACCAGTTCAACGGACACCCCGTCCGCTACGCCATCCACGGCGACGGCCCGCCGCTGGTGTTTGTCCACGGCACGCCCTTTTCTTCCCATGTGTGGCACCGCATCGCCCCGCTCTTCTTCGCCACGCACAAAGTGCACTACTTCGACCTGCTGGGGTATGGCCAATCTGCGCAACCGGACGCCAACGTGTCCCTGGGCGTGCAGAACACACTGCTTGCCCAATTGCTGGAACACTGGAACCTGGAGCGTCCAGACGTAGTGGCCCATGACTTTGGCGGCGCCACCGCGCTGCGTACACATCTGCTCGATGGCAAGGATTACCGAAGCCTGACCCTGATCGACCCGGTGGCCCTGTCGCCCTGGGGTTCGCCTTTCGTCCAGCATGTGCGCCAGCATGAAGCGGCGTTCAGCGGCCTGCCCGATTACATCCAGCGCGCCATCGTGCCGACCTATGTCCGCGGCGCGATGAAACGAGACATCTGCGACGCAGAACTGGCGCCCTACGTGAAGCCGTGGCTTGGCGATCCGGGCCAGGCGGCCTTCTACCGGCAGATTGCGCAGATGGACGAGCGCTACACCCGTGAGGTCGAAGGGCTGTACCCCAGCGTACGCTGCCCGACCCAGATATTGTGGGGTGAAGATGACCAATGGATCCCCATCGAGCGTGGCCGCGCGCTGCACAAGATGATTCCGGGGGCGCTGTTTCAGGCCGTGCCGAACGCTGGACATCTGGTTCAGGAGGATGCGCCGGAAGCCATCGTCGCGGCGGTGTTGCGGTTCTTAGGGCCGCTTTCCCCTACCTGAAATCTTTACGGTGTGGGGGAGCGAGCTTGCTCGCTCCCCCACGGGCCCCTCCGTGTTCCAACGTGAACCATCCCTGCACCACTTTTGTTCCTCCAAACCCACCCAACCCAACGGGATTGTCTATAAATAACCGGCGATCGCTCGCTTGGCACGGCCGCTGCACGCTTGCGCTTTTTCTCTCTCCGCAAGGACCCGCCACATGACCCAGAACGATCCCGGTAATGACTACCCCTTGAGTGAAGTCCCGATGAGCGCACGCAAGGGCCTGGCTTCCACGGCCATGGTGCTGCTGGGCTTTACGTTTTTCACCGCCACCATGTTTGCCGGTGGCAAGCTGGGCGTGGCGTTCGGTTTCGCGGACATGCTCGGCGTCATCGTCATCGGCAATCTGTTGCTGGGCCTTTATGCCGCGGGCCTGGGTTACATCGCGTTCAAGAGCGGGCTCAATTCAGTGTTGATGGGCCGCCTCTGTTTTGGCGAAGTAGGCAGCAAGCTCAGCGATCTGATCCTGGGCTTTACCCAGATCGGTTGGTACGCCTGGGGCACGGCCACCGCTGCGGTGGTGCTGGGCAAGTATTTCGAGTTGGGCCAGGGCACGGTGCTGGGGCTGATGGTGCTGTTCGGCCTGGGATTCTGCGCCACGGCTTATATCGGCTATCGCGGGCTGGAGATCCTGTCGTACATCGCCGTACCGGCCATGCTGTTGTTGCTGATGCTCTCGATGTGGGTCGCGACGCAGAAGGTTGGCGGCCTCGATGGCCTGCTGGCGGTTGTGCCAACGGGTAATCTGGATTGGTCTACGGCAATCACCCTGGTTTTCGGCACGTTCGTCAGCGGCGCCACGCAGGCGACCAACTGGACACGTTTTTCCCGCTCGGCGAAGGTCGCGGTGCTGGCGAGCCTGATCGGCTTTTTCCTGGGCAATGGCCTGATGGTGTTGATCGGCGCATACGGTGCCATCGTCTACCAGCAGCCCGACGTCGTCGAAGTCTTGTTGTTGCAGGGCTTCGCCATGGCGGCGATGGCAATGCTGCTGCTCAATATCTGGAGCACCCAGGACAACACCATCTACAACTTCGCCGTGGCCGGTTGCAACCTGCTGCGCACTCGCCGACGCAGGGCGGTCACGCTGGTCGGCGCCGCGATCGGCACCCTGTTGGCGTTGCTGGGCATGTACGATTTGCTGGTGCCTTACCTGATCCTGCTCGGCACCGTGATTCCACCGATTGGCGGGGTCATCATGGCCGACTTCTTCTTCCGCTGGCGTGGGCGCTATCCTCGCCTGGCGCAGGCGCAACTGCCTGCGTTCAATTGGCCTGGGCTGGGTGCCTATGCCGTCGGCACCGTTGCGGCGTTCAACTCGCCATGGATCGCACCGCTGGTAGGAATCGCCACCGGCGCGCTAACGTATGTGCTATTGATCGGCGTGACAGGCACTCGCACCGCTGACGCGCCCCTGCAAGACCTCTAAAGGATTCGCCTGATGCACATCATCAACGCCCGCCTGCGCAACCGCGAAGGCTTGCATGAATTGCACCTGGAAAACGGCCTGATCGCCAGCATCGCCCGCCAGACCGAAGCCCCCAGCCTGGGCCCCGAAGACATTGATGCCGGAGGCAACCTGGTGGTGCCGCCTTTCGTCGAGCCGCACATACACCTGGACGCCACACTGACCGCCGGTGAACCGCGCTGGAACATGAGCGGTACGCTGTTCGAGGGCATCGAATGCTGGGGCGAACGCAAGGCCACCATCACCCAAGAAAACACCAAGACCCGCGCCAAGAAGACTCTCCAGGCCCTGGCCGCCCATGGCATCCAACACGTGCGCACCCACGTCGACGTGACCGATCCGGCGCTCACGGCGCTCAAGGCAATGCTCGAAGTGCGCGAGGAAAGCCGCCATCTGGTCGACATGCAAATCGTCGCGTTCCCCCAGGAGGGCATCGAGTCCTACCGCAACGGCCGCGAGCTGATGGAAGAAGCGATCCGCATGGGCGCCGACGTGGTGGGGGGCATTCCGCATTTCGAATACACCCGCGACCAGGGTGTCAGTTCGGTGAAGTTCCTGATGGACCTGGCCGAGCGCACCGGCTGCCTGGTGGACGTGCATTGTGATGAAACCGACGACCCACACTCGCGCTTCCTCGAAGTGCTCGCCGAAGAAGCGCGCAGTCGCGACATGGGCGCGCGGGTGACCGCCAGCCATACCACGGCGATGGGCTCCTACGACAACGCCTACTGCGCCAAGCTGTTCCGCCTGCTCGGCCACTCTGGAATCAGCTTCGTATCGTGCCCGACTGAAAGCATCCATTTGCAAGGACGCTTCGACAACTTCCCCAAGCGTCGCGGCGTCACCCGGGTCAATGAACTGCTCGAAGCCGGAATGAATGTGTGTTTCGGCCAGGATTCGATCGTCGATCCATGGTACCCGCTGGGCAATGGCAACATCTTGCGCGTGCTCGAAGCCGGGCTACACATCTGCCATATGCTCGGCTATCGCAACCTGCAAAGCGCCCTGGACCTGGTCACCGACAACAGTGCCAAGGCCATGGCCCTGGGCGAGCGCTACGGGCTGGAGCCTGGGCGTCCGGCGAACCTGCTGGTCCTTTCGGCCGACAGCGACTACGAAGTGATCCGCAGCCAGGGCCTGCCGCTTTACTCGATTCGCAAAGGCGAAGTGCTGATGAAGCGGCAGATGCCGGTGGTAGAGTTCGGGCCGCAGTTGACCTGAAATCCCCTATACCTGTGGGAGCGAGCCTGCTCGCGATAGGGGGCTGTCGGTTGATATCTATGCGGCTGAGCTGACGCCATCGCGAGCAAGCTCGCTCCCACAGTGGATTGGTGTGATACCTGAAATCTGCGCCCGCTGGAGATCTACTGTGGGAGCGAGCCTGCTCGCGATAGGGGGCTGTCGGTTGATATCTATGCGGCTGAGCTGACGCCATCGCGAGCAAGCTCGCTCCCACAGTGGATTGGTGTGATACCTGAAATCTGCGCCCGCTGG